>DASRSL010000225.1:0-2295 GCA_035656495.1 Roseiarcus sp.
CCGCCGGGGTCTGCGAAAGCGCGATCTGGAACTCATAGAGCTGGTCGTCGCGCGCTTCGTCCATCCGCGGCGCCTGGCTCGTCGGGCCGATGAACAGACCGGAGAACAAATACGAGAGCGAAGGATGGCGCTGCCAATAGAGCACGAGGCTCGCGAGCAGATCGGGCCGGCGCAGAAACGGCGAGTCGGCCGGCGTCGCGCCGCCGACCACGACATGGTTGCCCCCACCCGTGCCGGTATGGCGCCCGTCGGCCAGGAACTTGTCGGTTCCTAGCCGCGCCAGCCGCGCCTCCTCATAGAGGGCGGTCGTCGTCGTCACCGCTTGACGCCAGGACGCGGCGGGATGCACGTTGACCTCGATCACGCCGGGATCGGGCGTCACCTTGATCACGTCGATGCGCGGATCGTGCGGCGGCGGGTAGCCCTCGATGCGTACGGGCTGACCGCGGTCGCGTGTGATCGCCTCGACCGTGCCGAGCAGTTCGAGATAATCCTCCAGGCGGGGCGTCGGCGGCATGAAGACGCAGAGCACGCGGTCGCGCAGCTCGACCGAGAGCGCGGTGCGGACCGCGCCCTCGGCGGCGAACTGTTCGTTCAGCTCCTGCGCATCGACGCCGGGCGCGGCAGCATTGTCGATCTGGCGAAACTGGACCGGCGCAGGCAGCGGGCGACGAGGCTCCAGCGGGTCCTGCTCGTGCAGGAAGGGGAAATCCTTCGGCTTCACATAGGGCAGGGTTTTCATCGGCAGCCGCAGGCCGACCGGTGAGTCGCCGGGAATCAGGAAGAGCTTACCGCGCCGCAGCGGCCATCGCTCGCTGCGCCAGGCTGGCTTTGCCTCGGCGTTCCAGCGCTGAACCGGAAGCACGAAGCCGGTCGGACGCGAAAGGCCGCGATCGAACGTGCGCACCATCCGCGAGCGCTCTTCGGGGTCGTCGATCTTGGGATCGAGCGGGTCGACGTTGACGGGCAACGCCTGTTCCTTGAGCAGCCAATAGGGCGCGTCTTCGTAGGCGGGGATCACGTAATCTGTTTCCAGGCCTAGCCGCGTGGCGATCTCGCCCGCCAGTCGCTCCGCGTCGGCGTCGGTCGACCGGCCCTTCACCTCGCTGTCGGCGATCAACTCCGGCGCTCCCCAGATCGGTTGCCCGTCCTTGCGCCAATATAGCGAGAACGCCCAGCGCGGCAGACTCTCGCCGGGATACCATTTGCCCTGGCCGAAATGCAGGAAACCACCCGGCGCGAAGCGTTCATGGAGTCGCCGGATCAAATCCTGCGCGCGCGACTCTTTCGTCCCGCCGACCGCCCCGGTGTTCCATTCCGGGGCGTCGTATTCGTCGATCGAAACGAAAGTCGGCTCGCCGCCCATCGTCAGGCGCATGTCCTGGGCCTGCAAATCTCGATCGACCGCTTCCCCGAGCGCGTCGAGCGCGCCCCAGGCGACATCGGTGAAAGGGAGCGTGACGCGAGGCGTCTCGCGTAGCCGCTTCACGTCCATCTCGAAACCGAAAGTGACGCTGGCGGGTTCGACCATGCCGGTAATTGGAGCAGCCGAACGGAAATGCGGCGTCGCGCAGAGCGGCAAATGGCCCTCGCCGCAGAAGAGGCCCGAGGTCGCGTCCATCCCGATCCAGCCGGCTCCGGGAAGATAGACCTCCGCCCAGGCGTGGAGATCGGTGAAATCCTTGTCGGTCCCCATCGGCCCCTCGATCGGGTCGACGTCTGCCTTCAGCTGGATGAGATAGCCAGAGACGAATCGCGCCGCGAGGCCGAGCCGGCGCAGAATCTGCACCAGGAGCCAAGCCGAGTCACGGCAGGAACCCGAACGCAGCGCCAGCGTCTCGTCGGGCTCTTGCACGCCCGATTCCAGGCGGATGACGTATCGCACCATGCGCTGGAGTTCGGCGTTGAGCGCGACGAGAAAATCGATCGTGCGGTCACGCCGCCCCGCGACCTCGCCCATATATTTCGAGAGCAGCGAACCAGACGGTTCGGGCGTCAGATACGCCGTGAGTTCAGTCTTCAGCTCCTCGGAATAGACGAACGGGAATTCCTCGGCGTAGGGCTCGATGAAAAAGTCGAACGGATTGATGACGGCGAGTTCGGCCGTCAGATCGACCTCGATCTTGAACTCGCGGGTCTTCTCCGGAAACACGAAGCGCGCCAGCCAGTTACCGTGCGGATCCTGCTGCCAGTTGACGAAATGCTGGGCTGGCGTGACCTTGAGCGAATAGCTGGGGACGCGGGTGCGGCAATGCGGGGCGGGGCGAAGCCGGATCGATTGCGGCCCCAGCGCGA
>DASRSL010000226.1:0-12106 GCA_035656495.1 Roseiarcus sp.
ATCGAATAGCCCCAGTTCGGCCCCCAATGGATCGAGACGACGACGACGTCTCTCGGCCGTCTGACCTCCGCGAGCCGATCGGCGATCGGGCCGACCCTCGCCTCGGAAAAAGAGGACAGAAGATTGACGCCGGGCCTCATCTGGTCGGCCGCCCAATGCCGCGGGACGCCACTCGTCTCGGACGCCAACGCGAGCACGATGAGGCGGCCCTCGTCCGAGATCTCGACGATGGCCGGAGCTTCGGCCTCCGCCCGATTGCGGCCCGCGCCGGCGGTTTTGATTCGGAGCTCGTGCAGCGTGTTCAACGTGTCGATGAGGCCGCCCTGCCCCCAGTCGAGGACGTGGTTGTTGGCCAGCGTGCAGCAGTCGACGCCCGCTTCGACGAGGCAGGGCGCGTTCTCGGGACTCATGCGATAGTTGATCCCCTTCGGCTCGAAGACGCCGCTCAAGGTGACGCTGGTCTCGAGGTTGACGATGCGCGCGTGCGGCTCGGCCCTCCGCCACTCGTCGAGAGCCGCGCCCCAGAGATAGCGAAAGCTTGCAGGCCTCGGCACGGGACCGTTCGCTTGTTCCGCAATGCGAATATAATCGATCGCCGAATTCATATAGCGTTCGTGAAGGATGGGAGGGCACGGATGCGGCAGCGCCTGATCGATCCCTCGTCCCGTCATCACGTCGCCGCATAGAAAAATCTTCACGACCGGCGCCTTTCGTCGAGGCGATGGAACCCGAACGCGACCCGTTCAGACTCGGGCCGCGCAGGTCGATCAAAGGCAATATAGCGGCACAGGCCGAGGCGCGCCGCCGGAACAATCTGCGCGAGATTTGGCTAGCATGACGTTCCCGATCGCTCAGTTCGGCACCAGCCGCTTCCTGCAAGCCCACGTCGACCTGTTCGTCAGCGAGGCGCTGAAGAAAGGCGACGCCGTGGGCCGGATCGTCGTCATTCAGACCACCCAGAGCCCCGCAAGCCGCAAACGCATCTCAGCCTTCGCCGCGGCCGCGCCCTATGTCGTCCGGATCAGGGGCTTTGCTGGCGGCCGCGTCGTCGACGAGCGGGTCGAGGTCGGAAGCGTCGGCGGCGGCGTCGACGCGAACGAGCAATGGGAGGAGGCCGAACGCCTGTTCAACGAGGCGCAATGCATGGTGTCGAACACCGCCGACCGCGGCTATGAGACCGACGCCTCGGACCGGTCGGACGGCCCGCCGCCGCGATCCTTCCCGGCCAAGCTCGCCAGGCTGCTGCTTTCCCGCTATCGCGCCGGCGCGGAGCCGATCACCCTCTTTCCCTGCGAGCTGACCCCTGACAATGGCCGCACTCTGCGGGCGACAGTGCTCGCCGTTCTCGACCGGTGGAGCGCTCCCCCTCCGGCTCGGCGTTGGATCGGCGACGACTGCCTCTGGGTCAACTCGCTGGTCGACCGCATTGTCTCCGAGCCGCTCGAGCCGCTCGGGGCGGTCGCCGAGCCCTATGCGCTGTGGGCGATCGAAGACCAGCCGAGCCTCAGGCTTCCCTGCCGCCATCCCGACGTCGTGGTGACGAACGATCTCAAGCGCTACGAGCGACTGAAGCTGTTCATCCTCAACCTCGGCCACACCTATCTCGCGGAGCTCTGGCGGCGGCGCAAATCCGATCGGGCGATGACGGTGCGCGAAGCGATGTCCGACGAGAGCATGCGGAGCGAACTCAACGATCTCTTCGATAAGGAAGTGATCCCCGTCTTCGCGGGCATTGGAATGGAAGGGGAGGCGCGCGCCTATCGGGAGACGGTGATCGACCGATTCCGCAATCCGTTTCTCGACCACCGCCTGGCTGAGGTCTTCACCAACCACGAAGCGAAAAAAACCCGCCGCTTCGGCGGATTGGTCGGGCTTGCCGAAGAGAATGATTGCCGCGTGGCTCAGCCGCGCCTCAAGGTGGCGCTTGCATCGAACGATGGAGCCGCCACCGCGGGGTGAACCCGATCCGGGCCGCATCCCCGGCTAGGCGCAAGCGCAAGGGACCGATCGGGCTACAGGGCAATCGGGCGAAGTGGACCCTGTGACGGTTGGACGCGCTCCCGCCCCCCTTGTGAGGGCGGGCAGCGGTGGGGGGTCGCCCTGCCGTCTCCGAAAGGTGAGCCGACACACAGCTTTCGAGGTCTGGCGCGACCCCCACAAGTGGGGAGGAAAGCGCCTTCGCCCGATTGCCCTAATCGGGCGCTCCGTGCTTCCTCGCGCCCTTTCGTGGTAGGACAAACTCAGCCACGATCGACCGGCTTGTCGAACCGCTCGACGCACAAATGCCGGCGCAGGGGGAATCGAGCAGCAGGCGTTCGCGCCCAGGAAACCGGCATGATCAGAGTTGGCGAGACCAAGTAGAGCCCATCGACCCGGCGTCCATTCCCCGGAAACGATTATACACCGGCTTCACGATGCCGGCGGTGGGACTCGGAACCTTCGGCTCCGATCACGTGTCGCCCGGTGAAGTCGCAGCGGCGGTCAAGGGCGCGGCTGCGGTCGGATACCGCCACTTCGACTGCGCGTCGGTCTACGGGAACGAGGAGGCCGTCGGAGCTTCGCTCCAAGAGATCATTCGGAGCGGGATCAAACGCGAGGATCTCTGGGTCACCTCGAAGCTCTGGAACGACAGGCACGGAGAAGAGGACGTGATCACGTCCTGCCGGAAGTCGCTCGCCGACCTGCGCCTCGACTATCTCGACCTGTTCCTCGTGCATTGGCCGTTCCCGAACTACCATCCGCCAAGTTGCGACGTGACGTAGCGCAGTCCGGACGCCAGGCCCCTACATCCATGCGAACTACATGAAGACCTGGCGCAGCATGGAGAAGCTGGTGGATCGGAAGCTCGTCCGTCACATCGGCACGTCCAACATGAGCATTCCGAAACTCGAGCTCATCCTGCGCGACGCGCGCATCAAGCCGGCGGCCAACGAGATGGAGCTACACCCCCACTTCCAGCAGCCGGAGCTGTTCCGTTTCGTGATCGAGAACGGAATCCAGCCGATCGGCTATTGTCCGCTCGGCTCGCCGGGACGTCCGGAGCGCGATCGCATGCCCGAAGACTCGAGCCCGATGGAGGATCCCGTGATCGTCGGGATCGCGGATCAGCGCGGGATCCATCCCGCCGCCGTCTGCATCAAATGGGCGGTGCAGCGCGGGCGGATCCCGATCCCCTTCTCGGTTAACCCGCTCCATTATGCCGCCAATCTGCGAGCCGTCGCTGAAGACCCGTTGAGCGACGATGAGATTCAGGCCATCGCCGGGGTCGACCGCAACTGCCGGTTGATCAAAGGGCAGGTGTTCTTGTGGAAGGAAGGGCAGCGCTGGGAGGACCTTTGGGATCCTCGCGGCGAGGTTACGCCGCCGTGAGGCTACGATATTCACACATCTCAAATCGCCGCGGGGAACACCTTCCTCAGCTTGCTGGCGAAGGTGGCGCCATAGGGCATCGAAAGACGTCCGTCTTTCGGCGGGCTATGGCGCCGGATGGGTGTGGCCCGCTGCTTCGGCCGCAGTCGGATTACACAAACGTCGCCGCGAACCTCTCATCGGCGCGATGCTGTATTCCGCGTTGCACGACCGTCGCCGCAAAGCTTTCATCGACGGATTCCTGCTCTCCGCACCCCATCCGGTCGCACACTCTCTGCGCCCCCTTCCCCGACTTCGCGGGGAAAGGGGGGAGCGCCGGCCGCGCGACAAAGAAAATGACTTATGTGAATCGGTGAACCGTGAGCGACAGGCGGCGATCATTCCCCCGGCGTTCCGCCTTGCGCAGGCCCTCGATCCGGCGATCCCAGGATTCGAGATAGCGCGGGGTCGGGGCGCTGGCGGGTCAGCCCGGTCCCTCAGCGCGTTGGCCGCCGCGGTCGTCCGGCGCCGCCGGGTGGAGCGAAGCGAAGCGCTGGACCACTTCATGGGCCTCTGCGACCCGGCCGGTCAAGGTGAGCGCCGCAGCGAGGTTGCTGTTGGCGCCGGAAGACCCGGATCGGTCGCGATCGTCCGGCGCACCCATTCGATCGCCCGTCCTATCGCTTCAGAGAGAATAGGCGCCTGCTTTGTCTTTATACCAATAGGACACGTTTGATCCCGCGGACTGAGCCGAAGCGGGTTCACCACGAAGGACACGAAGCGCACCAAGGATGCTGTGATTCTTCGTGGACTCGGTGTCCTTTATGGTGAATTTGGCTGGTCCTGCCCTTTCTCCCATCAAGCTCCCTGTTCCTTCGGATCAGCTCCCTTTTCCATCGAATAAACTCCCTGTTCGTTCGCGCCAAATCCCTGATTCCTCTTGCCTCGATGGCGACCGTGCGGCCGCATGACGCCGCCGTCGCGCTCCCTTGCGGAGCGGCGGCGCCTGCTTGGTGGATCGCGCGCTTGGGCGATTGGAGGCGCCCGTGCGCCGGGGAAGTCTGCGGCCGTCATTCTTGCGGGTTATCGAAAAGTATGGTACAAATGAAGAACACAACGAATCGCAAGCGGATTACGTGAAACTTGTTGACTTTGCCTATCGCCATCGGACCCGGGGGCTTTTCTCGCAACTCCATTTCTCCCGCCCGCTGCGGCCAACTCATTGAAAAGGCTTAGAATGGCAATGGGCGACTCTTGGAAGAAGTTGGCATGGATTTGCGATCGGCGCTGTGTCCTCTTGGGGCAGGCGCCGCAGCCACGAGGGATGAGCGCCTTGTTGGCGTCGCGCCGGCGGTCTGCGCCGGGAAGGACGACGTCACGATAGGGTCGGCCGGCAGACCCCAGACTTTGGCACTTTGGCGCCCAACGCCTTGAAATCACTTCGGCGGTCGCAGATTCTCCCGCTCCGGCCGCAGGTGACCGAATGAGCTACGCCCGGAGCGGCGTCTGCTCCAGCCTTTGCGGTCGATCGAGCGCAAGAGTCAGGCGTTGCTGTGGTCCCGCGCCCGCAGGATCGCGGCGTTGAGCTCGCCCCCGAACACGAATAAGAGCGCGACCCAATAGAGATAGACCAGCGCGATCATCACCGAGGCGAGCCCCGCGTACATCGAAATGTAGCTGCGGACGAACTGGCTCAGATACATGCCGAACGCCTCGCCGAAGGCGATGCTGGCGACGAAGGTCAGCGCCACCCCCGGCAGGAGGTCGATCAGCCTCGGCCGATGGGCCGGAAGGATAAGGTGCGCGAGGAACAGGGAGGTCGCGACCATGAACGAGGCGACCCCCAGTCGGACGAAAGTCAGCAGCTGGCGCGCCGCCGCCACCCCAGGGAAGAAGGCCGCGAGCGTGTCGAGGATCAAGGGTCCGAGCACGACCAGGAAGGCGAGCGCCAGCAGCGCGAGCGCGCCGACGAGGACGAGGCCGAGCGACTGAAGCCTCAGGAGCCACCACGGCCGCGGTTCCGCCAGGCCGTAGGCCCGGTTGAGGCCGACTCTCAGCGCCTCGATGGCGCTCGAGGCGAAATAGGAGGAGAGCACGGCGCCCAGGGTCAGGAGCCCGCCCCGCGGCGCCGTCAGCACGTTCAACACCTGATCGGCGATCGGCCCCGCGACCTCCTTGGGCCACTCCGCGAAAACGAGCCCCGCCGCCTCCTTCGCCAGCTCTTCCGAGCCGAGGAAGCCCGCCAGCGCCGCGACGAAGATGAGGAAAGGAAACAAGGACATCAGCAGAGTCAGGCCGATGTAGCTCGCGATCGCCCAGCCGTCGTCCGCCAGGAACTTCTCGCCGGCGCTCCAGAGGATCGAAATCAGCCTGCCCAATCTCGCCTCGCCGGATCTCGCGACGCCCATGGCTCGTCACTTAGGCCGCGCCCCCGGCCTCGGTACAGGTCGAGGCCCTTATTTTCCTCCGATAACGTCAAAAAGACGCATTGCAACAGAGGCCGGGAGACAGCATTGTGCGGTGCAGCATCGCCGAATCTGGAGAAATAATCCGTGACGCTCGACGATCTCGCCGGCCAGGCGCATTTCGCCGCCGAGGGCCTCCTGGAATGCGCCGTGACCGCCGTGCGGGAGCGGGTCACCGCGCACGGCAGACTCAGCGCGGCCAGGCTCGAAACCGAGCAGCACGCCGTGCACGGCCTCGCCTGGCTTGCGACCTATGTCGAGGCGATCAAGGAAATGGCCAGCTACGCCCGGCGCATGCACGGAGAGGGCCGCCTTGGGCCGACCGAGGAACTCCTGACCCGGATCGGGCTTGGCGAATATCTCGCCCAGGTGTTCGGCGGCATTCCGATGAATCAAGGCGAGATCGTGCGCCTGTCTGACTTCGGCCTCTCGGAAGGCGACATCGAGCCTTTCCGCAAGGAGCCGGTAGTCGAAGCCCTGATGAGGTCCGGCAACACGCCCGACAACCGCAAGGCGCTCGCAGACGTGATCCGGCACGCGCACGAAGGCGCGATCGGGGACCCCGGCCTCGACGAGACGTTGGAGGCCATTCGCGGCGAAATGCGCCGTTTCGCCGACACCGAAGTCGTCCCGCACGCTCAATCATGGCATCGCGCCAACGCCTATATCCCGCTCGACGTTATCGAGGGGCTTTCGCAATTGGGCGTGTTCGGCCTCACCGTTCCCGAGGCCTATGGGGGGATGGGGCTCGGCAAGATCGCGATGTGCGTCGTGTCGGAGGAGCTGTCGCGCGGCTACATCGGCGTCGGCTCGCTCGGCACCCGGTCCGAGATCGCGGCCGAACTGATCCTCGTGGGGGGGACCGAGGGGCAGAAAGAAAAATATCTTCCCAGGATCGCCAGCGGCGAAATCCTGCCGACGGCCGTCTTCACCGAGCCCAACACCGGCTCCGATCTCGCGAGTCTCAAGACGCGGGCGGAGCGCGAGGGCGACGTCTATGTGGTCCAGGGCGCCAAGACCTGGATTACCCACCCGGTGCGCGCCGATCTGATGACGCTGCTCGTCCGAACCAACCCGCAGGAGAAAGGCTACAAGGGCCTTTCGATGCTGCTCGCCGAGAAGCCGCGCGGAACCGACGCGGAGCCCTTCCCAGCCGACGGCATATCGGGCGGGGAGATCGAGGTTCTCGGCTACCGTGGCATGAAGGAATACGAGATCGCATTCGATGGATTCCGCGTTCCTGTCGACGCCTTGCTCGGCGGCGTCGAGGGCCAGGGCTTCAAGCAGCTGATGGAGACCTTCGAGTCGGCCCGTATCCAGACAGCCGCGCGAGCGGTCGGCGTCGCGCAGTGCGCCTTCGAGCTCGGCCTGCGCTACGCCAAGGAACGGGTCCAGTTCGGCAAGACGCTGATTCATTTCCCCCGCGTCGCCGACAAGCTCGCGATGATGGCGGTCGAGATCCACATCGCCCGCCAGACCACCTATTTCGCGGGCCGCGCGAAGGACGAGGGGCGCCGTTGCGACCTCGAGGCGGGCATGGCGAAGTTGCTCGCCGCGCGGGTCGCGTGGGCGGCGGCGGACAACGCCCTCCAGATTCACGGCGGCAACGGCTTCGCCCTCGAATACCCCATCTCACGCGTGCTCTGCGACGCCCGCATCCTCAACATCTTCGAAGGCGCGGCGGAGATCCAGGCGCAGGTGATCGCGCGTCGTCTGCTGGAGGAGGAAAGCTGATTTCGGCCGCCGGCCTTCCACCGCCCCATGAAACCCGCGGCCGGATTTGCGGATTTTCGTCAAAGGGGCCCCTCCGGCGCACTTTTGCACTTTTGCGGCCAAAATGCCTTTAACTCCAAGGCGCTGGTCGGAATCCATCGCTTCAGGCGCAACAGCGGGAGCGTTCCTCTTAACAGCGGACTTCGACAGCGCCGCCGCGCTCGACCGCGTCCGCCAAACGCGCCATCGGAAACAAACAAGCGGCCGCGCCTCGTTTCACCGGCGCGGCCGCGTGCTCATGTCAGTTCAGAGAAAAAACCGAAGCGTCCCTCATCGGATCTTCGATCTGGACATGGGCGGTTCCGAACCGCCGGAAGCCGAGAACGCCGGCGGCCGCTGTCGAGACATCGATGATCCGGCCGAGGATGAATGGGCCGCGATCGACGATCTTCACCACGGCGCTGCGGCCGTTGTCGAGATTGGTGACCCGCACCTGGGTTCCCAACGGCAGCGTCTTGTGCGCTGCAATCAGCCCGCTGTATCGGGGGTTCTGGTAATATGAAGCAATTCCCTTTTCGGCGGCGGAGGCCGCGCACGTATATCCAACCAATATCACACCTGCCAAAATGATGTTCTGCATCCACTCGACCTCTTTTCTGTCAACGCTACTCGGCTTCTCTGGAGGCACGTTGGGGCAAAAAAAGGGCGACGTAAACTATGCGAAATTTCTCAGCGAAACGACTTGACCGATTGGTCAGGTTTGTCGCCAACGGAAAAACTGCCTTACATGGGCTTCACCATCGAACGCGACCGCATGGAGGGCGACCGCGCCCCGAGCGGCGAGAAGGGTTGCTGATCCATGAACGTGCTTATCATCGGCGCGGCCGGAATGATCGGCCGCAAGCTCACGCAGAGGCTGGCGCGCGACGGTCGCCTGGCCGGCCAGGCGATCGAGGGCGCGCATCTTGTCGACATCGTCGCGCCGGAACCATTCGAGGCGCCGTTTCCGATCGTCTGCGAAGCTTTCGACCTCGCCGCCTCTTACGTCCCGGCGAAACTCGCCGGCCGTCGCCCCGACGTGATCTTTCTGCTTGCCTCGGTCGTATCGGGGGAGGCGGAAGCCGACTTCGACAAGGGCTACGCGGTCAACCTCGGAGGAACCCATGCTTTCTTCGAAGCCGTTCGGGGCGAAAGCGCGCAATCCGGCGGGGCATATCGGCCTCGGCTCGTGTTCACCTCGTCGATCGCCGTGTTCGGAGCGCCCTTTCCCGACGTCATCGGCGACGAGTTCGCGCCGGCGCCGCTGACAAGCTACGGAACCCAGAAGGCGATATGCGAGTTGCTGCTCGCCGACTACTCGAGACGCGGCTTTTTCGACGGGATCGGCCTTCGGCTTCCGACGATCTGCGTGCGGCCCGGCGCCCCCAACAAGGCGGCTTCCGGATTCTTTTCAGGCATCATCCGGGAGCCGCTGGCGGGCAAGGAAGCGATCCTCCCGGTCGGCGACGATGTGCGTCACTGGCACGCCTCGCCCCGCTCGGCGGTCGGGTTCCTCCTGCACGCCGCAGAGCTCGACCTGTCGCTGCTCGGGAGCCGGCGGACGCTCACCCTGCCTGGCGTCTCGGCGACCGTCGGCGAGCAGATCGAGGCCCTGAGGCGGGTCGCAGGCGATTCGGCGACCCGTCTCATCCGGCGGGAGCCGAACGAGACGATCGCGCGCATCGTCGCCGGCTGGCCACGGGCGTTCGATCCGGCTCGCGCGAGCAGCCTGGGTTTTCGCGCGGAAAGGGATTTTTCGGCTATCGTTCAAGCCTATATCGAAGACGATCTCAGAGGATGAAGCACGAGCGATGCTGGATCTCCCAGCTCAGCGCGAACGGGTGAACGAGACGGGAGCGTCGGGCGGGACCTTGCCGTCCGTGGCCCTCGCTCCTGCCGCGTCTCGACGGCGGCGGCTCGGACTCGCGGGCCGCGTGCTCGTGGTCACCCTCGGCTTCGTCCTGCTCGCGATGGCGCTTTTTTACGTGACTCGCCTTGCCGCCTTCCGCGAGACATGGCTGCACAACAAGCTTGTGGCGGCGCAGACGGCCTTCGAGGTCTTCGACGGCGGCGGAACGAGGGAACTCTCGCCAGACCTCTCGCGCCGGATCCTGGCGAGCGTCGGGGTGAAATCAATCGCGGCCTCGACGCCGTCCGGATGGCGCGTGCTGGCCGGGCACGGCGAATACGGCGAGTCCCTCGTCCCGATCGAGACGGTCAATCTCGACGGCGAAACATTCATCGACAGCATCCGCGCGGCGTTCGGGACGCTTTTCGCCGAGCCCGGAACCATAATCCATGTATCCGACGGAGCATCGCCCGTCGCCGTCACGCTCGACGAGACGCCGCTCAAGGGTGCGCTGTGGCGCGTCTCGCACACGTTCCTCAACATCGCGCTGATGATCGCGGCGGTCGTCACCTGCGTGCTGTGGGCAGCGCTTTGGCAGATGGTGCTGCGGCCGGTCCGCCGGCTCACCACGAACATCATCGCGTTCGGGGAGCGTCCGCAGGACGTTTCCCGGGTGATCGCCCCGAGCGGGCGCCACGATGAGATCGGCCGCGCGGAGACCGCGCTCGCCGCGATGCAGGGCACGCTCGCGCACGAGCTCGCGCAGGGCAAGCGCTTGGCCGAGCTCGGCATGGCGGTTGCGCGCATCAACCACGACCTGCGCAACATGCTGAGCGCCTCGCAGCTCATTTCCGATCGCCTCGCCGCCATTCCCGATCCGCTGGCGCAGCGCCTCGCGCCCCGGCTAGTCGCAACGCTCGACCGAGCGATCCAGTTTTGCCAGGCGACGCTGACTTACGGCGCGGGGCGGGAGCAGCCGCCCGAACGGCGGCCGTTCGATCTCTGCGAGCTCGTTCGGCAGGTCGTCGAGTCGGCACACGCGGAGCACGTCGAAGCCATCGACTATCAGGTCGACATTCCGCCCCAATTCGAAATCTATGCGGATCCGGACCACGTCCTGCGCGTGCTCGAGAACTTGAGCCGCAACGCCGCCCAGGCGCTGCTGGCGAAAGGCGCGGCCGGCGGCCGGCCGAAAGCGATCCGCTTCGCCGCGATCCGCACCGACGGCGACGCCATCATCGAGGTCAGCGACACCGGCCCCGGATTTCCGGCTGACCAAGCCGCGCGCATCTTCGAGCCGTTTCACAAGTCGACCAGCGAGGTCGGCGCCGGCCTCGGCCTCTCGATCGCAGCCGACCTCGTCGCCCGCAACGGCGGCGCCATCGAGCTTGCGCCCGCCAAGGCGGAGGACTTCTACTGCGGCGCCCGCTTTCTCATCACGCTGCCGACGCGATCGGGCGCCGCGCGCAGGGCGACCCGGGCCATCCCGGACGCGTGAGCGGTTCGAGCGAGCCGGCGGCTTTCGCATGACGCGAGCCTCGGCTAAGACAGTGGCCCCCGAGGGCGCCGGACGTGGCGCGGAGCGGGAGACAGGGCCATTTCGATCCTCAATCACGACGTCCGGACCGGGACGATCGCCTTCATCTCCTCCGGCGCGAAGGAAGCCGACGAGGCGCTGAAGACGCTGGTCGGACTCTACGGCAACGTTCCGCCCGAGCAGGCCGACGTCATCGTCGCCCTCGGCGGGGACGGCCTGATGCTGCAGACCCTCCACCGCATCATGAACGCGCCGAAACCGATCTACGGCATGAACCGCGGCTCGGTCGGCTTTTTGATGAACGAATATTCCGAGTGCGGCTTGCGCGAGCGGCTGGCTGCGGCGTCCGCCTCGGTCGTCCATCCTCTGGCGATGCGGGCGCGCAACATGCACGGCGTCGAGACGACCGCGCAGGCGATCAACGAGGTGTCGCTCCTGCGTGAGACCTATCAGGCAGCGAAGCTGCGCATCGAAGTGAACGACGCGACGCGGCTCGGCGAATTGATCGCCGACGGCGTGCTGATCGCGACGCCCGCCGGCTCGACCGCCTACAACCTTTCGGCCAACGGCCCGATCCTGCCGCTCGACGCTCCACTGATGGCGTTGACGCCGCTCTCGCCCTTCCGCCCCCGCCGCTGGCGCGGCGCCCTGCTGCCCGACACCGCGCGGGTCGTCGTCGACGTTCTCGAGGCCGACAAGCGCCCTGTCGCCGCGGTCGCCGACCATTTCGAAATCCGCAGCGTCACGCGGGTCGCGGTGGCGATGGACCGGAGGACGTCGCTGATCCTGCTCCACGATCCAGGCCATTCGCTCGACGAGCGCATCCTGCGCGAGCAGTTCGGATACTAGCTAGCGTCGTGTTCGCCCGCGGAGAAAGCCGGGCGTCGAGCGCGGGCCCAGTTCCCTGCCGCAGGGAAAAAAGCAGCGAACCTCTCGAATTTCGGCAGATTCGGGTGGAAACGGCGCGGAAAAGGCCAACGATTCTAGCCTGCTCCGGCAAAATTCCCTACGAGCCCGAGTAGAGTCGAGGAAGGGCGCGGTGGCGTTGAGGCATATGGCCAATGGCTCCGTTTCCCTTCCCCGCTCATCAAACCGGACGTGCCCAATTAAGGCATCCGGCTTTCCGACAGACTTCACGGCAGGCCCACGGCGACG
>DASRSL010000227.1:0-5390 GCA_035656495.1 Roseiarcus sp.
ACCCGCCGCCAGGCGATGTCAGTGACATGCAGGAGGCCGTCGATGCCGCCGAGGTCGACGAAGGCGCCGTAGTCGGTGAGGTTCTTGACCGTGCCCTCGATCACCTGGCCTTCGGCGAGGTTGGCGACGATTTCGTGACGCTGCTCGGCCCGGCTCTCCTCGAGCACGGTGCGACGGGAGACGACGATGTTGCCGCGCCGCCGATCCATCT
Source organism: Roseiarcus sp. (assembly GCA_035656495.1). Lineage (GTDB taxonomy): Bacteria > Pseudomonadota > Alphaproteobacteria > Rhizobiales > Beijerinckiaceae > Roseiarcus. Next base: position 212 of record DASRSL010000227.1, read on the forward strand.
TCAGGATCTGGAACGGCTGCGGCACGTTCATCAGCGGGGCGACGTCGCGCACCGGCCGGATGTCGACCTGGCTGCGCGGCAGGAAGGCGACAGCGCCGTCGAGGTCGACGGTGAAGCCGCCCTTGACCTGGTTGAAGATGACGCCTTCGACCTTTTCGTTCTTCTCGAAGGCCTGCTCGAGCTTGACCCAGCTCTCCTCGCGGCGCGCCTTGTCGCGCGAGATGACGGCCTCGCCGAGAGCATTCTCGATCCGCTCGAGATAGACCTCGACCTCGTCGCCGACGCCGGGCGCCGGATCGCGGCCGTGGTTGGTGAATTCCTTGAGGGCGACCCGGCCCTCCGTCTTCAGGCCGACGTCGATGACGGCCATGTCCTTTTCGATAGCGACGACCCGGCCCTTGACGACCGAGCCCTCGAAGGCCTCGTCGTCTCCGTAGGTCTCATTGAGGAGCGCGGCGAAATCCTCGCGCGTGGGCGTGAGGGATTGAGTGGAAGCCATTTGTTCTCCTGAAGGCCCCGAAATCGAGGCGGCGCCGGCTTTTGGGTTCGTGTTGACGTTGCAGACGCGCGCTCGCCGGAAAGGTTCCGCTCAGAACCTCCCCGCCGCTCATCTCGGGCCGGCGCAAGGCTGGCGAACGAACATCCAGGGTTACGGCCGCTATATGGGGGACCCACGCAGCGAGCGCCAGCCGCTAGCAGAAAAGGGCGAGTGGGGCAAGGAGGAAAAGGGCTGCGTTGGGGGTGGGTCTGGGGCGTGTCGGGGGAGGGTTTCAGTTCCGGGTTTCGAGCGGAAGCGCGGGCTCCTGTTCGAGCGCGGTACGGAAGGACCGCGCACAGGTGCGGAGGTTCCGGGAGCAAGCTTCGAACGCTGCCAGCTCTGCATAGCCGAGGGTCTCCCGCTTACCCTAGAGGGGCCTTCCGAAAAGCGGCCTGCGACTCATCCTCCATTATTGGCTAGATTGCGATCCACGATCACCGCCACCTTTCCCAGCACGCCCCGACCCGCCTTCAGCGACTGCAGCCCGGCATTGATCGCCTCGACGGTGCTGTCGATGGTCTGGCTGATGTGCGGGACCACGAGTCCCTGCGTCGCCCACTCCATCGCCAAAACCATCCCGCGCTCAAGGAAGGTCTTCGTCTCGCCGTCCAGCGTGGCGGGCTCGGAAAAGTAGCGCAGCAGATTGACGTTGAGATGCTTGGCCCCGCGCTCGGCGAGAATCGAATCGACCGGGCTGTGGGTTTCGACCAACCGGGTCGTCTTTCCGGGGCCGACCCCCAGCACGACCCAGGCGCCGCCTTGCCGGACCGTCTTCGCGGTCTCGATGAAGCCCGCCTCGCTGTAGGTGGCGTCAAAGACGAGGGCGACGCCCTTGCCGCCGCTCAACGCCGCGATCTTCGCTGCGACGTCGTCGCGCTTATAATCGAAAACGTGCTGGGCGCCCGACTGCCGGGCCAGCGCGATCGACTGGGGCGTGCTGCCGCTGCTGATGACCAGCCCGGCCCCCAGGGCGCGCGCCGCCATTTGCACGGCGAGATGTCCAACGCCGCCCCCGCCGCCGGGAATGTAGACCGTGTCGCCGGCTCGGACGGCGCCGTAGAGGCCCGCGAAAGCGGGCAGGAAGGCCATCGGAAGCGCCGCAGCGTCGCGGAAGCTCAGGGATGGCGGCTTGCGGACGGTGAGGAATTGGCGCGCCACGGCGTAGCCGCCTTCGCCTCCGCTTCCGCCAGTCGCGACCCAGCCGCCGTCGCCGTTCAAATCGGCCATCGCGGCCACAGCGTCGCCGACAGCCACGCCTTCCACGTCATGGCCCGCGGCGACGACGACGCCGGAAAGGTCGAGGCCAAGAACGACGGGGGGCGTTCGCCCCATGAAATTAAGGTCGGCCAGCTTGTATTCGAGCGGATTGAGGGATGAGGCGGCGACGCGGATCAAACACCTCGCCGGCCGCCGGCCGCGGGGCGGGAACACGAACCGCCTCGAGCGGCAGTCCGGCCCGGTCTCTCGTGTAACCGACGCCGAGAAACGTCTCCGGGATCGTGCGCCGCACGATCGGGTGTTGCGCGGCTATCTGCCGTCGCGCTTCGTCGTGCATGCCTGCAATGACAACTTCAAAACGGTCCGATCCGGAACGGCCGCACAGCTTGTTGGCCTGGTCTCGCTGATGCGCGGCGAGGCGACAGACGATCGTCTCGGCGGGCGCGCGATGCTGAACGCGTTGTCCACCGCCATGTTCGCGTCGGCGCTCCGACTCGCCAGCGAGGCGGACAGCGCTCCGATAGGATTCCTTGCCCTGGCCGGCCATCCCCGTTTGGCGACCGCGCTCGCTGTCCTGTTCAACGAGCCCGCCCGACCGTGGTCGCTGCCGGAGCTTGCCCGGATTTCCAACATGTCGCGCGCGACGCTGGCGCGCCAATTCCAGAAGAGGCTCGGGCGATCGGCCGCCGATCTCCTGACCGACATCCGCATGACCCTTGCGGCGAACGAGTTGAAGACGTCGTCAATGTCCACCGGCGCCGTGGCGGAAGCGGTGGGCTATCAATCCGAGGCGGCGTTCCAGCGTGCGTTCAAGAACCATATGGGGATGACGCCGGCGCAATGGCGGAAAACGCAAGAGCGATCCCACGCCGACCTCTTCGAAGTGCATCAGCCTTCGTCGAAGGCAGCTCAGTGAATCTGGTAGCGTCGCCCAGCAGCATCCAACGCTTGGCGCCCGAGGCCGGATGTCGCATTTGGGCGGAAACGCGCCATCCGTGGCAGCGCTTGTAGGCGCGCTCCCCCGTCCGCCGCGGCAGTCCGTTGGCTCCGATGGAATGCGTGCTTCGCGCGGGACTCCGGACCTACGGACATCGTCAGGAAAGTCCTGCTTTCTGCACCAAAACCGAAATTCAGACAGAGAGCCGACGGGCGCGAGAGATCCAGCTCGACGACCGCCCCCGCGCGGGTCGTTCACTGGAATGCGACTTCCCGCCTGCGCCGCGCCGGCGAATTGCGTCTCGCCTCACTCCTCTTCGACGTCGGTGTCGGGGCGATCGCCGCCCTTCGCCGTCTCGACATGCCAGCGGCCCTGCGAATCCTCGTAGGAGATGTCGGTCGTCTCGCCGCCGACCCGCTGCTCGGCCGCCGCCCGCCCGGCGGCCTTACGGGCGAGGTCGTGGGTCGGGAAGGTTTCCGAGATGACGTCGCCGACGCGGTAGGCCCAACCGCCGTCGTGCTCGATGATGTGGTATGTGATCTTCGGCATCGCAAGACCTCGTTCCTCGGTCACTGGCGGCAATCCTGCCCGTTCTGCCGGACGGAGAACCGATTGAGGGAAACGCGCCACGAGCCGGAAGCGATCCGGTTCCTGGCGGGCGCGTCGAGGCGGCCGCAGATCGTCACCTCGTCGATCTTGATATCGCCGATCAGGCCGGTCGCCACGAAGTCGACCGGCTCGGAGGTCCTTTCGCTCGCGTTCAAGTCGGCGTAGGGCGAGCGGTCGTGCTTGATCATGCTGACGGTGATTTCGCCGCTTTTCGGCTGAGCCGTCCCGGGCCTCGATGCGCGCGCCGCGCCGAGGGTAACGCGTCCGTCGGAGATCGTAACAGGAATGGTTACCTCCTGGCCCGGCTTGAGGTCGACCGCGGCTGGGCTTTGCGCGGGACCGGCGGCGGAGAAAGCGGCGGAGCCGAAACAGACGGCGGCAAGCGCCAGCGCCGCTCGCACAGCAACAATTCTCCGCATGCCGAACCTCTCGCCGGCGCGGGCGACCGCCCAATCGCCCCGCGCCCTTGACATTCTCACCGCCATTAGGGCGGCGGGTCAATTCCAGCCTTGTTTTGCGAGCGCTTTTCCGCGGCGCAACCGCCCTCGCAGCCGCCGCGGAAAGGGTGCGGCAACGCGCCGCCGCCGCTAACAGCACTGAAGAGTCGGAAAAAGCCCGGCAAAAGGTTGACCATCGAGCCTGCCGCCAGGGTCACCGATGTGGCGGGACGAATCAACATCGGGCAAGCCCTCATCGTCGTTTCTGGCGGGAGAGCGAAATGAGCGAGAACCAGCCGCTGCACAGCTACGAAGAGCTCCGCGACATCGTCACCTACATATTGCTCAATGCGCAAACGAACGGCGTCGACAGGTTTGACAAGCTCATGGAGCAAGTCGCTCTTGCGCTTCCCAAGAGAAATCGGGGGACGCAAGGCCGCGAGTATTATTCGCCCGGGTCCGCCACGCAATTGCATTCCGGCGACTCGAATGTGGTTCTCGAGATCGTGTGGGACCTGTTCCGACAGGGGATTCTGACGCTGGGCTTGAACGCGTCGAATCCGGGTTGGCCTTGGCTCCGGCTCAGTCGCTTTGGCGAAAAGGCGCTCCAACAAAGCCCTTACCGCTTTCAGGATTCAGCGGGGTTCATGAAGAGGCTGCACGCGGAAGTGACCGATCTGTCTCCCGACGCCGTCATCTATCTAGAAGAGGCGGTCGCGGCGTTTTACGCGGACTGCCTGTTATCGACCTGCGTCCTGCTCGCCATCGCTGCGGAAATCGAATTCCTGAGACTGCTGGAGGTCGCCAAAAGCAGCGCCGCCTACGGGAACCACTTTTCCCGTATCGGCGATGGACTCTACATCAGAACAAAAATGACCCGATTCCAGGAGGCGCTAAAACCCGCGCTCGGCTTCCTCGCCAAATCGGCGACTGACGGTTTGGAGAACAACTTCAACGTCACACATTCGATCATTTCCATGGCGAGGAACGAATCGGGGCGCTCGCCCGGGTCCGACGCGCCTACGCGGGACCAGGTCTACGTCTACCTCCGACTCTTCATCCCTTTCGCCAAGCAGCTGATGCGGCTGCGACATGAGCTGAGCGAACCTGCCTACCCCCGTCTCGTCCGCGCGCCCTGAGCTTGGGTCGATGCCGCTGCTGATGGAAATCGCTCGGCCCCTGGCGTTTGGTCCTTTCGGCCGGTCGCGCCTGCGCGGGGAAAGCCCGGACAGGCGGCGCTTCAGGCGCGAGATATCCCTGCATTTGGCCGAACAGGGAACTTTAAATCGCTGTTCCCGGCCGAGTAGAGTCGAGGAAGGGCGCGGTGGCGTTGAGGCATATGGCCAATGGCTCCGTTTCCCTTCCCCGCTCATCAAACCGGACGTGCCCAATTAAGGCATCCGGCTTTCCGACAGACTTCACGGCAGGCCCACGGCGACG
>DASRSL010000228.1:0-12815 GCA_035656495.1 Roseiarcus sp.
AACGCCGAGCGGTTTCCTCATTCCGCCCAACCCTCCATTCAGGCGGCTTTGCCTTTCCGGCTCGACTTCAGGAGCTTCATCACGCCCTCGGGATCAACCTCGCCGAAAGTCCCCTTGCCACCGCGCCCCCATCCGGCTATCCACCGCGGCGGGACACCTCTCCCCAACGAGAGGCGCCCATCTGAAAGGATGGCACACAATGATCACGACACCCGCCGCGCGGCCGGCGAACGCCTGCTTTTCTTCCGGACCTTGCGCCAAGCGCCCTGGCTGGACCCCAGCAGTTCTCAAAGACGCCGCTCTCGGCCGCTCGCATCGGGCGAAGCTCGGCAAAGCCAAGCTCAAGCTTTCGATCGATCTGACCCGCGAGGTGCTCGGGGTCCCGGCGGACTATCGCATCGGCATCACGCCCGCTTCCGACACCGGCGCGGTCGAGATGGCGCTCTGGACGATGCTCGGCGCTCGCGGCGTCGACGTGCTCGCCTGGGAAAGTTTCGGCGAGGGCTGGGTCACCGACATCGTCAAGCAGCTGAAGATCGAGGGCGCGCGGACGCTGAAGGCGCCATACGGCGAGCTGCCTGACCTCACCAAGGTCGATTTCGACAAGGACGTCGTCTTCACCTGGAACGGCACCACGTCCGGCGTCCGCGTGCCCGACGCCGGCTGGATCGCCTCCGACCGCAAGGGCCTGACGATCTGCGACGCGACCTCCGCCGTGTTCGCGCAGGATCTCGACTGGCGGAAACTCGATGTCGTGACCTTCTCCTGGCAGAAAGTCCTGGGCGGCGAGGGCGCGCACGGAATGATCATTCTGAGCCCCCGGGCGGCCGAGCGGCTGGAAACCTACACGCCGGCCTGGCCGCTGCCAAAAATTTTCCGGCTCGCCAAGGGCGGCAAGCTGACCGAAGGCTTCTTCGAGGGCGACACCATCAACACGCCGTCCATGCTGTGCGTCGAGGACTATATCGATGCGCTCAACTGGGCGAAGTCGCTCGGCGGCGCGAAAGCTTTATTCGCCCGGGCCGACGCCAACGCCAAGGCGCTCGCCGCCTGGGTCGAGCCCACGTCCTGGATCGACCACCTCGCTCGCGTCCCGGCGACCCGCTCGAACACCAGCGTCTGTCTCAAGGTGGTCGATCCGGTCGTGGCGGCTCTTCCGCGAGACGGCCAAGCGGCCTTCGCCAAGGCGCTCGCCGGCGTCCTCGAGAAGGAGCAGGTCGCCTACGACATCGGATCCTACCGCGACGCGCCGCCGGGCCTGCGCATCTGGTGCGGCGCGACGGTCGAAACCGCCGACATTCAGGCCCTCACCCCCTGGCTCGACTACGCCTTCGCTCTCGAAAAGGGCAAGCTGGCCGAGGCGGCCTGAGCGCCCAGCGTTGTCATGCCCGCGCAAGCGGGCATCCAGAGTCGTAGGGAAGCAGGCGGCGATTGGGAATATCGTCCGCGCGTAGAATCTGGATCCCCGCGTTCGCGGGGACGACACTGTGGGACAGAATCCCGGCTCTCGAGTCCCAGCATCGTTCCCCATTCTCACCCAACTCCAAGGTTTCCAAATGGCTCCTCGTGTTCTGATTTCCGATAAGCTTTCCCCCGCCGCCGTCGCGATCTTCAAGCAGGAAGGCATCGAGGCCGACGTCAAGCCGGGGCTCGAAAAGGACGAGCTCGCCAAGATCATCGGCGATTACGATGGGCTCGCGATCCGCTCCGCGACCAAAGTCACCGCCAAGCTGCTCGAGCGCGCGGCCAGGCTGAAGGTGGTGGGCCGCGCAGGCATCGGCGTCGACAATGTCGACATTCCGGCCGCGACGGAGCGCGGCGTCATCGTGATGAACACGCCCTTCGGCAATTCGATCACGACCGCGGAGCACGCGATCGCGTTCATGTTCGCGCTTGCCCGGCAGATCCCGGCCGCGGACCTTTCCACCCAGGCGGGCAAGTGGGAGAAGAACCGCTTCATGGGCGTCGAGCTGACCGCCAAGACGCTCGGCGTCATCGGCTGCGGCAACATCGGCTCGATCGCCGCTTCGCGCGGCATCGGACTCAAAATGCGGGTGATCGCCTATGATCCGTTCCTGAAGCCCGAGCGCGCGGAAGAGATCGGCGTGGAGAAGGTGGAGCTCGACGATCTCCTCGCCCGCGCAGATTTCATCACCCTGCACACGCCGCTGACCGCGCAGACCCGCAATATCCTGTCGGCGGAGAACATCGCCAAGACCAGGAAGGGCGTCCGCATCATCAACTGCGCCCGCGGCGGCCTGGTGGACGAGGCGGCTCTGCGCGCCGCGCTCGACAGCGGCCATGTCGCCGGCGCCGCCTTCGACGTCTTCGCGGAGGAGCCGGCGAAGGAGAATCCGCTGTTCGGCTGCGCCAACTTCATCGCCACCCCGCATCTCGGCGCCTCGACCACCGAGGCGCAGGAGAATGTGGCGCTGCAGGTCGCCGAGCAGATGTCCGACTATCTGATCCGCGGCGCGATCACCAACGCGGTCAACTTCCCGTCCATCACCGCCGAAGAGGCGCCCAGACTGCGGCCGTTCATCAGGCTCGCCGAAGGGCTCGGCTCGTTCGCCGGCCAGCTCACCCATACGCCGATCGAGAAGGTGACGATCACCTATGAGGGGGCGGTCGCCGACCTGAAGACCAGGGCGCTGACCTCCGCCGCGATCGCAGGGCTGCTGCGGCCGTCGCTGGTGGAAGTCAATGTGGTGTCCGCCCCCTCGGTGGCCGCCCAGCGGGGCATCGTCATCGAGGAAGTGACCCGCGCTGCGCAGGGCGATTACGAGAGTTTCATCACGATGACCATCGTCACCCAGGATCAGACGCGCTCGCTCGGCGGCGCCGTCTTCCACGACGGCAAGCCTCGCATCCTCTCCATCAAGGGCATCAAGATCGACGCCGAATTCACCCCGTCGATGATTTATGTGACGAACGAGGACAAGCCCGGCTTCATCGGCCGCTTCGCCAGCCTTCTCGGCGACGCAGGGGTGAATATCGCGACCTTCGCGCTCGGCCGCGACGAGCCGGGCGGCTCGGCGATCGCGCTCGTGTCGATCGACGGCGAGGCGCCGCCCGAGGTTCTGGCCGAGGTCTGCAGGATCAAGGGCGTGCGGCAAGCGTCGGCTCTTCGGTTTTGAGCTCGACGGACGCGGTGGAAAGAGGAACTTTCCTTTCCGCTCAGCATCTGTTTCAAGAGTCATGGACCTCATCCTGAGGCGCCCTTTGCGGAAGCAAAGGGCCTCGAAGGATACTCCAGACGACGCTTGCGGCGCCGCCCGCGCCCTGGATCGTCCTTCGAGGCCCGTTCCGGGCGCCTCAGGACGAGGGCGGCGAACTTCTGAAACAGACTCTTTCGGACCATAAACTTGGCGGATGAATCGTTCGAACGGGACCGCATCCAATGACCGATGACCCAGACTGGCCTTCGACCGCTCCCGAAAAAGTCTTCCGGACCGATCCGCGACTGCTCGAGCTGCTGGTCTGTCCGGTGACGCGGGCGGAGCTGATCTACGACGCGGCTCGGCAGGAGCTCATCTCGCGAGCGGCGAAACTCGCCTATCCCATTCGCGACGGCGTGCCGATCATGCTGCCCGAGGAGGCGCGCCAGATCGAGGGGTAGGCTGGCATTCTCCTCTGCGGGGAGAGCTCCAACAGGTCGGCCGATCCGGCGCATCAAGGAGCGAGTTGTCCCTGCATTCTGCCGAACAGGGAACTTTCTACTCGACCCCGTAGGGAATCTTCTCCGCACCGCTTTGAATCATTGGGGTTTTTCGGACGGTTTTTCGACGAATCGGCCGAAATTCAAGAAGTTCAAGAAGTTCGCTGCAAAAGTCCCTGCGGCAGGGAATTCGGCCGCGCTCGAGGGCTTGAAGCGGCTTACAGCTCCTCGCGCAGCCTCTTGCCGCGCAGCTCCCGGTAGAAGGGTCTCGGCCTCTTCCGGTCGAGACCGTCGTTCAGCGCCCGCGCGAGATCATCGAGCGCGAGATGCGTGATAAGGGGCAGGTCGAGCTCGCGCGCCTTGTCGAGGGGCGTCCAGACGAGATCGACGAGCTCCGCCTCCGGATGGACCACGCCCTCGACGCGTCCGGCGACGGCGCTCGCGTCGACGAGAAGAAAGCGCGCGTCGAAGCGCCTCGGCCGCCCCGGCGGCGTGATCGCGCGGGCGAGGAAATCGACGCCGTCGAGCGCGGGATAGACGCCCAACGCGGCGAACCGTGCCCACGCTCCCGGCGGCGCAACGCTCGGCGCGCCGTAGCCGGCGACGCCGATCGCAAGGCCGGTCTCCTCGAACGTCTCGCGAATCGCTGCGAGCGCGATCGCCCGCGCGAAGCCGGGCGAGGGGTGCGGCACCCGCGCGTTGAGCTTCGCCTCGACATCGGCGTCGAGCGCGCCGGCCGCGCGCATCCGCCGGTCGTCCGGCTCGACCCGCCCGCCGGGAAAGACATATTTGCCCGGCATGAACGCGTGAGCCGCGTGCCGCCTTCCCATCAGCACCTTCGCTTCGCCCGCCGAGCGATCGAGGATGATGAGCGTCGCCGCGTCGCGAGGACGAAGCGCCCGCAGGCGTTTGGGCGCCTCCGGAGGGCGCGCGTCTCGCGCGCCTTTTGGGCAGGGAGACGCCGCCCCTCCGTCAGCCGACGAACCGGCGTTTGCCGTCATCACGGGACCCTCGCCGGTCGAAGGGCCAGCCGCAACGCCGCGCCCATCACGTCTCGTCGCCGCCGAAGCCGTGCATGCAGAGCGCCCATTGGTGGCCGACGACCGCCCCCTTCATGCGAGGCAAGATGAGCAGGCTCAAGACCACCGTCACGGCCAGCCAGAACAGCGCGGTCCACATCAGCGGAGTGTGCGGCCACCGCTCCGCCCAGAAGAGGGCGCCGCCGCCGACGACATGGCAGACCACCAGCATCGTCAGATAGGCGGGCGCATCGTCGGCGCGCGCGTGGCTCAGGTCCTCGCCGCACACCCGGCAGACCTTGTTCAGCTTGAGGTAGGCGCGAAACAGCGGACCCCGTCCGCAGGCCGGACAACGCCCAATGAGCCCGCGCCGGATCGCCTCGCCGAGCTGCCGCTCGCGCCTCGGCGTCCGCCAATTGCGGAATCCGGACATGTCGTTCATCGGCGCCCGCCCTTGCGGCTCGGCGCTGCCGGACGCGGCTCTCTTCGGGCCTGGCGCGCGCGTCTCCCGTCTCTCGTCGCGCTGGACTCGCCCGACACGATCTCGAACCTGAGGGCGCCGGCGAAGGGCGCCGCTTCGACGAGGCGGACCTGAACCGGGTCGCCGAGCCGGTAAGCCGCGCGGCTCCGCGTCCCGACGAGCGACCGGGTCGCCTCGTCGTAGCGAAAATACTCGTCCCCGAGCGTTCCGGGCGGCACGAACCCATCCGCCCCTGTGTCGTTCAGCTTCACGAACAGACCAACTCTCGTCACGCCGGCGATGCGCGCTTCGAACATCGCGCCGACGCGGTCGGCGAGATGCGCCGCCACCAGCCGGTCGATCGTCTCGCGCTCCGCCGCCATCGCGCGCCGCTCGGCGGCCGAAATATGCTCGGCGACCTGCGCAAGTTCCCCGCCTCGCATGTCATTGAGGCCGCCCTCGCCGAAATTGAGCGCGCGGATCAGCGCCCGGTGGACGACAAGGTCTGCATAGCGGCGGATGGGCGAGGTGAAATGCGCATAGCGGCGCAGGTTCAGGCCGAAGTGGCCGTAGTTCTCGTGGCTGTACTCGGCCTGCGCCTGGGCGCGCAGCACGACCTCGTTGACCAGGGCTTCGACCGCTTGGCCGCGCACTCGGCTCAAAACCCCGTTGAAATGCGACGGCCGGACGCGATCGCCCCTCGCCAGCTTGACGCCGATGGTGCCGAGGAACTCGACGAGATCGTTGAGCTTCTCGACGCTCGGCGCGTCATGGGCGCGATAGATGAGCGGCGATTGCCGAGCCTCGAGCGTCTCGGCGGCGGCGACGTTGGCGAGGATCATGAATTCTTCGATCAGCCGATGCGCCTCGAGCCGCTCGGGCCAGCGGACCTCGGCGAGGCGCCCGTTTCTGTCGAGGACCAGCCTGCGCTCGGGCAGGTCGAGATCGAGCGGATCGCGTCGCAGGCGCTCGATCTTGATCACGCCATGGGCGGCGTAAAGCGGCCGCAAGACGCTGTCCATGAGCGGCGCCGTGATCTCGTCCGGCCTGCCCTCGATGGCGGCCTGCGCCTGCTCGTAGGAGAGCTTCGCCGCCGAGCGCATCATGATCCGGTGGAAGGCGTGCGCTCGCTTGCGGCCGTCGGCGCCGAGGATCATCCGCACCGCGAGCGCCGGCCGGTCCTCGAGGGGCTTGAGCGAGCAAAGGTCGTTCGAGATGCGCTCGGGCAGCATAGGCACGACCCGGTCGGGGAAATAGACCGAGTTGCCGCGCTCGAGCGCGTCGCGGTCGAGCGCCGAGCCCGGGCGGACGTAAGCCGCGACGTCGGCGATCGCGACGGTGATGATGAAGCCGCCGGGATTGGTAGGATCGGGATCAGGGACGGCGTGGACCGCGTCGTCGTGATCCTGGGCGTCGGGCGGGTCGATGGTGACGAGCGGCAGCGACCGCCAGTCCTCGCGCGGGGGGGCGAGGCGGATGGGACGCGCCGCCTCGGCCTCCTTGAGCGCGGCCGGCGAAAACACGTGCGGGATGTGGTGCGTCGCGAGCGCGATGAGGCTCACCGCGCGCTCGGACTTCACCGAGCCCAGCGACTCGACGATCCGGGCGCTCGGGAGGCCGAAGCGCCCTTGGCGCAGCGGCTCGATGGCGACGAGGTCGCCGTTCTCGGCCTCGCCGGCGAATGCGGCCGGGACGACGAACTCGCGCGCCGCGGCGCGCTTTTCGACCGGAAGCGCACGGCCCGCGCCGTCCTCGCCCTTGCGGAACACGGCGAAGACGCGCGCCTTGACCTTGTCGAGGATCTTGATGACGCGACCCGAATAGGCCGGCTCCTTGGCAGTCGCGTCGGGATCGAATTCGACGCGCATGAGCACCCGAGCGCCGACGCCCGGCGCGCCGGCCCTGTCGCGCTTGGCGCGCGGGCTTCGAACCCGGATTCGCGGCGGCGGGCCGTCTCCCTCCCATTCGGCGGGCCTGGCGACGAGGTCGCCGTCGCGATCGCGCTCCGCCACGTCGGCGACGACGATCGTCGGCAGCCGGTCGTGGACCTGGAGCGCCTTGCGGCCGCGCGCGATCGCGCCCTCGTTCTGCAGGTCCTGGATCAGCTGTTTAAGCTCGGCCTTTGCTGCGCCTTTCACGCCGAACGCCCTGGCGATGTCGCGCTTGGTGACGCGTGCAGGCGGCCGCTCGCCGTTGGGGGCGGCCTCGCCGCCGATGAAGGCGATCACCTCCTCGCGCGACGGCAGCGCGGGAGCGCGCTTCCTCGCCGCCGCGGGCGCGGCCTCAATCAATGGTGCGGTTTTTCGCAAAGGCGCAGGTCTCGAAATAAAGGTAGTGGCCGGGGCGATAGATACAAGCGAAGGCGCCCGCCGTCAGCCGTAGTCGCTGATGAACGGGACGCCCACGTGGTTTCCGTCGCCGCGCTCGGCGATCGTCGGCTCGCCGCTAAGGACGGCGGCGCGGGAGGCCCGCCAATTGGAATCCGCGCTCAGCGAGAAAGGCGGCGCGTCGGCGGTCAAGCGGGTGACCTTCGCTTCGTCGCCGATCGCGCAGGCTTCCCGTCCTTCGCTCATCCCTTTTCCCGTCGTTGCCGCCGGCGTTTTTGCGCCTAAAGCCCGCCTGCCTTTTCGATCCGAAGCAAAGTGAACAGCCTCATCGGCGGAAGCTCGCGCCGCTCTGCGATGCGCGCGTCGGGGTGCGCGCGGATCCAGTCGCCGATCGCCGCATAGGGAAAGTTCGGATGCCAGCCGAGCCACGAGGCCGCGGTCTCCATACGCTGCTCGATCGCCTTGCGCAAACCGCCGGAGGCGGCGAAGTGGTTCATCACGACGAGGCTGCCGCCGGGACGCAAAACCCGCCACGCCTCCGTCAAGGTCCGCTCCGGATGAGGAACGACGCTCATCACGTAGGGCGCGAGCGCGACGTCGAAGGACCTGTCGGGGAAGTCGAGCGCGCCCGCGTCCATCACGTGCAGCGCCTTGACCTGGGCGAGGCGCTTGCGCTCGACGCGCGCTTCGGCGGCGCGGAGCATGGGGCCGCTGATGTCGATGCCGGTGACCCGGACGTTGGGGGGCAGAAGGGGCAGTTCGAGCCCCGTCCCGACGCCGATGACCAGGATCTCGCCGCTGGACCCCGCCGCGCTCGCCGCCGTCCGGGCTGCCGCCAGCCGTCCGGGATGGAAGGGCAGATCGAAGATCAGGTCGTAGACCGGCGCCCAGCGGCCGTAGGCCGCCTCCGTCTGGTGTCCCGCATACCTCTGCGTGGCGTTGACCGGATTCAACAGCAGCGCCCCTCGTGTCAGCGTCGGCTCGGCCGCGGCGCGGTCACACGGCAACAGTCACGCAGAACCCCGCGGATTGCAAGATCGGCCAGAGCGCCCGCGGAGCGCTGAGCGCCGGGCGCGGCGCAACGTCGCAGCGCGCCAACGATCTCTTGTCCGGTTCGTTCCAGAAACGATATAACAAAAGCGGCCATCCGCGATTCTGACGAGTATGAACCCCGCGTGGAGGTGGCGAAATTGCGATCGACTGAGGCCGCCGGTCGATTTCCACGGGGACGGGAGAGTTGGCTCGGCGCGCACGCCTCGATCCATTTCGAGGATGGGCTGACCATGCGGAGCTCATCCAGCAGGAAGCTGAACGTCTACAAACCGTTTATTCGCGACCGGTGGACTGGAAGGCGGCGCTCATGTGCGAATATCCGGACGTCGAGGAGCGGCGCGAGGCGCTCGCCCGCCTCGCGCGGGTCGCGCCAGTCGCCTACGAGGATCTCGACGCCGCGACGGAGCGCCGGCCTTTGTAGCTGCACCCGGCCCGAGCGCGGCTGACCCGGTCGGCGCCCGCGCCTGAAATTTGCTACCGCTTCTTCGCGGCCGTCTTCGCCTTGGCTGAGCTCCCGGCCGCGGGCTTTTTCGTCGCGACGGCCGTCACTTTCGGGGACAGGTCCTTGGCTGCCGTGCGCTGGGGTGGCGCATCCTTCGCCGGCGCTTTGGCGGCCGCTGGCTTGCGCGCCGGCGCGGGCCTGCCCTCGCGCTCGGCGAGCAGCGCGAGCGCCTCGTCGAGCGAGATCGATTCGGGCGAAGTCGACTTGGAGATGGTCGCGTTGACCTTGCCCCAGTTGACGTAGGGGCCGAAGCGGCCGTCGCGCACCGTGACCGCCCCGCCCTCGGGATGCTCGCCGAGCAGGCGACCGGAGACGCCCCCGCCCTCGGCCTTCGCCTTGATGAGGGCGAGCGCGTCGCCGAGGGTGAGGCTCGCCGGATCCGTCCCGCGCGGGATAGTGGCGTTGATCTTTCCGTGGTTGACGTAGGCGCCGAACCGGCCCTGCTTGACGCTGACCGAGCCGCCCTCCGGATGCTCGCCGAGCACGCGGCCTGCCCCGCCGCCGAAGCGGGAGCCGCCGGCGCCGCTCTCCTTGACGACGATGAGGTCGATCGCGCGGTTTCCGCCGATTTCGAGGACGTCGTCGTCGCGGCCGAGATTGGCGTAGGTCTTGCCGTGCTGGACATAGGCGCCATAGCGGCCGATGCCGGCCAGGATCGGCTCGCCGGAGGTCGGGTGCCGGGCGACCTCGCGCGGCAGCGAGAGAAGCGCGAGCGCCTTCTCGAGCGTCACGTCCTCCGGCTTCATTCCGCGCGGCAGCGAGGATCGCTTCGGCTTATCGCCCTCGCCCTCTTGCACGTAGTCGCCGAAGCGGCCGTTGCGCAAAGTGATCTCCTCGCCCGACTCCGGGTCTTCGCCGAGCACCCGCACCCCCGGACGATCGCCCTCGCCGCTTTCGGCCCCGCTCGGCGACAGCACGCGAGTGTACTTGCACTCGGGATAGTTCGAGCAGCCGATGAAGGCGCCGAACTTGCCGAGTTTCAGCGACAATTGACCCTTGCCGCAGACCGGGCAGAGCCGGGGATCGACGCCGTCGCCGCGGTCCGGAAAGATGTGCGGCCCGAGCAGCTCGTTCAGGCTGTCGAGCACCTGCCCGGTGCGGAGGTCCTTGATGTCGCCGACAGAGCCGGAAAAGTCGTTCCAGAAATCGCGCAGAAGCTCCTTCCAGTCGATCTCGCTGTTCGACACGAGGTCGAGCTTCTCCTCGAGGTCGGCGGTGAAGTCGTAGCCGACATATTTGGCGAAAAAGGCCTCGAGGAACGCCGTCACCAGCCGGCCCTTGTCCTCCGCGATGAGCCGCTTCTTCTCGAGCCGCACGTAGGCGCGGTCCTTGAGGACGGCGATGGTCGAGGCGTAGGTCGAGGGACGGCCGATGCCGAGCTCCTCCATCCGTTTCACCAGCGTCGCCTCGGTGTAGCGCGGCGGCGGCTCGGTGAAATGCTGGGCGGCCTCGATCCGCTCCTTGGTCAGGCTCTCCCCTTCCCGCATCGGCGGCAGGCGGCCTCCCTCCTCGTCCTCCTCGTCGTCGCGGCCCTCCTGGTAGAGGGCGAGAAAGCCGGGGAAGCGCACGACCTGGCCGCTGGCGCGGAAGTCGAGTTTTCGGGCGCCCGCCTCGGCGAGGACGTCGACGGTCGTGCGCTCGAGCTCGGCGCTTTCCATCTGGCAGGCGATGGTGCGGGTCCAGATGAGCTCGTAGAGCCTGGCCTGCTCGGGCTCGAGGCGGCGGGCGACGTCGCGGGGGCGGCGCGTCATGTCGGTCGGCCGGATCGCCTCGTGGGCCTCCTGGGCGTTCTTGGCCTTGGCGGCGTATTTGCGCGGGGCGCTCGGCACGTAGTCGTCGCCGAAGTCCTTGCCGATCAGGCGGCGGGCCGCCGACACCGCCTCCGGCGCGAGGTCGACGCCGTCGGTGCGCATATAGGTGATGAGCCCGACCGCGCCGTCGCCGATGTCGACGCCTTCGTAGAGACGCTGGGCGATCTGCATGGTGCGGGCGGGCGCAAGGCCGAGCTTGCGCGAGGCCTCCTGCTGGAGCGTCGAGGTGGTGAAGGGCGGATAGGGGTTGCGCCGGACCGGTTTCGATTCGATCGCCGCGACCGAGAATTTCGCCTTCTCCAGCGCCTCCCTGAAGGCTTCCGCCTCCGCTCCCGAACCGACGTCGAGGCGGCCGATCTTCTTGCCGTCCGCGCCGACGAGGCGCGCGGCGAAAGGCGCGTCGGCCTCCGTCCTCAGGTGGGCGACGATCGACCAGTATTCGCGCGGGACGAATTGCTCGATCTCGAGCTCGCGGTCGCAGACGACCCTGAGCGCGACCGACTGGACGCGCCCCGCCGAGCGGGCGCCGGGGAGCTTCCGCCAGAGCACCGGAGAGAGCGTGAAGCCGACCAGGTAGTCGAGCGCGCGGCGCGCCCGGTAGGCGTCGACCAGCGCCTCGTCGATCTCGCGGGGATGGCGCATCGCCTCCAGGATCGCGTCCCTGGTGACCGCATTGAACACCACGCGGTCGACCCGCTTGTCCTTCAAGAGCTTCTTGCCCCTGAGAATCTCGTGCACGTGCCACGAGATCGCCTCGCCCTCGCGATCCGGGTCGGTCGCCAGAATGACTCGGTCGGCGTTCTTGACCGCGCCGCCGATCTCGCTCAGCCGTTTGGCCGACTTGGCGCCGACCTCCCAGCGCATGGCGAAATCATGGTCGGGGTCGACCGAGCCATCCTTCTCGACAAGGTCGCGCACGTGGCCGTAGGAGGCGTAAACGCTGTAGTCCTTGCCGAGATACTTGTTGATGGTCTTGGCCTTGGCGGGCGACTCGACGATCACAACTTTCATTCGTTCGTCAATCCTTCGGCGGCCTGGCGAGCCTTTGGGGAACGCGGTCGAGCCGCTTGATTCGGGAACGGCGTCGGAAGCCGCCGGGCGCGGGATATGGAGAGCGGGAAGCCGCCTGTCAAATTGACGGCGCCACGGTCCAGCCACGGTCCGGCTCTCGCGGCGACGGCCTTTGATCAATTGCCGCTCAGGAATTGTAGTAACGTTCCTACAGATGAGGCCGCTTCAGGAAGCCGCAATGCCCGTCACCACTTTGTCGAGCCGCGAGTTCAATCAGGACACAGGCCGCGTCAAGAGGGCGGCGAAAACGGTCCGGTGTTCATCACCGATCGAGGCAGGCCTGCCCACTTCCTGCTCACGATCGAGGATTATCAGCGACTGACCGATGGGTCGCGCGTCATCATCGAGAGTCTGGGGCTGCCTCCCGGCGTCGAAGACGTCGACCTGGAAATTCCGTCGCTGCGAGAGCCGGCAAGGCAGCCGGAGCTCGGCCGATGTTCCTGCTTGGCGCCTCGTTGGACATGACGGCTTCAGCGCCGCCCGCCCGATTTCACCGACTCGGTCAGGAAGCGCCCGGTCGATGGCTTTAGCGTCGGCTCTTCCACTGCGCCAACGGCAGATTGCTTCCCTTCCACCATGGATCGCAAGCCGGCGATCGCCTTGGTCATGTTTTCGGCGAATCTGGCTGCGGCGCCGTCGACGAACGCCTTGTCCTTCGGCTTCGGCTTAGCGACCCGCAGTTCCAAATGCGTCGTTCCGTTTAGACCGTCCAGAAGAGCGCGGGTCATCACGATCCGCCGTGCCCCGGGAACCGGAAGCCGTCGCCGCGAGAGCCGGACCGTGGCGCCGTCAATTTGACAGGCGGCTTCCCGCTCTCCATATCCCGCGCCCGGCGGCTTCCGACGCCGTTCCCGAATCAAGCGGCTCGACCGCGTTCCCCAAAGGCTCGCCAGGCCGCCGAAGGATTGACGAAC
>DASRSL010000229.1:0-32704 GCA_035656495.1 Roseiarcus sp.
AACGCGCCTGGGCCGCGGGAGAGGCTGAACGCTGAAATTCACCGCGCGCTGTAGCCCGGTGCAAGGGAACTCCCGCATGAGAGCCGCCGCCGTCGCGTTCGCCATAAGCTCCGCCATGTCGGGATTGTCCTGAAGGAACCGCTCAAAGGCGGCGATGATTCGCGTTCTTCAGGTTTGGCCGTGGACAATGGAATTCCTTCCCGCAAGCGAATCGGCGCTCGCGGCGTCCGGGAGGGTGAGCGGAAGACCGAAGGCGGGAAAGAGGCGCGGGCCGAGAGGCGGCGCAAAGGTCGTCAGCGCGGAAATCTTGTCGCCCTCGAGCGCGAGCACCTGGATGGCGTGCGCGGACCACGGCTTGTTCGCGCCGGCGCGGGCGTAGAGGGCGAAAGCGGGCTGCCGGTTGGCCGCCGTCGGCAAGAGGCGAAGGCCGCCAACCGCCCCCCAGGCCGTCGCAACGAAGGACCGGACGGCCTCGCGCCCCGCATACCATTGCCGCCACGGCGGCATGGTGAAAGCCGCGTCCTCTTTGAGGAGGAACACGAAGCCGTCCAGGTCATGTCCTTCCCAGGCCTGCAGATACCGGTCGAGAAGCTGTTGCTGGGCGGGATTTGGCCGCGGCGCCGCCGGCGGGCATCCGTCGGGATAGCGTTTGGCGAGCGTTTCGCGCGCTCTCTGCAGGGCGCTGTTGATCGAGGCCGTCGACCCGCCGATGAGCGTCGCGGTTTCGGCGGCGGCCCAACCGAGCACATCGCACAGCAGAAGCGCGGCGCGCTGGCGCGGCGGCAGCTCCTGGATGGCGGCGACAAAAGCGAGCTGCACGGCCTCGCGGGACGCATAGCGCGCCTCCGGATTCGGCGCGTCGTCCGCAATCCCTTCCAGCTCAAAGTCCGGATAGGGCTCGAGCCACGCTGCGTCGGTCGGCGGAGCGCCTTGCGGCATCTCCGCCGCGACGCTGGGCGGCGCCTGCCGGTCCGGCAGCATGCGCGGCGCGCGCCTGCGGCTGGCGAGCGCATCGAGGCAGGCGTTGGTGGCGATCCGGTAGAGCCACGCGCGAATGGATCCGCCCTCGAAGCCGCCGAAGCCGCGCCAGGCGCGCAAATAGGTCTCTTGCACGAGGTCCTCGGCTTCGTGCGTCGAGCCGAGCATGCGGTAGCAATGCAATTTGAGCTCGCGGCGGAGCGGTTCCGCCAGCCGCTCAAACATCCGGCTGGCCGGCTCCGAGGCCCGCTCCCGACGAAATGGTTCTCCCGTCGTCATGATGATGGACATTGAACCCTCCGGCGACCCCCTTCAATGGCTTCATCCTCACGGCGCGGGTTCGAGGCCCTTCCCTGAGACGATGAAGGCTTTGCCCTTGGATGGGTCGGGGTTCGCCGCCAGCTCGATCACCGCGCTCGCGACGTCGGACGAGGTCGGCGGCGCAGCCATGCCTTGAACGAAGTCGGCCTCGGATACGCCGAGATAACGGGAATAGCCCTTGACCGCATGCTTTCCGAGCTCAGTGTCCGGCATGATGCGCGGGGCAAGCGTCATGAATCGCAAGCCGAGGCCGAGCCGGTCCGATTCCTTCTGGCTGTAGTTTGCGATGAACATCTGCGTGCGCTTGGCGCCCGCGTATCCTCCGGAAATCGGGGAGCCCCCGAGAGCTGCGCCGCTGGAGATCAGAATGACCGAGGCGCCGGCGGGCAGCGGCCGCGAAAGCGCCGCCTTGCAGAAGTGAAACGTCATCTTGACGTCGGTGTCCCAGTTGACGGCGAACTCCCGCCAGCTCTGCTCATGGATCGGCGCGGCGGGCGGAAACGCGCCCCCGCACAAAGCCAGGATATCGGGCTCGAGGACGTCGAACACCCTGGCGGGGGCTCCTTCGTCCGTGGCGTCGAGCGCGAGAACATCGGCGCCGGCCACCTCTTGGGCCAACCGGCGGAGCGGACCCTCCTGTCGCGCCACAGCGAGCACACGGGCGCCGTTGCGGGCGGCTGCTTCGACGATCCGCCGCCCCACGCCCCCGCTGCCGCCGATCACGACCATCGTCTTGCCTGTCAATGGCATTCTGTCCTCCTGAACACCCGGGCGGCTCCACATGCCGACCTGATGGCTAAGACTGGCGCGGCGGCTGAGACTCATCGGCGCCTGACGGTTTTTTCGCCCTTCGGCCACGGCTTGCCCGCGAGCTTCCCCTCTTGCCAAGTGCGCAGTAATGTTCTATATTTGTTCTGTTGTGCAGCCGAAGGAGAGTTCCGAATTGCTCGCTTCCACCAGAGCGTCCATAGGCCAGCCGGCGCCGTGCAGCCCTTGGGTGTGGCGAGGGCCACGGCGCCGTTTTCTTCAAAGCCAGCGTGCAGTTTATGGGAAGGACGCAAAAAGAATTTTCGGCGAGCCTGTCGGCCCGCAAACCTTTGAGAAGTCACGAATCGCAGTCAGAAATGGAAGCAAATGGAAGGAAAAGGAAGGGCTTTTTCGGCTCTGTTCACCTTCGTTTTCCGGTTGCGGGCCCGCGCACGACGCGCAATTTTGAAGCGATTTTCGCGACGCGCCCATCGTCATGGACCTCGAAGCTCACCGGCTCCGCCAGAAGGCTCTCGCCCTTTCGCTTCGCTCAGGCCAAGCGACGTCGCCCGCAAATGGCGTCGCAACCCTTTGAAAAACCCCGATTCGTGCCGGGATGCGGTACGGCGTCGAGCGCCTCCGACTCACAACATGTTGGGCCCTGCATCGAGACGCCCGCTTGGCCGGCCCCTGGAGGCCGAAGCCGCGGTTGGGAGCTGCGAAGTTGCAGCTTTGGCGCCCAAGCTTTTGGCCTCGAACGCGCGCGAAATGATTCGCACGGACAGTTGCGGCGGCTTAAAGGATTCTCCGCGGGTCGGGCGTCTCCGGCGCGCCGAACGCATCTGGAACGAGCTCAGCGACAGGCGCCCGCCCATTCCATGACCTCTCGAGACTCCCTCAGGCGGATCAATGCGTTGGCGGTGACCGCGGCGGTCCTGTTCGCGGTCGGCGTGGCGACGATCCTCGTCCTCGGGCGGGTCGGCGTTTCGGACAGGCTCGTACGCGCGATTGGTCCGGTCCTCACGCTGCTCGGCCTCGCCCTCGTCGGGCTCGGCGTCCGCAACTCGGACCTCGCCTCGTTCCTGGCAGCCAGGCGCGAGGCGCGTCCTTTCTACGGAGCGCTCAGCTTCGCGGCGGTCGTTGCAGGAATGACGCTCTGCCTCTATCCCGGCCTCGCGTCCTTCGCCGACCCTCCCCCGCTCGGCGTCGCGGCGGGAGCGGCGTTCGGCGCGATCGGCTTTGGGCCCCTGCTCCGCCGTTTCGGCGCAACCTCCGCCAACGACGTCGTCGCCACCCGCTTTTCGGGCTCGCCCGCCCTCATCCTCGCCGGGATTGCGGCGTGGGCGACCGCGGCGTTGACCGCGCTCGCCGGCTTTGAGATGGCGGTCGCCGCGACGGCGGCTCTCGCGACGACAAATCGCTTGTGGGCCGAGATCCTTGTGTCGACGGCAATCGTCCTCAGCATTGCGCCCGGCGGCCTCGCTGGCGTGTTCTGGTGCGCCGCCGCAAGCGCAGGCGAAATCGCCATGATCGTGGCGCTAGGCTGGGCCTCGGCTTGGCCGCTGGCCGCTGGATGGTTGGGCGCGCTCCCAGGGCTCGCTCCGCCGCCTCCGGCGTCCGCCTCCCCGGCTTCGCTCCTCGCCTCCGCCCTCGCAGTCGCCGGCTTCTTTGCCTTGCAGGCGCCGGCGCTCGCCAGTCAAGACGCCGGCTCGGCGGTCCGCGCCGGAATCCTCGGATCGGCGTTTTGCGCGGCGCTGGCCGCCATGGCGATTGCCGCGCTGTCGGCCTTTCCGGTCCACATCGGCTTGCCAGGGCCCGACGCGGCCGCCGATTCGCTTTTCGGCGCCGTGACGTTGGCCTCGACGCTGGCGCTCGCCGGCATTGGCGTGCACGCGTCGTCGCGCGCTTTCGGCGTCGCGCTCGCGGCTCCCAATCGGCCGTTCCCGACGCCAGCCAGTGTCCGTCTGGCGCGGATGCGCCTCGCCCAGGTCGCGCTCGTCGTGGGATGCGCGATCTGTGACGCCAGAGGCTTTCTCGACCCCCGCGCTGCCCTCGTGCTCGCCATGGCGCTGTCGCTAGCCGTGGCGACCCCGATCATCGCCCTCGCAGCCATCCGAGTGGGCCCCTTTTCCGCCAGCGCCGCTATGCTGATCGGCTTGGCGGTCGGCGTCAGGCTGGCGATCGGGCGGCCGGTCGGCGGAGCGGAGCTTCTCGAAAAAGCGCTGGCGGTGGGCGCGGCGGCGTTTGCGGCGGGCGTCTTGGCCTCGATCGTCGCGCCGCGCCGCGCGCCGGCCCCGACGCCCGGCGCTTTCGATCCTTTCGCGGAGCGATCAGGACGAGAGCAGGAGCAGACGGCGCGCTTCGTCATAAACGCGCCGGTCCCCCGCGGCGAGAATCCGCCCGCCCTTGGTCGGGTCCTCGCCGTCCCAGGTCGTGAGGATGCCGCCGGCTCCCTCGATGATCGGCGCAAGGGCGACAACGTCATGAGGCTTTAGATTGGTCTCGATGACGAGATCGACAAAACCGGCGGCGAGCGCGCAGTAGGAATAGCAGTCACCGCCGTACCGAGGCAGCCGCACCTTGCTCTCGACCCGCCGGTACGCTTCCCGATCCGACTCTTCCACAATCAGCATGGGACTCGTGGTGAACAATGAGGCTTCGCTCAACGAGGCGCAGGGCCGCGTATGCAGGCTCCGCGTCGTCCATTCGGAAGGAGGCTGGTCGCCCCGCGTCGCAGCAAGCATGCGGAGGCGGGAACGCTTGCCGTCGCCGTAGAAGCGCTCCCGGGTGAACGGCTGGGCCATCATGCCGTATACGGGCCGGCCGCGATGCATGAGTCCGATCAGCGTCCCCCAGGTCGGCATGCCGGAAATAAAGCTCTTCGTGCCGTCGATCGGGTCGAGCACCCAGACATATTCGGCGTCAGGACGGTCCGAGCCGTACTCCTCGCCGATGACGCCATGCGCGGGGAAAGTCTGTCCGATCAGCCGCCGCATCGCCGCTTCCGCGCCGCGGTCGGCTTCGGTGACCGGGTCGAACGGGCCTCCTCTCGATTTGTCCTGGGCTCCGATTGCGCTGCGGAAGAAGGGGAGAATCACTTCGCCGGAAACCTGGGCGAGGCGCTCCACGAAGGCCGCGAAGTCGACCGCAGTCAATGAGATATCCCCTGAAAGGAGGACTGCCATCCATGCTTAATTCGCATATCTGCTATCCCGAGCTTAGTGAGCTATGTCCACGACCCATTTCAACAACAGAAGGTAACCTATTGTTTTCACGATTGGAACGAGCATCGGGGCAAGGAGGGGCAATCGACTGCGACTACGCGTCGGGCGCGACTTTGACTGAGCGTGGCGTATCGGACGAAGAAAGCTCTTGCAAGTGCGCCCCTCCGCGCCAATATTGTTGCAGTGCGGCATGAGTTGTCGCACTGCCCTCCTTGGGCGTTTCCTCCCTAGACTGAAGGCCGCCTCAGGGCGGCCTCCTTTTTTGCGGTCCTGGCCGCGGGCGTTATTCGGCGGCGAGGCGATTTGACCTAAGGCTACTGCAGAATTCGTTCGCCAGAGCCTTTATGGCCGTGAAGAGATCGTCGCGCAGCATCATCCATCTCTCGTTCCTGACGAGAGTGCGCTCGTCCAGATAAAGCGCCCTCGCGATCTCGATCTGAATCGCATGGATGCCTTTGTCTGGCGCCCCGAAATGTTCTGTAATGAACCCTCCCGCGAAAGGCTTGTTTCGTCGGGTCCGATATCCTCTCGCCCGCAGGCGCGCCTCCACGACCTCGATGACGGCCGGCGCTGCGCTCGCGCCGTAGCGGTCCCCGAGGACGATGTCCAAACCGCCGACGTCGGCGGCATTGCTCGGCATCGAGTGGCAATCGATCAGCACAGCGAGGCCGAATCGCCCCTGAGCCCGCTCGACCAGCGCTCTGAGCCTGTCGTGATATGGTCGATAAAGCGCTTCGATGCGCCCGAGCCCCTCGGAAATGGGGATCGGCTGCCGGTAAATCGGCTGCGCGTCGCCCACCACCCTGGGAATGGTGCCGAGCCCTACCGCCACCCTCAGCGAACGCGAATTGGCGTAATCCGGAAGGGTTCCCTTGAAGACCTTCGGGTCTAGCTCGTAAGGCTCACGATTCACATCCAGATAGGCTCTGGGAAAATTTGCCCGCAACAGGGGCGCGCCGAGCGTGACGCACGGTAGGAACAACTCGTCCACAAAAGCGTCCTCGGACCGGCGCAAAGTCAGAGGGTCCAGGCGCGAGGCTGCCAGCAAGCGCTCGGGGTAAATCGCGCCCGAGTGCGGCGAACTGAAGATCAGCGGAACAGACAGGCGAGCGGGCTCGATCGTCTCGACAGGAGGTTCGAAATCCGACGCGATCGACCGCACGATTTCGTCCATCGTCTCTCCAGACAGCGACGCCGCTTGCTCTCCGCTCGCGCTTTCGCTCTTATCATACCTCGGCGTTTCGCGTGCGAGCGCGACGCAGCCCGCTTCAAAGAATTTTTACCGGGGCGCCGCAAGGTTGCAAGCCTCACGAGGGGACAAGAATGGCTACGCCGGTCGAAATTTCCGCAAAAATTCTCCTTGCCGAGGACGACAACGACATGCGTCGTTTCCTCGTGAAGGCTTTGCAAAATGCGGGCTACTCGGTCGCCTCGTTCGACAACGGGGTTTCGGCTTACAACCGCTTGCGAGAGGAGCCGTTCGAGCTGCTGCTGACCGATATCGTCATGCCGGAAATGGACGGGATCGAGCTCGCCCGGCGGGCGACGGAGCTCGATCCGGAAATCAAGGTGATGTTTATCACGGGCTTCGCCGCGGTGGCTCTGAACCCAAATAACAATGCCCCCAAGGACGCCCGGATTCTATCGAAGCCATTCCACCTGCGCGATCTGGTTAACGAGGTCGAGCGGCTGCTGCGGGCGGCATAGAGGCCGCCCGCTTTGAGTCAGAAATGGCTCCGCCTCCGGCGAGTTCTGCGCCCGAAGGCGAAACACTCTGCGCCCGGTCCGGCTCCCGGAGGCGACGTGTCGTTAGTGGGTGACTTTCTGGCGAGTAGGATGTCCGGGCATCCCCGCGACCTTCGCGCCGCCATGCTGGACGACCTGCGTTCCGCCATGCGCGCGCGTGCGCGCCATGATATTCGCCTTATGATTCGCCGTCATGTTCGTCCGATTGGTAACATTCGTCCGAGTGTTGCTGGCGAACTGGCGGTTCACATGCGTGGTGGTCCCAAACCGGGACGGCCCGGATGTATAGCCGTAGCTGTAGGACGGCGCGGAATACCCGTGTATGTAACCGGAGGCGCGTGCGCCATATCCGTAGGACGTCGTGCACCACCTCGGGATATTGCCCGGCGCGTTGTGGCGGTACCACCAACAGCTATGATTGCCGCCGGCTGAGTATCCTCCGCCGTAATTCGCTCCGCTATAGGACGGAGAGACATAGCCTCCTCCGGTCACTCCGCCTGCGACGGTCGTGCCGCCATAGGTCTTGCCGAATCGGCCGTTTGTGACGACGCGCCGATTCGTGACGGTTTCCTTGGAGTTAACGGTCCGCTCCGCGCCGCGATGCGTGACGGCGCTGTGAGCAGCATGCGTCGCCGGCGCAGCCGTACGATGCGTCGAAGTTCCGGCTGCGCCCTGTTTGTGAGTCTGCGCGTTTGGCGCTTGCGCCTGCGCCGAAGAGACCGGCGCCGCCAAAGCCAGCGCCGCCACACCGGCGGCGAGGACGGAAAGATGAATTGAGCGGTGTGCCATAACGACCTCCTTAGTGCTCTGCGTGCACCCGAAAGCGGCTCCTTTTGACGCCCAGAGATCAGGGAAGATGTCGAGGACGCTAAGCAGGACGCACGCTGTCATATTCCATGGTCACAATTGAGTTTAGACCGACGTTAACGTTCCGGACGCCGTTTAGTTCCTGCTTGGTTGCTGCGCTTGACGAGGCGTTTAAGCCTTGACGACCCTTCATTCGCCCGGTCGAATATGTTTTAGCCGGCGCGAGCGGGGCAATGAGGTCGAGCGGATGGATGGCGGCGCGACCGCAAGCGACGAGTTCCCCTGATTGGAGAGAAACCGGCCGAAGAAAAGACGCCCATGCACATGGGCGCGGCGTCCAGAGTGGCGGCATGGGCGCGGCGTCCTTGTTGGTGGATCCGTTGATGGCCCAGTTGGGAGTCAAACGGCTCATGGTCTCTCTTCGAAGCCATCGAATCGGCCAACGATGCTGGCATCGTGTCTGCCCAATCGGCGGCGATTGAATTCATCATCGCCGAGAGGGCTGGACTAAAAAACGGACGGGCGCGATGGCCCGTCCGATGACATGCTGTCGCGAGCGATAGTCAGTGGATATGCGCCCCGCCGCCGGCGACATGCGCTGCGCCTCCGGCAAAATGAGCGCCGGCCATTCCGCCGCCGAGATGCGCTCGTCCTCCGGCGACATGCGGGCCGGCGGTCGCGACGCGCGTGCCGCCAAATCCAGTTCGTGCGAACTGCGCGCCGCCGACTGCCGGACGCTCAAAGCGCGCCGTGGTCATCCCAGGCCTGAAGCCGGGACGGAAGCCATAGCGGTTGTACGCGAAGCGATTGAACCGCCGGTAGCCGTACCCATAGCCGTACCTGTAGGGGTAGCCGGATCGGTATCCATACCCGCCGTACCCGACCCCGACGCCGAAAGACGGCGAGCCGTAGCCATAGGCGTAGGGATATCCGGAGCCATAATAGCCCGCCCCGTAATAGCCATAGGGCGGGCAATAGCCGCCCGGATAGGCGGCGCTCGGGTATCCGTAGGCGCAATTATAGTTGGACGCATAGGTGGACGGGTACGTGCCGACCAGGGCCGTCGCGTTCGCCAGGCCGCCGGAGTACCCGTACGGATAGGTGTTTCCGTACGGATAGGTGTTTCCGTACGGATAGGTGTACCCATAGGGGTACGAATACCCGTACGGCGCGCCCAGGATTCCGCCGACGATGCCACCCGCCAGTGCGCCCGCGTCGCCGACGATGTCAGCGGCCGCCGTGGCGGCGCCTCCAACGATGTCGCCAGCCGCAACGACCGGCGCCGCCACCGCCGCCGCCGGGGTCGTGAACGCGGGAGTCGTGACCGCCGGTGTCACTGCGTACGCGGGGGCCGGTCGGTGGATGTAGACTTGGTGGGTGCGGTGCCAACCGGGCGAGTGATGCGTGTACCACGCCCAGGCCGGGGTCGAGGCCGACAGGGCGAGCGCCGCCGCCCCGACCGCCAGAGCAGGAATGCGAAGATTTTTGGATGTCATGACACAACCTCCATCGGGCGGCTCTTGCGCCGCCACGCATGCCTCTCAAACGGCCGAGGAAGACAAAGGCTGCTGTTGACGGACGAGGTTTCGTTCACGTTTTCGTGTGCGCAAGGCCATCGGAGCCGGGAAAGCGTAAATCCGTCGACCTCTGTCGTTTTCCCCTGTCCGGCTTCAAGAAATATCGCAATCCGGAATTGGCTTATTGCCTCGTTAAAATTGTTTGCAGCCTCGAATCCTTCCAGATGTCCGATGCTTTGTTCAATAATTGGCGAAGCGGGAAGCCCGCTCCGATCGGTCTCCTTGTCGCATTGCTGAGCGGAGACGAGCGGCGGAGAAAGCTCAGTCATGAAGCCCTTGACGACGCGGACACACCTTCTTATTTGAACGCCGCTTTAGCACTCGGCTATCGCGAGTGCTAATACCGTGCGCCCCAAGGGGGCCCGAAAGAGGAAAGCTCGAACATGAAATTCCGTCCATTGCATGACCGTGTCGTCGTCCGTCGCCTCGAGGGCGAAGAGAAGACGAAGGGCGGCATCATCATTCCGGACACCGCCAAGGAGAAGCCGCAAGAAGGCGAAATCGTCGCCGTCGGGCCGGGCGGTCGCGACGAAAGCGGCAAGCTCATTCCGATTGACGTCAAGAGCGGCGACAAGGTCCTGTTCGGCAAGTGGAGTGGCACCGAAGTCAAGATCGACGGTCAGGAACTTCTGATCATGAAGGAATCCGACGTCATGGGCGTGATCGGCTGATCCGCCGCGGTCCTGATAACCAAATTCCCTGAAAACTGCGCCCCGCAAGGGCAGGAGAGAGATACCAATGGCTGCCAAAGACGTACGTTTTTCCTCCGATGCGCGCGAGAAGATGCTGCGCGGCGTCGACATCCTCGCCAACGCCGTCAAGGTGACGTTGGGCCCCAAGGGCCGCAACGTCATTCTCGACAAGTCGTTCGGCGCCCCCCGCATCACCAAGGACGGCGTCACCGTCGCCAAGGAGATCGAGCTCGAGGACAAGTTCGAGAACATGGGCGCGCAGATGGTGCGCGAGGTCGCCTCGAAGACCAATGACACCGCCGGCGACGGCACCACGACGGCGACGGTCCTCGCCCAGGCGATCGTCCGTGAAGGCGCCAAGCTCGTCGCGGCCGGCATGAACCCGATGGATCTCAAGCGCGGCGTCGATCTCGCGGTCGGCGAGGCTGTCAAGGACATCGCCAAGCGCTCGAAGAAGATCAAGGACTCGGCGGAAGTCGCCCAGGTCGGCTCGATCGCGGCCAACGGCGACAAGTCGATCGGCAAGATGATCGCCGATGCGATGCAGAAGGTGGGCAACGAGGGCGTGATCACGGTCGAGGAGGCCAAGAGCCTGGAGACCGAGCTCGACGTCGTTGAGGGCATGCAGTTCGACCGCGGCTATCTGTCCCCCTATTTCATTACCAACGCCGAGAAGATGTTGGCCGAGCTCGAGGATCCCTACATCCTCATCCATGAGAAGAAGCTCTCGTCGTTGCAGCCGATGCTGCCGGTGCTCGAGGCGGTTGTTCAGACTTCGAAGCCGCTCGTCATCGTCGCCGAGGACATCGAGGGCGAGGCGCTGGCGACGCTCGTCGTCAACAAGCTGCGCGGCGGCCTCAAGGTCGCGGCGGTCAAGGCGCCCGGCTTCGGCGACCGCCGCAAGGCGATGCTCGAGGACATCGCGATCCTGACCGGCGGCACGATGATCGCCGAGGATCTCGGCATCAAGCTCGAGAACGTCACGGTTCAGATGCTCGGAAAGGCCAAGCGCGTCCGGATCGAGAAGGAGAACACGACCATCATCAACGGCGCCGGCAAGAAGTCCGACATCGAGGGTCGCGTCGCCCAGATCAAGGCGCAGATCGAGGAGACGACCTCGGACTACGACAAGGAGAAGCTGCAGGAGCGGCTGGCGAAGCTCGCCGGCGGCGTCGCGGTGATCCGCGTCGGCGGGGCGACGGAGGTCGAGGTCAAGGAGAAGAAGGACCGCGTCGACGACGCCCTCAACGCCACCCGCGCGGCGGTCGAGGAAGGCATTGTGGCCGGCGGCGGAGTCGCGCTCCTGCGCGCCAAGGCGGCGGTCTCCAAGCTCAAGAGCGAGAACTCCGACGAGCAGGCCGGCATCAGCATCGTCTTGAAGGCGCTCGAATCGCCGATCCGGCAGATCGCCGAGAACTCCGGCGCCGAGGGTTCGATCGTGGTCGGCAAAGTCAGCGAGCACAAGTCCCAGAATTGGGGCTTCAACGCCCAGACTGAAGAGTACGTCGACATGATCGAGGCCGGCATCGTCGACCCGGCCAAGGTCGTGCGCACCGCACTGCAAGACTCGGCCTCGGTCGCCGGCCTCCTCATCACCACGGAGGCGATGGTCGCGGAAGTGCCGAAGGAGAAGCCCGCTCCCGCGATGCCGGGCGGCGGCGGCATGGGCGGCATGGACTTCTAAGCTAGAAGTCCCCTCTCCCCGCAGCGCGGGGAGAGGGCCAGGGTGAGGGGCAGGGCCAAGTTCCGAAAGCTCGCGTCGCCCCTCATCCGGCCTCCAGCCACCTTCTCCCCGCAAGCCCCCCGCAAGCGGGGCGAAGGGACATCGGGCGGCTTCGGCCGCCCTTTTTGTTGCAACCGCCCCGACACCCAAGCGGGACGATCGAGCTTTCCGCGACATCGATTTGACATGACCTTTCTCCTGGACACGAAAGTGGTGTCAGAGACTAGGCGTGCCTTCGCGCCTGACACCGCGAACGTCGAGGCGATGTTCATATCGGTGGGTTGGTTTTACGCTGGTTTTACGCGCTTCCAACTTGACCCCCGCCGGAGTTGTAGCTACGTACCTCCAGTACAAACGAAGCGCGCCGATGAAGACCATGACCAGCCGGGAGGCCAATCAGGACTTCAGCCGCGCGAAGCGGGAGGCCAGATCGGGGCCCGTGATCATCACGGAGCGCGGACGCCCTGCCAATGTCTTGCTTTCCTACGAAGAGTATCGGCGCCTAATCTAATCGGTCGCTGGACCAATATCGTTGACGCTCTGCAGATGCCCGGCCAGGAGGAGATCGAATTCGAGCCGCCGAGGCGGCAGAAGGCGGCGCCGCGCAAGATCGACCTTTCGTGAAGTTCCTGCTCGACACGAACGTCGTTTCCGCGCTCAGGCGAAAGGATCGTCTGGAATCGCGCGCCCTGCAATGGCTTCGCGAGCAGTTCATTGACGAACTCCATATCTCAGCGCTCACGATGATGGAGATCGAGGCCGGGATCCAGAGGCTCGAACGCCACGACGTGAGGCAGGCCGCGATGCTTCGCGCCTGGAAGGACGGCCCCTTGCGGCGGGAGTTTCATTGGTCGCATTCTCGATCTCGAAATCTGCAAACGGTGCGCGGCCCTTCATGCGCCCGACCCGCAGCCGGAGATCGACGCGCTCATCGCGGCGACGGCAATCGTTCGCAAAATGGTTTTGGTCACCCAAAATGTCGCCGATTTCCGCGCCACGCCGATTCGCTTGTTCAATCCGTGGGATGTGGCGAGTTGATCCCGTCGATTGTCATTGAAATATAGATCGCTCCCAGTGTCCCGCACCGCCATTCACCCAGGCGAACACCTTGCCGAAGAACTCGGCGAAATTGGCTTGTCCGCCGCGGCGCTGGCGCGCCAGATCGAAGTTCCCGTCAACCGGATTACCGGCATTATCAACGGTCAGTGCGGCATTACGGCCGACACCGCACTCAGACTCGGCCATTGGTTCGGGACAAGTCCGCAGTTCTGGATGAATCTTCAACGGCTCTACGAGCTGCGGCGGGCCGAGCGCGCGGTGGGCGAAACGGTCGCGCGACTGCCGCGCCGGACGGAGATCTCGAGGCCAGGACGAGGAGAAAGAGCGAAAGCTCAACGGACGTAGGCGCACGCGATGAAAGACCATGACCAGCCGGGAAGTCGACCAGGGCTTTAGCCGCCCCGGATGGTCCAGGCGCTCGCCTTTCCATTGTTTCTCTGCTTGCAGGGCGCAGATGGGGGATGGTCGTCCGCGAATGAACTCGATTCGGCGGCGACCCAAGTGGCCGAGATTATGCTCAACTACTCCCACGGAGCTGGAAAACCGCGTGGCCTTCTCCGCATGGTTCAACAACATTACGCAGCGCTTGGGCGCGCGAACGAATTCCTGAGCGCTGTAGGCGATGGCGCCCTCCGGACGATGCTACTTGCGTCGTTGACGCCTGAGGCGAGCGCGCCGTTTCATGGTCTCATTCCTCAAGCCGCAGCACTCGCCGCTGTGTTTCATTGCCAAGGCTTACTGGCGCGGACGATCCCTCTCACCTGTCGAGTCTCGTGCAAAGCGTGTTGATGAAGAACGCCAAGGCGCATACCACGGTCCGGATCCGAAAAATTGCAGAAGCTATTTCGTCACTGACCGAGACATTGTCGGCTCGATGGGATGAGATCTAAAAAAAGCAAGGGAGCGGCTATCCTCTGCAACCTGGGGAATCGGTTTTATGGAAGTCGGCCGTGGGGCTGGGAGGTTAACCTCTCTCCAAAGCTCCCTGCGCGAACCTAGCGTCAAGGTTATGTAAATCTTGAGCACGCAGCTTCCTCGTTCCCCTGTTCGGGACGCCATCGCGCTAGTCGTCGAGGCTTGCCGCGAGTCGCCGCACAAAATACCGCCAAGGGCCTGATAAGCGTCGCCATCGAAGAGCGCCTGGTGCTGCCGACTCCTGATCAACCTTTCCAACATTTCACCCAGGCACAAAGCCGCCCGCCCTTCTCTCGCCCGCTTCCGTCTGCTAGTGCGCGTCCGCCCGTTTCGCCGGAACCTCAAGGTCCCCGCCCCATGCGCATGTTGAGCCTCGCCGTATTCGCCGCCGTCGCCCTGGTCATCGGGGCCTACGAGGAAGACGGCATGATGCTCTTGATCGGCGTCGCCTCGGCTGGCGCCGCGGCCGCCTCCCTGCCGCGGTTCAGGACTTCGCTCTTTCTGTCGGTCCTCTCCGACCTCTTCGCCATTGAAACGATTGCCTTCGGGGTCGCCGACATCATCTCACTGGTCGGCTACTGGCCGCCCGACTACGCGGCGTACAGCCTGCCCCGCTACCTGCCGCTCGCGACCGCGATCTTCGGCGTCGTCATCTTCGGCATCTCGTACTTTCCCTTCGTCCAGAGAATGTTGAGGATCACCGACCCCTTCTTCCTCGCACGGACGCCGATCTCGATCCGCCCGTGGCCCTTGCCGGGCATGGCCGTGCGCCAGAGCCTCTACGCGCGGATCAACGTCTTCTTCCTCATCCTCATCAATCAGTTCCAGGTGGCGCTCGGGGTCCGACTCAACTTCTTCTATCGGGCGTTCGGCAACGCTATCCAGATTCCCGACGCCGCGCATATGGACGAGTTCTGGCGCCAGCTCTTGTGGGTCTTCTGCCCGCTGGTGACGATCTCGATCCTGGCGTTCCTGCTCGAGTTCTACGTGTCCTTGAACTTCGTGCTGCAATGGCGGCGCTGGATGACCGCGTCCTACACCTCCCGTTGGCTCCTGCATGCGATGCATTACCAGCTCGCGGTGAGAGGTGGCCAGGCCGACAACCCCGACCAGCGCATCTCGGAGGACATCGGGGGCTTCATCAGCGGCGAGGGTGGCCGCGGAAACAGCATGAACGTGGGCATCTACAATTACACCATCCAGGCGATGACGACCGCGACCAATCTGGTGGCGTTCTCGATCATCCTGTGGGGCCTCTCGGGAGTCATGGATCCCACGATCTTCGGCGTCACGATTCACGGGTTCTTGTTTTGGGTCGCCGTTCTCTACGCCTGCTTCGCCACCGGCATGATGCAGCTCATCGGGCGGTCGCTATCGCGGCTCATGTTCCGCCAGCAGGCGGTCGAGGCGAATTTCCGCTTCGACCTCGCGCGCATCCGCGAGTTCAGCGAGCAGATCGCGCTGCTCAAGGGCGAGGACCGGGAGATCGATCGCGCGGGGCGGGTTTTCAACGACATCTTCACCACCGTCCAGCGCATCATCCGCGTCCGGACGTTTCTGAACTCGTTCCTGCAGTTCTACACCCAGATCTCGGCGATCATTCCCTATGTCGTGGTCGCGCCCTTCTATTTCGTGGTGAAGAAGGTCGACTTCGGCACCTTCAGCCAGGCTGCCGACGCCTTCTCGAACGTCAACTCGGCGATGAACTTCTTCGTCAATCAATACACGGGTCTCGCCGCCTTCAGCGCCACGATCCGGCGCCTGACCTCCTTCGAGGAGGCCTTCGCACGCGCCCGCGCCGACGAGGAGAAGAAGCCCCGGATCGAGGTCGCCGCAGGGAGCGGTCCGATCCTGTCGATCCCCGACCTCGATCTTAAGCTGCCCGACGGGCGCAAGCTCGCCCATGTCGGCGATCTCGCGCTGATCCCGCAGGAGCCGGCGCTCTTCGTCGGCCCTACGGGCGTCGGCAAGTCGACGCTGTTCCGCGCCATCGCGGGCATCTGGTCGTTCGGCAGGGGCGAGATTCTCCAACCCCCATACGCCAAGCTCATGCTGCTGCCGCAGCGGCCATACATCCCGATCGGCCCGTTGCGCGAAGCGCTCGCCTATCCGGCCGCGAGCTCGACGTACTCGGACGAGAAGCTGCGCGAGACGCTGAAAATGGTCGACCTCGGCGCGTTCGCCGACCGCCTCGATGAAAGCGAGAATTGGCAGATGCGCCTCTCGGGCGGCGAGCAGCAGCGCGTCGGCGTGGCGCGGGCCTTGCTCGCCAAGCCCGACTGGCTCTTCCTCGATGAGGCGACCGCCTCGCTCGACGACAAGAGCGAGGCCGACCTCTACCGTATGATCGCCAAAACGCTTCCCAAGACGACTCTGGTGTCGATCGGGCATCGCTCGACGCTCACCGCCTTCCACAAGCGTCGCATCGTCTTCGAGCCGCAGGAGGGGAAGCCGGCGACGCTCGCAAGCGCGGAGGGGGTGGCCTGAGGCGGGCCTCTTCGGGGAAGCGCAAAGCAAGGCGCAGCGGTTTTCTTCGGTATCGGCTGCTTCCGTTAGCTGCAGTGTGAGGGACACGAGCGACAGCCCCCGGATGGACTCCGCTCCCGAGTGGGTTTCGTTTGTCGACGCCCAGCTCCATGAAGACCGCAAAGCGCTCGTCTCGAAAAGCCTGCGCGAGAGCAAAAGCGAAAGGCAGAGGACTCGCGACAAGGGGCGTCTTTCGACCCTATCACCCTCGATTGGGTCAGCTCGGTCTGGACTGGTCATACTCGCGGGCTGGAGCCCCCCTTGGCAGTTGCGAAAACATGATATTGCTTGACGTGGTCGCGATGACGTTCTATATTTGTTCTAACAATGCTGAAGGAAATTCGGGTTGTTCGCTTTTCGCCGAGGCCGTTCCCACCGTTCGCCGCACATCGATCGGCGCGCTCGCGCAGACGGCGAAGGCAGGCGCAAAGCAAGCTCATCGTCGACGCCGCGAGCGGGGCCGCACAGGATTGAAAAGACTGAATCAGCGCCCGGGTATGGTATGGGCTTTGAATTCTCTAGGGGCGCAGCGGTTGTCAAGGTGGGCGTGCGCCGCGCGGATTGGCCGGACGAGTTAAGTTTTCTCGTCGGGCAAGCCCCTGCAAGCGGCCCGGAAATGCCGCCGCAAAGTGTTGAAAAGGCTCGATTCACGCCGAAAACGGCATGCCATCGAAGCCCTGGCTGCGAGGTCCCGGGCCTGCAACCGCGTCGTCTCGGATAAAGTCTGTTGGTCGTGGCCACGCTTCGCGGCGCCGCGACAGATTTTGGCCCCTAATCTAAACTAAGCCTTTGGAATCGTTCTCCCGGCGCCAAAACCAGCCGCACAATTGAGCGGATGTCGCAGGTCACTGATTTGTGAGGCTGCGCGTCGTCTCACAACGACCGGACGAGCCGCATCGAGCCGCGCGGCCCCTTGATCACCAAGTCGCCGTTGACGAGATCCCAGGTCGGTTGCCCGAGCAGGCCCGACAGGAAGCCGAACTCGATCGCCATGACGTCCTTCGGGCATTGCTTCTTCGTCATCGCGAAGGGCCCGACCATCAGGTGCTGGTCCTTGACCGGATAGAGTGTCGCTGACCACGAGTTGCAGCCGGTGTAGCCGGAGCCGCGCAGGTTGCCGTCGATCTTCAGGCTTGCGTCCAGCCCATCGGGCACCGGCTTGCCGTTGAGTTCGCGCAGCGACCAGGTCTGGTCCAGCGGAAAATTCTTCTGGAGCGGCGGCAGCGGCTTCGGCGGAGCGTTGTCTTCATCAGACTGAGGGCCGTGCGAGGGGCCGGCGAACGCGGCCACGGACAGACACAAGGCCGCGACGCCGACGGCAGCGGCCAACGGGGACTTCATCATGCGATTCGACACCCCTGAATCGGAGGCCCAAGACTCCCCCGTGATTGCGCTATAGCGAGCAATCCGAACTCGCGCAATCGCGCCTATGGCGGCAGAGATTGCGCTTTTTGTGGCGAAGCCGAACCTCTTGAATTCGGGCGTTTTGACGCCCATATCGAGGCCGCCGGGTCCAAGGTGGCCCGCAACGGCAGAGCGCCGCCAAACGGGGCGTTCTCCGCCATGTCGCTCACTGAAGAGGATGTGAACATGCTGAACTATGATCTTGCGCCGTTCTATCGTTCGACCGTCGGGTTCGATCGCCTGCTTGCGATGCTCGACAAAGCGGTCGGCGCGGAGCAGAATGCTCCGACCTACCCGCCTTACAACATCGAACGCACCGGCGAAAACGCCTATCGGATCACTCTTGCCGTCGCGGGCTTCAGCGAGAAGGAGCTATCGGTCGAAAGCCGAGAGAACACGCTGACCGTGCGCGGAGCCAGGGAGTCGAACGGCAAGGACGAGAAGCGCGAGGTCCTCTATCAGGGGATCGCGGCTCGCGCGTTCGAGCGCCGCTTCCAGCTGGCCGACCACGTCGTGGCGACGGGCGCGACCAGTGAGAACGGATTGCTCCACATCGATCTCATCCGCGAGGTCCCGGAGGCGCAGAAGCCTCGTACGATCGCGATCGGCTCGGGCAAAACGATCGAGGCCGCCGTCGCGAAGCAGGCTGCATAAGCGAGCCCCGCCTCGCCTGTGTTTGGAAAGGGCGTCCGAGGGGCGCCCTTTTTCTTGCCTCAATCCAGCGGGTTGACCGGGACGTCGTTCACTTTTTTCCCGGCGGGGGCAGGCGCAGGGCTGGCGCCCGCAGGGCCTGCAGGAGGCGCGCCTTCCTTCGCTTGGGCCGCGGAAGACGAGCCTGCGTCGGGCCTCGGCTGGGCCGCGGCGTTGGAGGGCGAAGGTTCCGCCTTTGCCGGCTCCGCCGCGTTCCGCGCGACGGGAGCCGCCGGAACGGCGGCACCCGCTGGCGAAGTCGCGGTTGCCGCGGCGCCGCGATTGCCGGTTCCGGCGGTCTGCCGCTCCTGCGTCGTCTGTTTGGGCTCCCCGCCTTTGCGGGCCGTGGCGGCGGGCCTCGACCTCCACTTTGCGCGCGGCGGCGCTTCAGCGGCGCCGGGCGGGGCTCCCGGTCCATAGCCGTAGTTTCCTTCGCGAAAATCGCGCGCCGGAGGCGGGCCGAGCGGCGGCGGCTCATTGAATTCGCCGCCCTCGGGCACGTAACCTCCGCCCCACGCGGGGCCCCGACGCGCAACGAACCGCTGGAGAATCTCTCCGCTCCAGGCATCGAGTACGAGGCGCTCGCGACCGGCCGGTCCGCCGAGGACGTCAGCGAGATAAACTGTGTCCCTGCGTCGAAGCGGACCGACTAGGACATAACCCTCTGCCCGTAGCCTCTGTACAATTTCGCCCGGTGACGCGGCCCCGAAGGGCGAAGCCCATTGCGCGTGGGCCGAAGAGACGAGAGCGAAGGCAGCCGCCGCCACGAACGCCGTGCGCGTCGCGAGAGGTCCTAGGCGCCTGCAAAACCCAGCCATATTCCCGTCCACTCCACGCCCCCCTTTGGGCCTCCATCCTGGCGCGCCAAATGAGGCATGGTTACGGCGCAGCCCCGTGCGTGATTTCGGCGTGACCGCAAAGGGCGAGAAGCCGATCGATTTCGTCGGCGCTCGTGTCGAACGACGCGACCAGCCGCACCAGGGTCTCGCCCGCATGCGGCGCGTTTCCGCTCGCCACGCACCGCGTGCTCCATTCGTGAAACGAGACGCCGGCGGCGCGCCAGGCGTCGACGGTCGCAATTGGCGCAATGACGAAGACCTCGTTGGCTTCGATCGGCCACACAAGCCGCAGGCCAGGCGCCTTCGCGAGCTCCGCGCCCAGCCGTCGCGCCGCCGCGTTGGCCTTCCGCGCGAGCCTGAGCCACAGGCCGTCCGACAAATAGGCCTCCATCTGAGCGCCGAGAAACCGGCCCTTTGACAGCGTATGTCCGCCACGCTTGCGCAGATAGGCGAAATTTTCTGCGTGGGCGGTATCGAAAAACACGACCGCCTCGCAGGCGAGGGCGCCATTCTTCGTCGCGCCTAGGGACAACACGTCAATTCCCGCGCGCCACGTCATTTCAGCCGGCGAGACGCCGCTCGCCGCGAGCGCATTGGCCAAGCGTGCC
Organism: Roseiarcus sp.; assembly: GCA_035656495.1. Classification (GTDB taxonomy): domain Bacteria; phylum Pseudomonadota; class Alphaproteobacteria; order Rhizobiales; family Beijerinckiaceae; genus Roseiarcus. The sequence goes on from DASRSL010000229.1 coordinate 19,857, forward strand.
CCGTCCATATGCGCGCCAATCCCCGCAGCATGGGCAATGTCGCAGAGTTCCTCGATTTCGCCGGTCCGGTAAATTGTTCCGGCCTCGGTCGCCTGAGACAGCGACAGCGCGCAAGGTTGGGACGACTTCACCAGTCCGCTGGGGAAGCGGCCAAGCGCCTCGCGGAGCGCATCGGGCTTTATCTTGCCGTCCTTCCCCGCGATCCCGACGAGTTTTGCCCCGCCGGTGTAGAATTCCGGCCCGCCGCACTCATCGTCATGGATATGCGCTTCCTCATGACAGAACACGGCCCCGAAGGGCTTTGCGAGCGACGCCAGGGCAAGCGCGTTCGCCGCCGTACCCGTGGCGACGAGGAAGGCTTGGGTCCTCGTCTCGAAGACGTCGCTGAGCATCGCCGTCGCCCGCCGGGTGTAGTCGTCGGCGCCGTAGGCCGGCGCATTGACGCGCGACGAGGCCGCGATCGCCTGGAGAATTTCCGGCGCCGCGCCCGCGCCGTTGTCACTCGCAAAATTCATCCACGCCTCTTCGGTCCGGCCGCTTGTTCGCCAACTGTGCGTCTCGACGACCAAACTGCCTCAGGTCGCCGCGCCTTGGCAATTGTTCCTGCTTGTGCCGCACCTTCATTTCTGGCATGGTTTCAAGATAGGACAGTTTTGCTGACCATTCGCGGAACAGGCGAAGCCTCGCTGGTGAGCAAATGAATGAGGGGCAACGTTGTCGGACCGTACGACCAAAATGGATCGGAAAAAACCCGAAGCGTGAAGCCCAGTCGCTGTGCGCGAGGCGCAGCGTTCTTGTCCACGAAGCCTTCAAGAGTTGGAACGACAGTCGCACAAGGAACCCGACCGTCGGGGAGCCCGAGAGATGAACGCCGAGACCCAGCTGAAGGAAAGCCCGAGCAGCCCGGCGAGCGCCAGCTTCCCCCGCGGGGTCGATCCGCTGACCCCCCGCTCGCAGGGCCTTTACGATCCCGCTAAAGAGCATGATTCTTGCGGTGTCGGTTTCGTCGCCGACATGAGGAACCGCAAGTCCCATGACATCCTCGAGAAGGGCTTGCAGATTTTGGTCAATCTGGACCATCGCGGTGCGGTCGGAGCCGATCCGACACTTGGCGACGGTTGTGGCGTCCTGACGCAGATCCCCCATAAGTTCTTTGCGCCGGAATGCGCCAAGCTCGGGTTCGAGCTGCCCGAGCCGAGCCATTATGGGATCGGCCAGTTTTTCATGCCGCGCGACGACGAAGCCCGCAGGCAGGTGCGCGACATCGTCGAAGAGGTCGTCGCAGCCGAGGGCCAGGTGGTGCTCGGGTGGCGCCACGTCCCAGTCGACAATTCGGGCCTCGGCACGCGCGTGAGGGCTGTCGAACCCGAGATCCAACAGATCTTCATCGGCCGCGCGGCGAACCTCGCGAGCGAGGACGACTTCGAGCGCAGGCTCTTCATCATCCGGAAGGTCGTTTCGAACCGCGTTTACGAGGTCGGCTCCTCGCAGATCGCCGAATATTACCCGGTATCCGTGTCGGCTCGCACGATCGTTTACAAGGGAATGGTGCTCGCGCGTCAGCTCGCCCCCTACTACCGCGATCTTCTCGACCCGCGGTACGAATCCGCACTGGCGCTCGTCCATCAGCGTTTTGCGACCAACACGTTCCCCTCCTGGCGCCTTGCGCATCCCTATCGCATGGTGGCGCATAACGGCGAGATCAACACGCTCCGCGGCAATGTCAACTGGATGGCGGCGCGCCAGGCGAGTGTCGACTCCGAGCTTTTCGGTAACGACATCTCGAAGCTTTGGCCGATCTCGTATGAAGGCCAGTCGGACACTGCCTGTTTCGACAATGCGCTCGAGTTCCTGGTTCAGGGTGGTTACTCGCTTGCGCATGCGATGATGATGCTCATACCTGAGGCATGGGCCGGCAACTCGCTGATGGATGAGGAGCGGCGCGCTTTCTACGAGTATCACGCCGCGTTGATGGAGCCGTGGGACGGACCGGCGGCTGTCGCCTTCACCGACGGGCGTCAGATCGGCGCCACGCTCGACCGCAACGGACTTCGTCCCGCCCGCTATTTCGTCACCGACGATGATCTCGTCGTGCTCGCCTCGGAGATGGGCGTGTTGCCCATTCCGGAGGGGAAGATCGTCGCCAAGTGGCGCCTGCAGCCGGGCAAGATGCTGCTTGTCGACCTTCACGAGCACCGCATCGTGTCCGACGCCGAGATCAAACAGACGCTTGCGCGCGCCCATCCCTACAATTCATGGCTCGAGAAGACGCAGATTGTCCTCGAGGATCTCAATCCCGTCGAGCCACGCGCCTCGCGTGCCGACGTGTCGCTGCTCGACCGCCAGCAGGCCTTCGGCTACACGCAAGAGGACCTCGCCTTCCTCCTCATGCCCATGGCGACCACGGGTCAGGAGGCAGTCGGCTCGATGGGCAACGACACGCCGATTTCGGCGCTCTCGTCCAAGTCCAAGCTTCTGTACACCTACTTCAAGCAGAACTTCGCTCAGGTGACCAACCCGCCCATTGATCCGATCCGCGAGGAGCTCGTCATGAGCCTCGTGTCGTTCATCGGACCGCGGCCCAACCTCCTGGAGCTCGAAGGCGCGGCACGGCGCAAGCGCCTCGAAGTGCGCCAGCCGATCCTGACCAACGAGGACCTCGAGAAGATACGATGCATAGGCCACTTCGAGGATTCGTTCGACACCAAGACGCTCGACATCACCTACGCAGTGGAGAAGGGCGCGGCGGGTATGGAAGAGGCGCTCAAGCGCCTGTGTGATCGCGCTGAAGCCGCCGTCCACGGTCGCTACAATATCATCATCCTCTCCGACCGCATGGTCGGCCCGGATCGCATCCCGATCCCCGCGCTTCTTGCGACGGCTACAGTGCATCATCACCTCATTCGGAAGGGGCTGCGCACATCGGTAGGGCTCGTGGTCGAGACGGGCGAAGTGCGCGAAATCCACCATTTCGCTTGCCTCGCGGGTTACGGGGCCGAGGCGATCAATCCTTATCTCGCCTTCGAGACGCTGTCGGCGATGGCCAAGGATGTCCCCGAGCCGATCACCAGTTACGAAGTTATCAAGCGCTTCATCAAGTCGATCGACAAAGGTTTGTTGAAGGTCATGTCGAAGATGGGCATTTCGACCTACCAGTCCTACTGCGGGGCGCAGATCTTCGACGCGGTCGGCCTCTCGAAGGCGTTTGTCGACGAATATTTCTTCGGCACGGCGACGTCGATCGAGGGCGCCGGGCTCGCCGAGATCGCCGAAGAGACGCGGCGTCGCCACGCCGAGGCGTTCGGCGATTCGCCGGTGCTCCGCGCCTCTCTGGAGGTCGGCGGCGAGTACGTCTATCGGGTGCGCGGCGAAGCACACAACTGGACGCCGCAGACGGTTTCGCTCCTCCAGCACGCGGTCCGCGGAAACGCGCGCGACCGCTTCACTGCCTTTTCCAAGACGCTCAACGAACAGAGCGAGCAGCTCTTGACCATCCGCGGCCTGTTCCTCATCAAGACGGCGGAAACCGAAGGCCGCGCGCCGGTGCCGTTCGACGAGGTGGAGCCGGCGGCGGAGATCGTCAAGCGCTTCTCGACCGGAGCGATGTCATTCGGCTCAATTTCGCGCGAGGCGCACACAACTCTCGCCATTGCGATGAACCGAATCGGCGGCAAGTCGAACACCGGCGAGGGCGGCGAGGAGCCTGACCGCTTCAAGCGCATGGCAAACGGCGATTCGATGCGCAGCGCTATCAAGCAGGTTGCCTCCGGCCGTTTCGGCGTGACGACGGAATATCTCGTCAACTCCGACATGATGCAGATCAAGATGGCGCAGGGCGCCAAGCCCGGCGAAGGCGGCCAGCTGCCCGGCCACAAGGTGGACGCGGTCATCGCCAAGGTCCGGCACTCGACGCAGGGCGTCGGGCTCATCTCGCCGCCGCCGCATCATGACATCTATTCGATCGAGGATTTGAAGCAGCTCGTTTACGATCTGAAGAACGTGAACCCGGAGGCGAAGGTTTCAGTGAAGCTCGTCTCGGAGGTCGGCGTCGGCACGGTCGCGGCCGGGGTCGCCAAGTGCAAGGCGGATCACGTCACGATCTCAGGCTTCGAGGGCGGCACCGGCGCCTCGCCGCTGACGTCAATCAAGCATGCTGGCTCCCCTTGGGAGATCGGCCTCGCCGAGACGCATCAGACACTGGTGATGAACGGTTTGCGCTCCCGCATCGCCGTGCAGGTCGACGGCGGCTTGCGCACCGGTCGCGACGTCGTGATCGGCGCGCTGCTGGGCGCCGACGAGTTCGGCTTCTCCACGGCGCCGCTGATTGCCGCCGGGTGCGTCATGATGCGCAAGTGCCACTTGAACACCTGCCCGGTAGGCGTGGCGACCCAGGACCCGGTGTTGCGCAAGCGCTTCGTCGGCAAGCCGGAGCATGTCATCAACTATTTCTTCTTCGTCGCCGAAGAGGTGCGCGAGCTGATGGCGGCGCTCGGCTACCGCAGGTTCGACGAAATGATCGGGCAAAGCCAGATGCTCGACAAGGCGAGGCTCATTGAGCACGCCAAGGCGCAGGGCCTCGATTTTTCCAAGCTGTTCCACAAACCCAAGCCTTGGCGCGGCGACACGATCTACCGCAGCACCAGTCAGGATCATGGGATCGACCGCGTGCTCGACCGTCGCCTCGTTGCCGAGACGAAGGACGCGCTCGAGCGTGGAAGACACGTGCGCCTCGACCTCCCGATCCGAAATTCCGACCGTTCGACCGGCGCGATGCTGTCAGGCAAGATCGCCAAGCATTATGGCCACGTAGGACTCCGGGACGAGGCGATCCACATCAAGTTCAAAGGTACGGCCGGCCAGAGCTTCGGCGCCTTTCTCGCCAAGGGCGTGACCCTCGAACTCGAGGGCGACGCCAACGACTACGTTGGCAAGGGCCTGTCCGGCGGCCGCATTGTCGTTTATCCTCCGCGCGAAGCCATGCAACTGCGGCCCGAGGAGTCGATCGTCGTCGGCAATACGGTGCTCTACGGCGCCATCGCCGGCGAATGCTACTTCCGCGGCGTAGCCGGCGAGCGCTTCGCCGTGCGCAACTCCGGCGCGATAGCAGTGGTCGAGGGCGTGGGCGACCATGGCTGCGAGTACATGACGGGCGGTGTCGTGGCGGTGATCGGCGAGACCGGCCGCAATTTCGCGGCCGGGATGTCCGGCGGCATCGCCTACGTGCTGGACGAAGCCGGAACCTTCGCCCAGCGCTGCAACATGGCGATGGTCGAGCTCGAACCCGTCGCCGCCGAGGAAGAGGTCATGATGCGCCATCACCACTCGGGCGGCGACCTGGAGGCCCATGGACGGGTCGACGTGATGCGCGACATGAGCCGCTTCGACGCTGAGCGGCTTCGCCAACTCATCGTCAATCACGCCCGCGCGACCGAATCGACACGCGCGCGGCGCATTCTGGAGAACTGGGAGGCCTATCTGCCAAAGTTCCGCAAGGTGATGCCGGTCGAGTACCGGCGCGCGCTGGCGGAACTGGCGGCGCAGAGCGAAGAGGCGATGCTGGCCGCCGGGGAGTGAGCCGCGCGGCAAGGGCGGGGTCGCGAAGCTTATGGCGCAATCAACACGGGGGATAGACAATGCGGCGCGCGTCTATCTCCTCGCCCTGACCCTCGCGGGACAGGGGAAGGAACAAGCATGGGCAAGGTGACGGGGTTTTTGGAAATCGATCGGGCCGACAGGCGCTATGGGCCTGCCTCGGACCGCATTCGCCATTATCGGGAGTTCGTTCTCCCCCTAAGCGAGGAGGCGACCCGCAATCAGGCGGCGCGCTGCATGAACTGCGGGATCCCATATTGCCACACCGGCTGCCCGGTCAACAACCAGATCCCCGACTGGAACGACCTCGTTTACCGCGGCGACTGGCGTGAGGCGGCGCGCAATCTGCTGTCGACCAACAACTTTCCCGAATTCACCGGTCGCGTGTGCCCAGCCCCATGCGAGGCGTCCTGCACGCTCAACATCCAGGACGTTCCGGTCACGATCAAGACGGTCGAATGCGCGATCATCGACCGCGCTTTCGCGGAGGGCTGGGTTGCGCCCGAGCCGCCTTCAAGGAGGACGGGCAAGAAAGTCGCCGTCGTCGGCTCGGGTCCCGCCGGCCTCGCCTGCGCGCAACAACTGGCCCGCGCCGGCCATGAGGTTCACGTCTACGAAAAGCACGCCAAAGCGGGCGGGCTCCTGCGCTACGGCATTCCGGATTTCAAGCTCGAAAAGCGCCACCTCGAGCGCCGCATCGAGCAAATGGCCGCGGAGGGCGTGATCTTTCATTACAATGTCCACGTAGGAGTCACCGTCGCCGCCCGCAGTCTGTTGGACGGTCATGACACAATTGCGCTGGCCGGCGGCGCCGAGGCGTCGCGCGATCTCATGGTGCCGGGCCGCGACCTCGCCGGCATTCACTTCGCCATGGACTTCCTGCCACAGCAGAACCGGCGCGTCTCCGGCGAACCGCTCGGCACGAATGAGGCAATCCTAGCCGGAGGCAAGCATGTCGTGGTGATCGGCGGCGGTGATACCGGCTCCGACTGCATCGGCACGTCAATTCGGCAAGGCGCCGTCAAGGTGACTCAGCTGGAAATCCTGCCGATGCCGCCGAAGGCCGAAGACAAGCTCCTGACGTGGCCGAACTGGCCCCTGAAACTGCGCACGTCGTCGAGCCACGAGGAAGGCGCCGAGCGCGACTTCGCGGTGATGACGACAACGTTCGAGGGCGAGAACGGCATCCTGACAGGCCTGAAGTGCGTGCGCGTCGACGAGAAGATGAAGCCGATCGCGGGGACGGAATTCACGTTGAAGGCCGATCTCGTTCTGCTGGCGATGGGCTTCGTGTCGCCGGTGAAGCAGGGGATGCTCGAGGAGCTCGGCGTGGCGCTCGACGGCCGCGGCAACGTGGCCGCCGACACCAGCAGTTACATCTCCTCGCTCGCCAAGGTGTTCGCCTGTGGCGACATGCGCAAAGGTCAATCGCTCGTCGTCTGGGCGATCCGCGAGGGGCGTCAATGCGCGGCGGCGATCGATCAGGCGCTGATGGGGTCGACCGTTCTGCCGAGATAGCGGAACTCCCGAAAGGCGCCGGTGGTGATCGAACTCGGGAATGCCCTTTGAATGAAACTCGAAATTTAAGGACAGGCTGCAGTGAGATTTCCAGGGGTCTGATGCTGGCAGCAGCTCCAGCCCATACAGGGAATTTCTCTCAATTTCGGCGGCTTTTCGGGAAGCGTCTCGAAAAGCCCAACTATTTGGAACGCCTGTTCGCCGCTATCTCGCGCACCCGCGTCGGGAAAACGAGCAAATCAAAGAGCCGAAAAACAATTCGATGCCGATCGGATTTATTTGGACTCCCTCATTCCGGACTCAGGCGGTGATGCGCTCGTCGGCCGGTGATGGCTCGCGCAGGACGTAGCCGCGGCCCCAGACCGTCTCGATGTAATTGCGTCCGTTGGACGCCATCGCCAGCTTCTTGCGCAGCTTGCAAATGAAGACGTCGATGATCTTGAGCTCCGGCTCGTCCATTCCGCCGTAGAGGTGGTTGAGGAACATTTCCTTGGTCAGCGTCGTGCCCTTGCGCAGCGACAACAGCTCGAGCATTTGGTATTCCTTGCCGGTCAGATGCACGCGCGCGCCATCCACCTCGACGGTCTTCTGATCGAGATTAACGACGAGATCTCCGGTGATGATGACGGACTGGGCATGCCCCTTCGACCGCCGAACGATCGCGTGGATCCGGGCGATCAGTTCGTCCTTGTGGAACGGCTTGGTCAGGTAGTCGTCGGCGCCATGGCCGAGCCCTCTGACCTTGTCCTCGATGCCGGCCATTCCCGACAGAATAAGGATCGGGGTTTTGATCTTGGTTACGCGGAGCGAGCGGAGCACCTCGTAGCCGGACATGTCCGGCAGATTCAGGTCGAGCAGGATGATGTCGTAATCGTACAACTTTCCGAGATCGATGCCTTCCTCGCCGAGGTCCGTCGCATAGACGTTGAAGTTCTCGGACTTCAACATCAGCTCGATGCTCTGCGCGGTAGCGGCATCATCCTCGATCAACAGCACCCGCATGTTAGGCTCCCCGCCTCGCCTTCTGCCTCGTGACCGCGGTTTGGTACGTCGCCTTCACAGCCAACCTCGCCGGCGAGCAGTCGATTCGGAGCCGGACTGATTCGAAACAAACAGTGGCGGCCATTGGTTAACAAATCCTGATTCCGTCGCCCAAGTAAACCCCCCGACCTTGCGTAACCAGTCTAAGCGAATGAATTTCAGTCGTTTTCCTGCCGTTTATTTTTCGTGCACCAATTTAAGAAATTGGCGCAATCGATTCATCAGACTCGTACTTCGGGATGCGGGCGTCGTGTGGACGGCGCGCGTGAATTGGGGCGCTCCGCGCCGGAAACCGCCTTGAATGTTAACGATCCGCGTAAATGAAGTGCTAACGCGCGGCGAGCCGTCCCTCATTGTTCGTTCGCTCGAGCGCGACAAGCGATCTCTCTTCCGGGGCGCCCGCCAGATCCCTTCCCCGCGGAAGCGGTAACCAACGAGAAACCTTCCTCCTCCACTCTTGAACAGTCTCGTGGTGATCAACTCCGGGGGCCGCGCCGGCCCCTCAGGTCGTTGTTGCAAGGAGCGTCCATGAAGTCGCGCGACACGTTGATTCGCCTGAAGCGCTTTCAGCTCGAAGAAAAGCGCCGTCGCGTCCGGCAGATCGAAACGATGCTGGCGGAGTTCAGCCGCATGTCGGCCGAGCTCGACCGGGAGATCGCCAACGAGGAAAAACGCGCGGGCATCAGCGATCCGCGTCATTTCGCCTACCCCACCTATGCCCGCGCGGCCTCGGTCCGCCGCGACAACCTCAAGAGCTCGGTCGCCGAGCTCGCCGCCCAGGTTGAAGAGGCGAAAGCCGCCGAGGAAGAAGCTCGGGCCGAACTCCTCAAGTTCGAAACGCTCGAATCTCGGGACAAAGCGAACGATCGCCCGTTCGAGGCCATCGCCCGCGCCTGACCGGCCAAAATAATCTCCGACGCGCTTCCGAAAGCGCTCGCCTGAAGGCGCGTCTCGCGCCGGCCGCGCGCCCTGAGAGCCCCTATCGCGCTTCCCCTCCGCGCGTCGCCGGGCGCTTTTGTCGCGTTGCGGCGGCGGCGCCGATGCTCTATGGGATGGCGGCGCGGCGAAACCGGCCGAACCGTCGCGGGCAAACTCGCCGGGACCAACGCAACCGCAGAGCCATCGAGGGTCTTTGGGGAAAGTCTCATGCTGATAGGAGTGCCCGCGGAAACCGACCCCGCGGAGACGCGCGTCGCGGCGACCCCCGAGACGGTCAAGAAATTCATCGGCCTCGGGGCGGAAGTCGCGGTCGAGCGCGGCGCGGGGCTCAAAGCCGGCGTGGTCGACGCGGACTATGAGGCGGCCGGCGCGCGGATCGTCTCCGCCGCCGAGGCGTTCGGCGCGGACGTCCTGCTCAAGGTGCGCCGGCCGAGCGTAACCGAACTCGGCCTGGTCAAGAACGGCGCGCTCATCGTCGCGACCATGGACCCTTATGGCCATCAGGACGCCGTCGAGGCGATGGCGCAAGCGGGCGTCTCGGCCTTCGCGATGGAGCTCTTGCCGCGCATCACCCGCGCGCAGGCAATGGACGTCCTTTCCAGCCAGGCGAATCTCGCCGGTTACCGGGCGGTGGTGGACGGCGCCGCCGAATACGGCCGCGCGTTGCCGATGATGATGACGCCGGCCGGCACCGTTCCGGCGGCGAAGCTGTTCGTCATGGGCGTCGGCGTCGCCGGCCTCCAGGCAATTGCGACGGGGCGGCGCCTCGGCGCGGTCGTCACCGCGACCGACGTCCGCCCGGCGACCAAGGAGCAGGTCGAGTCGCTCGGCGCGAAATTCGTCGCCGTCGAGGATGAGGAGTTCAAGCAGGCGGAAACGGCGGGCGGCTACGCCAAGGAGATGTCGGACGCCTACAAGGCCAAGCAGGCCGCGCTGACCGCCTCGCACATCGCCAAGCAGGACATCGTGGTCACGACCGCGCTGATCCCCGGCCGCCCCGCCCCCCGCCTCATCAGCGCCGAGATGGTGAAATCGATGCGCCCGGGGTCCGTCATCGTCGACCTCGCCGTCGAGCGCGGCGGCAACTGCGAGCTCGCCAGGGCGGGCGAGGTGGTGACGAGCGACAACGGCGTGAAGATCGTCGGCGACTCCAGCGTGACGCGGCTCGGGGCGACCGCCTCCTCGCTCTACGCCCGAAACCTCTACGCCTTCGTCGAGACCCTGATCGACAAGGCGGCCAAGGCGCTCGCGGTCAACTGGGACGACGAGCTCGTGAAGGCGACCTGCCTCACCCGCAAGGGCGCGGTGGTTCATCCCGGTTTTCAACCCAAATAGGCGCCGGCACGCCGGCCGCCCTTAGAGACCGGAGATCCGGATGGACAACCTCGACGCCGCCATCGCCAAGCTCAGAGCCGCCGCCGACGCCGCCCAGCAGGCGGCCCAGTCGGCGCAGACCTATAGCGACCAGCTCGCCGCGGCGGGGCACGCCGCCTCGGGCGGCGCGATCGACCCCTTCGTGTTCCGGCTGGCGATCTTCGCCCTCGCCGTGTTCGTCGGCTACTACGTCGTCTGGTCGGTGACGCCGGCGCTGCACACGCCGCTCATGTCCGAGACCAACGCCATCTCCTCGGTCATCGTGGTCGGCGCGCTGCTCTCGGTCGGCGTCGCCGCGGTCGACAACGGCTCGACCTTCGCGCGGATCGTCGGCTTCTTCGCCCTCATCCTCGCCTCGATCAACATCTTCGGCGGCTTCTGGGTCACCGAGCGCATGCTCGCGATGTACAAGAAGAAGGGCTGACCGACCCATGAACGCCGACCTCGCCGCCCTCCTCTACCTTCTCGCCGGCATCCTGTTCATCCTGGCGCTGCGCGGCCTCTCCTCGCCCGCAACCTCGCGGCAGGGCAACCGTTTTGGCATGATCGGCATGGCGATCGCCGTCATCACCACGCTGGCGCTGAAGCCGCCGGCGAGCTGGGTCTCCTGGCTCCTGATCGTCGTCGCGGTCGCCATCGGCGGCAGCATCGGCGTCTGGCGCGCGCGCACCATCAAGATGACGGCGATGCCGCAGCTGGTGGCGATGTTCCACTCGCTGGTCGGCCTCGCGGCGGTGCTGGTCGCCGCCGGCGCCCTTTATGCGCCGCACGCCTTCGGCATCGACGAGGGCCTGCGCATCCACCCGCAGAGCATCATCGAAATGTCGCTCGGCCAGGCGATCGGCGCGATCACCTTCACCGGCTCGATCATCGCCTTCCTCAAGCTCGACGGGCGCATGTCCGGCGCGCCGATCCTTCTGCCGCAGCGCCACGCCGTCAACGGCGGCCTCGGAATCCTCCTCGTCGTCCTGATCGCGATCTTCTACGCCACCCAGTCGCCCGTCCTCTTCTGGCTGATCGCCCTCGTCTCGCTCGCCCTCGGCGTCCTGCTCATCATCCCGATCGGCGGGGCGGACATGCCGGTCGTCATCTCGATGCTGAACTCCTATTCCGGCTGGGCGGCGGCGGGCATCGGCTTCACCCTCGGCAATCTCGCCCTCATCATCACCGGCGCCCTGGTCGGCTCGTCGGGCGCGATCCTCTCCTACATCATGTGTAGGGGCATGAACCGCTCCTTCGTCTCCGTCATCCTCGGGGGGTTCGGCGGCGAGGTGGCGGCGAAGGTCGGCAAGGAGGAGCGGCCGGTCAAGCAGGGCTCGGCGGAGGATGCGGCCTTCATGATGGAGAACGCCTCCAAGGTCATCATCGTGCCGGGCTACGGCATGGCGGTCGCCCAGGCGCAGCATTCCTTGAGGGAGATGGCCGACCTCCTCAAGAAGAACGGCGTCGAGGTCAAATACGCGATCCATCCCGTTGCGGGCCGCATGCCCGGCCACATGAACGTTCTGCTCGCCGAGGCGAACGTTCCCTACGATGAGGTGTTCGAGCTCGAGGACATCAACAACGAGTTCGCCCAGACCGACGTCGCCTATGTCATCGGCGCGAACGACGTCACCAACCCGGCCGCCAAGACCGATCCCAAGTCGCCGATCTACGGCATGCCGATCCTCGACGTCGAGAAGGCGAAGACGGTGCTGTTCGTCAAGCGCGGCATGGGCTCGGGCTACGCGGGCATCGAGAACGAGCTCTTCTTCCGCGACAACACGCTGATGCTGTTCGGCGACGCCAAGAAGATGACCGACGCGATCGTGAAGGCGCTGCAGCACTGAAGCGCGCGGCGGCCGCTCGGCAAGGCCCCGGCCCGCCCTCACCCTGAGGAGCCCGCGAAGCGGGCGTCCCGCCCTCACCCTGAGGAGCCCGCGAAGCGGGCGTCTCGAAGGGCGAGGGCCTGACGGTCCTAAAAGCGCGCTAACGTCGTTTAGCGCCGGTTTAACGTCAGGGCCTCGATTTTTCAAAGAGTTGGACCCCGGTTTAGCATCGCGCGTCAAAACCGCTTCGTGGAGGGGCGCTGGCGCTGGGAGCGAGCGGCCGCATGGCCGGGACGCTCTGGCACGCGCTCCCATAGGGCGAAGATGGGGACCGTTCCGGAGCCTGTGGCTCCGTGCCAGATCTTGGGGTTCACGGGCTGCAGGGCCCATACCACACCCCGGCGCGAAATGAATGTTTTCAAGCCTTTGCGGCGCAATTTTGTGGGCGACGCGCCGCCGAGAAGTCCCTTCCCCACTTTGCTGGGGAAAGTGGCGCGCCGGATGGGGTGTGAACCGCCGCTACGGATCGCCGATGTCTTGCACGACAGAGGCGACGTGAAGCGCCGGACGGCGATC
>DASRSL010000230.1:0-16989 GCA_035656495.1 Roseiarcus sp.
CGATCGCGCAGACTTATCTCGGCCACATGTATGAGGAAGGGCTCGGCGTGCCGAGGAATTACGTCGCCGCCGCGAGCTGGCTGCAACTGGCCGCCGAGCAGGGCGAGCCGACGGCGCAATTCCTGCTCGGCCTCCTGTTCAACAAGGGCTTCGGCGTGCCCGAGGACTGGGTGCAGGCCGAGGTATGGCTTAATCTCGCCGCCTCTCACGCAGCGCCCGGGCAAAGAGCCTATTGGGTGCGCGTTCGAGACGGCGTCGCGCAGAAACTGACCCTCGATCAGGTGGCGGAGGCGCAGCGGCGCGCCTTCCTGTTCTCTCCCATTGCCGGCGTGCCGGCTCTTTCGGCGCGCTATTGAAGGCTTGATCGCGGGCTTGAGATTGGCGGCGCGAAGCCGACTGGGGCCTCAGTTGAGGGCCCAGTCGCCGCGCATCGCAGCGAGGAGCCAGCAAATCCAGATCGCCGGCGCGAAGTAGGCTCCGAACGGCAACCTTGCTTTCGGGTCGAAGCCGAGGCCGCGGAGACGGCGGACCAGCGTCACCGCCAGCGCGGAAAGCGCCGCCATGTCGACGGCGACGGGCAACCACGCCCAGTTGAGCCACGCGCCGGCGACCGCCGCCAGCTTGACGTCGCCGAGTCCCATTCCCTCCACCCCGCGCGTCCTGCGATAGGCGGTGCGAAAGGCGAAGAAAAGACCGAACATCAGGCTCGCGCGCAGAAGCGAATCGAAGATCGCCTCTTCGCGAGCAGCGCCGCTCCACAGTCCGGCCGCGGCCAGCCCGGCGATGAAGGCCGCCCCGTTCAATTCGTCCGGGATGACCAATCGGCGGCGGTCGACGATCGCGATCGCCGCCATCAATCCGGCAAGCGCGCCGCCGCCGGCGCCGCTCCAGCCGGGCGCGGCGACGAGGCTGGCCGAGACCGCCCCGACGCCGACGGCGCCGATCAGCAAGGCTTCGACGGCGCCCGTGCGCGCCGAGCAGCGGCGATCGTTTCCCGGCCGTTCGGCCGTCACTGCAACGGCCGCGAATTGACGTTGAGCATGGAGGGCAGCGTGAGCGCCTGGACCCGGTCGCCTCGCAACTTGGAGCGAAGCTCTTCGGCGACCCTCGAGGCGTCGGCGCCGTCGCGAATGATCTGCGGACGAATGAAGATGATGAGCTCGGTGCGAACGTCCGACTTGCCGGTCGTGCCGAAAGCGCCGCCGACGATGGGAATCTGGGTGAGCATCGGGATGCCCTGGCGATCCGCATTCTGCTGGTCCTGGATCAATCCGGCGAGCAGGACCGTCTGGCCGCTGACGACCGAGATCGTGCTGCTGACCTTGCGCTCGGAAATCGTGGGCGTGAGGTTCGGGTTGTTCGCGTTCGCCGTGCATGTCGTGCACTGGCTGATCTCCTGATCGAGGTCGAGCAGGACGGAGCCGTTCGAGTTCACCCGCGGCTTCACATGCAGGATGATCCCGGTGTTCTGGTAGTCGGTCGTGTTGACCACGGCGTTGTTGGCGCTGAGCACGGTCGCGCTGCCGGTCGAAACCGGGATCTGGTCGCCGACCTGGAGCGTCGCCTCCCCGTTGTCGACCACGACAAGCGACGGGTTCGAAAGGATTTTCACATTAGTCACGTCGTGCAGCGCGTTGATGACGACGCGCGGGGACAGGGAGTTGCCGATGATCGCATTCAAGCCGCCGCCCAAGGCCGGTCCTACAGGCACAGGGACAGAGGTTCCATTGTTTGTCGAATTGTTGCCGACGAGACTGTTGGCGAGGCTCGGGATCAACCCGCTCGTCGTGTTGGACAGGGTGCCGTTGTGGAGAAAGAACTGGACCCCGTAATTGAGCTGATCGTTCAGGTCGACTTCGGCGATGGTGACGTCGATTGCGACCTGCAGCTTGGGCCGGTCGAGCTGATTGAGCGTCCGCTCGATGAGCTTGTAGTCGCTGGCGTTCGCGTAGACCAGCACCGCATTGTTGATCGGGTCGGCGGTGATCCGGACATTCGGCAATTGCGGCCCTCCAGCGCCCTGACCGCCGTTCGCGGAAAGTTCGGAGTTGAGCGCCGCCACCGGCATGGCCCCAAACTGGGCGGCTGCGCTCCCTGGGGTTGCGCCCGCGGCGTTCGAGCTACTCGAGGCATTCGAGTTCGCGGCATTCATGCTCCCGGCGTTCAAGCCTTGGGGCCTGCCGCCGGTCAGTTTCTCGAAGGGGGTCAGCGATTTCGATCCCGACGACGGCGCGATCTCGTTCAGCGCGGAGTTGGCGCCTGGCGACGTGACAAAGATCTGAGTCAGCAGCTGAGCGATCTCCTTCGCGTCGCCGTAACGCACTTTGTAGACCTTGACGCTGGCGGTTCCTGTCGAGGGCTCGTCGAGTCTGGCGATCCAGCGCGCCGCGGCCCGCAGAAGATCGGGCTTGGCGGCGACGACGAGCACGGAGTTCAGCCGCGTCACCGCCTCGAACTTCACAAGACCATGACCAAGCCCCGACTCCCCCGAGTCCATGATCTTCTCGAGCTCGCTGACGATCGGCTCGGGCGTGCTGTTCTGCACCGGATACATGCCGACGGACTGGCCTCGCAGCCAGTCGACGTCGAAATTGCGCACGACGTCGAGCGCAGCCTCGCGCTCGCTCCCTGTGCCGACGACGACCAGGATCCGGCCGCTGGCGTCGGTGCGCAGAGCTCCCGGCCGCGCGGCGAAACCTTCGAGCAGCTTCAAGAGAGTCGAGCCCGAGACGTAGCGGAGGGGAACGACGGTCACGCCGTAGCCCGGCTGGACCCCGTCAACCCCGCTTTGATCGGCTCCCCCCGCAGCGGTTTCGCCGGCGGGCGCGATCCGATAGCCCGACCCCTCGCGCACCATCACCAGATTGTTGGCGTGCAAGGCGTTCTCCAGCACGAACAGCATGTCTTTCTTCGCTATGGGCCGTCCCGAGGAAAGACTGATCGAGCCCTGCACGCGCGGGTCGATGACATAACCCACTCCCAGCACGTCGCCGAGAACAGACTTGGCGACATTGGCGACGGGGGCGTTCTCGAAGTTGAGGTTGTAGCCGTCGGCCCCGGAGTCAACCTCCGCATTCGCGGATGTGCCCGCCGATCCTGGCGCACTCGGCGACCCCGGCGCGCTTGGCGCGCTTGGCGCGGGACTGAACGAGCCGAAGAAAGAAAACGGCTTCGGCACGTTCGCGCCGCCCGTATCGATCGTTGCCGTCGGCTGCGGGAAGCGAGGTTTGAGATCGATGGATTTTACGAAGTCCGATGCGTTTTGCGGCTGGTCCTTCGGCTGCTCGAGATAGGCGGTGTTGCACGCCACCAGCGCGAAAAGACTGGTCGCCGCAGCTATAGCGCGGAACAAGCTTCGCGCATGATCGGATACGTACGCCACTCAGCGACCGTCCGCGAATCTGGCTTCACAAGTTGAAGCCATAGTGAAAAATCACTAAACCTAGCACTCTGTCAACAAGCGACCGCCTGGCGGGGTCCATGAATATCGCAGCCGATATCCCTTCGGGGCTTGGCTTGGCCGCCCCCTCGCTGCCCGGCTTTGTCGAACACCTGACCGATACGGTCGGTTTCGAGAGGCCGGATGCGGAGGGGTTCGCGGGGACGCCCTCAGGTGAGCGCCTGTCGCTTCGGTCCGTGTGGGAAGCAAGCGGGCTGTCCTCGGATGAGTTCGCCGAGCTGGTCGCGGCCTATTTCAAATGCCGGCGAATGACGCTGGCCGATCTCCTGGCCGCCAAGTCTTGCGCCGACCGTTTCGCCCGTCGCTTCCTGCGGGAAGCCACGGTCTTTCCTTTCGACGCCGGAGAAGGCCGGTTCGGTCTCGCCGTCGCCGACCCGACCGATGTCGCAGCGCAGAAGGGCGCCCAGATTGTCCTCGGCGAACCGGTCATTGTCGCGGTCGCGTCGTTCGACGAGATCGGAGCGGCGCTGTCCGAACGGCTAGGACCGGAGGAAGCGCAGGAAAGGGAAGCTCCCCTTGCCGGTCAGGCGTCCGGCGCCCTCGAGGAGAGCATCGACAGTCTGCGCGATCTCGCCAGCGGCGCCCCGGTGGTGCGGGCCGTCAACGATCTTCTCGAAAGAGCGGTCGAGCTTCGCGCGAGCGACATTCATATCGAGCCGATGCGCAACGGACTCAACCTGCGAATGCGCGTCGACGGCTTATTGCGCGCCGTGCCCGCCCCGGCACATGTTCCTCAGCAGGCGCTGATCTCGCGGATCAAGATCCTGGCCGGGCTGAACATCGCCGAGCGGCGGCTGCCGCAGGATGGAGCGGCGCGCGTTGCCGTCGCCCGGGCGGACATCGACATCCGCGTCGCCACCATGCCCACCCAGCACGGCGAGTCGGCCGTCATCCGCCTTCTGCCGCGCGACCGCGGCCTGCTCGACATCGCCAAGCTCGGACTGCGCGAGCGCGACGAGCGCAAAATCAGGCGGCTGGCCGATTTGCCGCACGGCATGATCGTCATCACCGGCCCTACAGGCAGCGGCAAGACGACGACGCTGGCGACGTTGCTGTCGCTCCTCAACACGCCGTCCCGGAAGATCCTGACCGTCGAGGATCCGGTCGAGTATGAGATCGCGGGGATCAATCAGTCGCAGGTCAAACCGTCAATCGGCCTGACGTTCGCGACGGCGCTGCGCTCCTTCGTTCGTCAGGACCCGGACGTGATCATGGTCGGAGAGGTTCGCGACGCGGAGACGGGAGGCATCGCAGTCCATGCGGCGCTGACGGGACATCTCGTTCTCACGACCTTGCATACGGAAACCGCAATCGCCGCGGTGCCTCGGCTTCTCGACCTGGGCGTCGAGGGGTTTCTTCTGAAGTCGACGCTTCGAGGGGTGATTGGTCAGCGGCTGGTGCGGCTGCTCTGCGAACGCTGCAAGACGCCGAAGCACCTCTCGGAAGCCGACTTCGCCGCCGACCCGCGCTACGAAACCTGCGGGCTTTCCGTCGGCGAGGTCGTTTGGGCGCCCCGAGGCTGCGAATGGTGCGGCGGGATCGGATATCGCGGCCGCATCGGGGTGTTCGAGGCCCTGGAGATCACCGGCGAGGTGCGCGATCTGGTGCGGCCCGGGGTCGACTCGAACGCGCTCGCCGAAGCGGCCCGCCGGGCGGGCCTCACGACCATGATGGACGACGCCATCGCCAAATGCCGCCAGGGAGTGACCTCCGTGGCCGAGGCGCTGCGCGTCACGACCGCGCATTAACCTCATGCCGACCTTTCAATATCGCGCCCTGTCACAGGTCGGAGAACTGGTCACGGGCTCGATCGAGGCGCCGAACCTCGCCGCGGTCAATAGACGCGTCGAAGTGCTCGGCCTGATTCCGATTGGAGCCGAGGCGGCCCGTCTAAGCAAGCCGGGACGCCGCCGTCTGGTCCTGCCTTCGCTGACGAAACCGAAGCCGGAGGACGTTACGATCTTCACCGCGGACCTCGCCCTGCTCCTGCGCACCGGAACGCGCATCGACGAGGCGCTGGAGCTGCTCGCGGCCGACCGGGACTTGGGGCGGATGCGCTCGACGACGACGGCCCTGGCGACATCCGTCTTGTCGGGGGAGAGCTTCGGCGAAGCAGTCGCGCGGCATGCGGCGGTCTTTCCCAAAATCTACGTCGCTCTCGCGCGGGTCGGCGAAACCTCGGGCGCGCTCGCGCCCACGCTCGAGGCGCTCGCGGCGGAACGCCAGCGGGCGGAGGCCCTGTCGCGACGACTGGTCGACACGCTGCGCTATCCCGCCTTTCTTCTTGTGGCCGCCGGCGGCGTCCTGCTGTTCTTCCTGCTCGTCGTGCTGCCGCAATTCGCCGGCGTCTTCCGAGACTTCCAGGCCAAGCTGGACCCCGTGCTGGTCGCTTTCCTCGGCCTGTCCGATCTCCTGCGTTCCCAGGGCCAATCAATCGCCGCCACGCTGCTCGTCGTGCTGCTCGCCGGATGGATCGCGGCGCGGCAGCGTTCCGTGCGCCGAAAGGCGGTCGAAGCGCTGGGGCGCTTGCCGCTGGTCGGGCCGATCATGGACTATCGCCGGACAAGCCTGTTCTGCCGCAATCTCGGGCTCTTGCTCTCGAGCGGCGTCACCCTGGCGGCGGCTCTGCGAATTCTCGCCGAAGCGATGGAAGCGAGCGGCGGCTCCGGCAAGTGGTCGAACGTCGTCGAAAGGGTGCGCCATGGCGGCCGACTGTCCGATGCGCTGGCGGCGACCGCGGCGCTTCCGCCGATGGCGGTTCGTACGATCCGGCTGGGCGAGGACTCCAGTCAGTTGCCCATGCTCGCCGAACGCATCGCCGATTTCTACGAAACGAAGCTGCAGCGCAGCCTCGATCATGCTATAGGTATGGCCGGACCTGTCGCGATCATCACAATCAGCGTGATCGTCGGCGGCTTGATTGTCTCGGTGATGACAGCTTTGCTGTCCGTTTATCAGACCGTTAATTAGGAGCCGCAGATGCCGGGGACGCTTCTTTCGGCAATAAGACTTACGTGCCACGGGGCGCGCGAGCGCCGGGGCGAGGAAGGCTTCACGCTGGTCGAAATGCTCGTGGTCATCACGATCATCGGCCTCGTGATGGCGCTCGTCGGTCCCCGCGTCCTGGGTTACCTCAGCCAGTCGAAGGAGAAAGCCGCCAAGATCCAGATCGAGAGCTTTGCGGCCGCCCTCGACCTCTATTACCTCGACAACGGTTCCTATCCGGCGACCAACGAAGGCCTGAAGGCCCTGGTCGAACGGCCGGTGTCCGCACGCGCTTGGAACGGGCCGTATATCCGGACCGGCTCGGTCCCCGACGACCCTTGGGGTCATTCCTATGTCTATAAGGCTCCGGCCGATCATGCGCCCTACGAGATCGACTCGTATGGAACCGGCGGGATCGGCGATACGCAGACTATAATTCGGAGCGCGGTGCGATAGCCGACGATGCGCGACGAGGCGGGATTCACGCTGATCGAGATCGTCTGCGCCCTCGCGGTCGTCGCGCTTGTGGCCGCACTCGTCCTGCCGGCCTTTCCTCCTGCCACCTCCCAAACCCGTCTTGCGGGATATGCGATCGAGGTCGCGGCGCTGCTCAAGGGCGACCGTACCGCCGCCATTCGCACGCACGCCACCGTCTCCACCTATCTGGACGCGCAGCGCCGAACGGTGCGCTCGGGTTCCGCGCCCGAGGTCGTCGAGATTCCGGCCGACGTCTCCTTCAACGCCCTGTTGGCGCAGGTTTGCGGGGATAGGCCCGTCGGCGCGACGATCGACTTCTTTCCCAGCGGCGCCTCTTGCGGGGGCGTGATCGCGCTGTCCCGACAGGGCGTCGTCTATCAGGTCCGCGTGAACTGGCTGACGGGAGGCGTCGAGGTTGTGGCAGTCGGCAAAACCTAACGAGCCCCGCATCGAAGGGTTTACGTTGATCGAGGCCTTGGCGGCGATCGCCGTCGTCGCGACCGGCCTCGCGGCGATCGGAGGGCTCGCCGACAGCAGTCTCCGCTCGGACCTTCATACCCGCCGTCATCTGGCTCAGATCTTCGCCACGCGCGAGATCATCGCCGGCCTTCCCCGGCGGGACGCGCTGCCTTTCGGTTATCTCTCGGGCGTGCTCAACGGCCACGAATGGCGCATCCACTCGACCCTCATGCAAACGACGGCAGCCGCGGGCGCCGCCGAATGGGTCCCACAAGGTATCGCCCTCCTGGTGCGTTCTCCTTACGGTTCGACCATCGAGATCGACACGATTCGCATGCGCAGGCGACCAACCAAATGAGGCGGTCGAAACACGACGCATCGGCCGCCGGCTTCACTCTTATCGAGGCGATGGCGTCGGTCGCGCTGACCGCGACGACCGTCCTTGCGCTCAGCTGGGTGGTGGGACAGTGGCTTCCGAATTGGCGGCGCGGCTTTGTCGCCCTTCAGCGCGCCGATCTCCTCAGTCTCGCATTGGACCGCATCGGCGAAGATCTGTCCGCCTCCGAATGGGTGACCCCTTGGGGCGACGCGCCGGGGCCGCTCTTTGCGGGCGAGGCGTCCTCGGTGATCTTCGTGCGGTCGGCCATCGGCCCGAATGCGCGCCCGCATCTCGAAGTGGTTCGCATCGCCGAGGGCTCCGACGACCGCGGTCGTGCGGTCACCCGAACCACGGCGAGTTTCGCGCCGACCGCGCGCGGCCGTCCGGCGGCGCCATTCAAGTTCGCCGATCCGGTCGCTCTCATTCGGGCGCCGCTCCAGGTTACGTTTGAGTACGCCGGACCGGACCGCGTCTGGGCGCAACGCTGGAGAGACCAGGAACGACTGCCGGAGGCGATCAGGATCAGCGTTCGGGATCCCAAGAGCCGAACGCTCGTCGCATCGACGGCGGTGCGCGTGAAGGTGACCGCCGGCATCCCCACCGCTTCCGCGGGCGGGCCGGCCAAGACCGCCGCAGATCAGGCTGGCCCTGCGGCCGCTCCTGCCGATTCCGCCCCTCCATCCACGCAATGACGCGCCTTCCCGCCTCGTCCACTCCGCTTGCCGGCAATCGGCGCCATTCCGGATTCGTCCTTGTCGCGGTGCTGTGGATCATGGCGGCCTTGGCGGCGCTCGCGTCGATCTATTCGGTCTATACAATCCGCACCGCCAGCGAATCCCATGTTCTCGATGATCGCGTCCAGGCGGAAGCTTCGATCCGGTCAGGCCTCGAAATGACCGCCTATCGTGAGCTCGCCGCGCCGGATAAGGCAAAGCCGTCTCAGGGCCGCTTCACGCTACGGCTGGGACGCACGAGCGTCGCGGTCTGGTTTCATTCGGAGGCGGCAAGGATCGATCTCAACGCTGCGCAGGCAGATTTGCTGACCGGCCTCTTCGTCGCGGTCGGCGTCGATCCGGCCCAGGCGCGAACCTTCGCCGATCGCGTCGTCGGTTGGCGCACGAAGCCCGACGCCGGCGGCGGCTCTAAGGAGGCGGCCCTCTATGCCCAGGAGGCGATAGCCTATCCGCCCCGCCAGGCGCCCTTCGACAATCCACTGGAGCTTACGCTTCTACCCGGCATGCCGCAGTCCGTCGTCGAACGCGTTCTGCCGTTCGTCACCGTCTTCAGCGGGCGCCCCCAAGTCGACGCGTTGAGCGCAGAACCGACCGTTCTCGCCGCGCTGCCGGGCATGACCCCCGAGATTCTCAACCAGTTCCTGAGGGCGCGCGCAAAAGATCCGAACAACCGCGACGCCCTGCTCCAGCTCCTCGGTCCGGCGAAAACGCACGCCCTGGCGGACAACAGCGCGAAGGTCTTTCGCGTCGGCGTCCAGGTCGATTTCGACAGGGGGCGGACCGTGCGGGCCGAGGTTGTGTTCGGTCTCAAGAACGGCGGCGATGACCCTTACGATCTTCTTTATTGGCGGGACGATTTTGACGATCCGACGCCACTTGCATGGAACTTCGGCCGGTGACCGCCGCGGTTTCGATGGTCAAGGCGCTGGAGCGCTGGATTGATGACGTCACGGCGGGATTCGCCCGGGCCGGCGCGATGATTCGGCGTGGGCGAACGATCGAGCTGGTCGAGCAGCCGGACGGTTCGTTCCTGGCGCTGGTTCGCCGGAACGGTGAAACGAGGCCCTTGAACGAGCCCTCGCTGCGCGTCTCCGAGGATGGTTTCGCCGGCCCGACGACGGGCCGGCTGCGCAGCCTGATTTCGAAGAGCAGGGTCGACGTCGAGCTCGCGCCCTCACGCTTCCTCTTCCGGACGCTCGAGCTGCCGCTCGGCGCCGATCAATTCCTCGAAGGCGTCGTGCGCTCGCAGATCGACCGGCTGACGCCGTGGAGCGCCGACGCCGCCGCCTTCGGCTGGAGCGCCCCGCGCGCGGTCGGGCCGGACCGGATTGCCGTCACCGTGGCGGCGACCGCGCGTGAGCTGGTCGCCCCGATCGCGAAGTCGCTGATCGCCGAGCATGCCGAGGGATTCCGCCTGTCGACGCGCTCAGAGGACGGGGGAGCGATCATCCCGGTCTTGACGGAGCGAACGGGCGGCGGCGGCGACGCGGGACTGCGCAAGGGCGTCATGATCGGGCTTGCCGCGGCCCTTCTGGTCTTCCTGGTCAGCCTCGCCGCCTGGCTCATCCTCGGGAATCTGAACGAGTCGCGCGACCGGGCGCTTCAGGCCGAGATGGCGCGGCGCCGCGCCGAACTCCTGCATAACGCCGGCTCGGCCGACCAGCAGGCTATTCAGGCCATCGAGCAGCGGAAGCGGACGACGCCGTCCGCAGTCATTGCGCTCGAGGAGCTGTCGAAGGCGCTGCCGGACGACGCTCATTTGACCGAGCTGCGCATCGAGGACGGCAAGATCGATATCATCGGCCTCGCTCGCGACGCCTCCGCCCTCATCCCCCTTATCGAACAGTCGAGGCAATTCACCCAGGCGACCTTCGTCGGTCCGACGGTGCGGGCGCCCAATGGCGGCGAGATCTTTCACATCGAAGCGCATCTCGAGCCCTCATTCGCGTCGAGGAGCTGACCTTGGCCTCCCTCGAACATCTCCCCGTGGACCGTCGTGCAACGCTGGCCCTGGTCGCCTATGTTGTCCTGGTCGTTGCGCTCTTCGGCTTCTCGCTCTGGTTCATCAACGACCTCGAAACCGGTCGCCGCAGGATCGAGGAGGTTCAGATGCGGCTCGACCGCATGAAGGCGCGTCCGCCGACGATCACGGCTCAGGGCGCCGAGCCCGTCGAACGGTCGCTTTTCCTGAGCGGGCCGACCATCACCGTCGCGGGCGCGGCGCTCGAGCAGCGCATCAAGGAGACGGCGGAAAAGTCAGCCGGCGCCGTCACCTCGTCGCAGGTCGATCTCGACGGCCCGGATGCGAAGGACGGCTTCCTCAGATTGACCGCGACGGTCGAGGTCGATCAGCCCGGCGTGCAGTCGATTCTTTACGACATCGAAGCCGGCGCGCCCTATCTCTTCGTCGAGAAGCTCTCGATCCAGTCCCCCGAAGATTTGGGCGAAGCGGAGACGGGCCGCTTCCGGATGACCGTGTCCGTCCTTGGCCAATGGCGGCCTAACCCCTGACGGTCGACGAGCCGCGGCGTTCGGACGCGCCGGGCGAAGCGCGGGTCCGGTTATTGCCCGGTGTCCGCCGCGGGCGGCGGCTCAGCCGAATCCGATGGGCGGGGCAGATCGAGCGTCACCACATTCCCATCCTTTTCCGCGACGGCGGAGCGCGCCGACACGGCCGTGATGCGCCAGCCCAATTCCTCGTCGCCTTCGCGAACCTGTGAGACGGACCGTGTTGCCTGGTTGAACAGGATGGCGACCGGAGTTTCGCCCCCCGTGATCGTTCCGACCAGGGCGAGCGGCGGCGTTTCCGCTACGACGGGCTTGACCGGCGCCACAGCGACCGGTTTCGGAGGGGGCGGAGGCTCGGCAGACGGCGCGGCCGGCGGCGGGCGGCGAGTCGCTGAAAAGAGAGGACGCTCCCGCGTCGCCGTCAGCGAAGCCAATGGGACGCCTTGAAAGGGGCCCGGAGCCGCGTCCGTCGTCTCGGCGGAGGGCGGAGCGACGTCCGGCGTTAGCGGGCTGTCGACGTCCTGACCCCTCCTCTCGAGCGCCGCTGAAACGAGGGGCGCTGCGCCTGCGGCGCCGGAGGCGCCCAGAACGGCAAGCGCCACGCTCATGAGCAAAAGGCGTTCGAAGCACATCGCGGCAGCGCGAAAGTTTACGGGGAGCCAAATTGACCTCTTCGCCGCCCTCTCTGTCAAGTTGGTTGGCGACGTTTTTCCTGAGCCCAGCGATTCCGGCCGATCGCTCGCTGCCGGATCGGCCACGATCGTCTCTCCCGACGTCTTCAACGTCGGAACCTGCCACGCGAAGAGCATTCGATTTTCCTTCGATTCGTATTATCATGGCTTTGCCGGATTCCAGCGAGCGCGTGCGTCAGTTCCCTGGCTTCCATCGCCTTGGGAGCCGAAAGGCGCTTGCGGCGAAGAGAAAAGAGCGAAGGAAACGCAATTTTGCAGTCTCGCGCCCAAACAGCACGGAGGAGACGATGACCGAGTCGGCCGAACAGGCGAACGAACCCATTCTTTCTTCGAGTAGAGCCGTGACCCGCAGACGGGCGCTGGCGGGCGGAGTCGCCGCGGTCGCCGTCACCGGCTTTCCCTATGTGTCGCCGGGCTACGCCGCCCAGACTCTCAAGTTCTGGCAGTTCTACTCGCCCGGCGGCGGCGTCGCGTCGCAGGACAAGTGGTTCCAGGATCTCGTCAAGGGTTGGAACGACAGCCACGACGTCAAGGTCGAGCTCGTC
Source organism: Roseiarcus sp. (assembly GCA_035656495.1). Classification (GTDB taxonomy): domain Bacteria; phylum Pseudomonadota; class Alphaproteobacteria; order Rhizobiales; family Beijerinckiaceae; genus Roseiarcus. The sequence goes on from DASRSL010000230.1 coordinate 12,240, forward strand.
TATGTCCCGAACAACGCGTACATGGACGGCACGAAATTGCAGACGGCTTTCGCCGCGGGCGCAGGGCCCGATCTGTTCATCATCAGCCCCGGCGACTTCCTCCGCTATTACAACGGTGGAGTCCTGCTCGAGCTGACGCCGCTCATGGAGCAGGCGGCGCGGGACGACTTCTACCCCAACGTGATCGCCAGCCGCATGGTGAACGGCAAGATTTACGCGCTTCCTATGGAAGTCGAGCCGATGGCGATGTACTACAGCATCGACGCCTTCAACGAGGCCGGGCTCACCGAGAAGGATGTTCCGAAGACCTGGGCCGAATTGCTCGACGTCGCCAAGAAGCTCACCACGCCGAAGCGCTTCGGCGTTTTGTTCGAGACCAGTCCGGGCTACTACCAGAACTTCACCTGGTATCCGTTCTTCTGGGAGGGCGGCGGCGACTTCCAGACCAAGGAGGGCAAGAGCGCGTTCAACTCGCCGGCGGCGGTCCAGGCGCTGAAATTCTGGCAGGATGCGGTCAACATGGGCGTCGCGCCGCGCAAGCCGCAGGGCGGCGGCGGCTGGGACTCCGTGCCCAATCTCGGCTCCGGGTATTGCGCAATGCAGAACGTCGGCATCTGGGCCATCGCGCAACTCCGCGAAGGCGCGCCGAATTTCAAATACGGCGTCTTCAGGCTGCCGACGCCACCGGGCGGCAAGTACATCACGATCGGCGGCGGCTGGGCGTTCTGCGCGAACTCCAAAGGGTGGAACTCCAAGGCCGCGGGCGAATTCTGCGTCTGGGCGCTGGGTTCGATGAAGCCCGAATCCGTCGAGCACGTCGTCGATTGGTGCACCCAGGCGAAGAGCGACATGCCGCCGAGAAAATCCGCGCTCAAGGCGGGCGAGGCCGCATATGGCAGCGGATTCCTCAAGGTGTTCGCCGACGAGATCTATCCGGGCGCGCGTGGCGAGCCGCGCATGCCGCCGCAGGTCTACAAGGCGATCTCGGATGCGATCCAGTCCTGCCAGCTCGGCGGGGCGAATCCCGAGCAGGCGGCGGCGACGGCGTCACAGCAGATCGACGCGTTCCTCGCCGGCTACAGGGGCGCCCCGATCATCTGATGGATCGACGCGCCGAGACGCGGGAGGACGCCCGAACCCGGGCATCCTCCCGGCTTGCGAAACCCGAACTGTCCAATCGCGCGCGGGAGAGGCTGGCGGGCTATCTGTTCGTCGCGCCCGACGCGATCGGGCTTCTTGTCTTCGTCGGCGGGCCGATGGCGTTGTCGCTCACCCTCGGCTTCTTCTCGGTGAGCGGGTTCGGCGAATATTCCTTCGTCGGGATCGACAACTATCGGCGGATGGCGGCCGATCCGCTGTTCTGGAAGAGCCTCAGCGTCACGGTCATCTACATCGTCACGCTCGTCCCCTCGCTCTATGCGGTCGGGCTCGGCCTCGCGCTGCTCGTCCAGGACGACACGCGCTTCAACGGGGTCGTTCGCACCCTCTTGTTCATGCCGCAGACGGTGAGCCTGGTCGTCGTCGGCCTCGTCTGGCAGGTGCTGCTCATCGACAAGATCGGCCTCTTCTATCAGCTCGCCTCATGGCTCGACCTCCCCGCCGTCTCGTGGCTCGGCGACCCGCGCTTCACCCTTTACACCGTCACGGCGGTCAGCGTCTGGTTCCTGATGGGGTTCTACATGCTGATTTTCCTCGGCGGTTTGCAGGACATACCGCGCGAGTATTACGAAGCGGCGCGGATCGACGGCGCCGGACCCGTCCAGTCCTTCTTCAAGATCACGCTGCCGCTTCTGCAGCCGACGAGCTTCTTCGTCCTGATCGTCTCGACGGTGGCGGCGGTCTGCGGCTCGCAGACCTTCGACCTCGTCTACGTGATGACCAAGGGCGGTCCGGCCAACTCGACGTCTCTCGCGATCTTCTACATCTACCAGCAGGCGTTCCTGTTCAACGAATACGGTTATGCGGCTGCGATGGCCTCCGTGCTCGTCGTGGCGCTGATGGCGATCACCGTGCTCATGTTCATGCTGACGCGCGGCGGGCGCTTCATCTATGACTGACGCTTTTGCCGCGGCGTCCGAGGACCTCGTCTCCCGCCGCTTGGTCCAGCCCGTGCGGCTCGCGCTTTACCTCGCAGGATCGCTCCTCGCTTTGATGACCGTCGCGCCCCTCTTCTGGATGGTGTCGATGTCGCTGAAGGAGTCGAACGAGGTGTTCGCCGCCAACCTTGTCCCGCATCGGCCTACCTTCGGCAATTTTGTCTATGTCTTCACCCAGGTGAACTTCATCCGCTACCTTTGGAACACGTTCTTCGTGTCGAGCGTCGTCACCATCGTGGCGCTGTTCTTCCACTCGATGGCAGGTTACGCGCTCGCCCGACTGCGGTTTCCCGGACGTGACGCGATCTTTCTTGCGATGTTCGCGACCTTCCTCATCTCGCAGCCCGTCATCATCGTCCCGTTGTTCGTTCTCGTGCGATCGCTTGGCATGCTGGACAGCTACGCCGGCCTGATCGTACCCTCGATCTTCAACGCCTTCGGTATTTTCCTTCTGCGCCAATTCTATCTCGGGGTGCCGCGTGAGCTCGAGGAGGCGGCCCTGGTCGACGGCGCCGGCTATTTTCGAATCTATTGGGAGATCATCCTGCCGCTGAGCCGGCCAATCCTCTCGGCGCTCGCGATTCTCTTTTTCCTTGCGAACTGGAATTCCTTCCTCTGGCCGCTCACGATCACCACCAACCAGGACCTCTGGATGGTCCAGGTGGCGATCGCGAGCTTTCGCCAGCAGTACACGGGATCGTGGAACTACATCATGGCGGCCTCGACAGTGGTCGCGTTGCCCACGATCGCGATGTTCGTCGTCTTCCAGAAGCGCATCATCGAATCGATCAAGACCAGCGGAATCAAGTGACGTTGGCGAGATTCCAAGGGCGCGGGATCCCCCTCTCCCTCAGGGAGAAGGGGGCCGCGCGAAGCGCGGCCGGATGAGGGGTTTGTCATGAAGACTGATCAGGGCGTTCCTCCGGCCCAGCGCGCTCGCGCCCGCGCCATGCGTCGCGTCCCGACCGACGCCGAGCTTCGCCTTTGGCGCCTCAGCTGACTGAAGTTTCGCCGGCAGGTCCCGGTCGGCCCGTACATCGTCGACTTCCTTTGCGTTGGCGCTCGGTTGATCGTCGAAGCGGATGGTTCGCAACATGGGGAGAGTCTTCGCGACGCACGCCGAGACGCCTGTCTCGCGCGGCAGGGCTGGACAGTGCTTCGCTTTTGGAACCACGACATTTTGCGAAACCGCGAGAGCGTGATCAGCACGATCCTCGCTCGCGCCGGCTTGCCATGGTGAACCCGGCCCTCATCCGGCCGGCTTCGCCGGCCACCCCGGGGTCAAAAGCTCGGGGGGAGAAGGGGTGCGCGCCCGCCAAGAGATGTGTGAATATTATAGAGTTGATCCGGGATCGCGCGGCTCCTCTAGCGTGAGGGTCTGAGCGAAGGTGAAAGGCTTAAGGCATGGCGCAGGGCTTTTCAGGTCTGGGAATGGGCCTCGGCAATCTGTCGCGCCTGTCCGGCGCGAAGTCGCGCTCGATCAGCCCGGAGAACCCGAGCGGCGAGAAGGGCGGGGGCGGAATGGCGGAAGACGGGACCGGGGCGGTCCACGCCCGAGGACTCGGACGCGGCTGGAAAATCTCGCCCTCCATGCGGATCGCGCCCGGCGCGACCTTGACGCTCGGTTCTATCGAAGGCGCGGGCGCGATCCAGCAGATCTGGATCACTCCCGCCGGCGTTCGCTGGCGCGACCTCATCTTGCGCATCGCCTGGGACGGCCAGGACGCGCCTTCGGTCGAGGCGCCGCTCGGGGACTTCTTCGCCTGCGGATGGGGCCAGTACGCGCAGGTGACCTCGCTCGCCGTCTGCGTCAATCCGGGCCGCGCGTTCAACTGCTACTGGGAGATGCCGTTCCGCAGGAGCGCGCGGCTCACGCTGGAGAACCGGGATCCGGATAGCGAGGCGATCGTCTACTGGCAGATCAACTATGCGCTGACCGACGTCCCCGAGGACGCCGCCTACTTCCACGCTCAGTTTCGTCGCGTCAATCCGCTGCCGTTCAAGCAGGACTACACGATCCTGGACAGCGTACGCGGACAGGGTCATTACGTCGGAACCTATGTCGCCTGGGGCGTCAACAATTCCGGCTGGTGGGGCGAGGGCGAAATCAAGTTCTTCATCGACGGCGACCAATGGCCGACCATCTGCGGCACGGGTACCGAGGACTATTTCTGCGGCGCCTACAATTTCGACGCGGGCACGGTCGATTCCGCGTTCCCCCGGGCCTATGTCGAATTCACGACGCCCTATTCAGGCCTGCCGCAGGTGATCCGCCCCGACGGAACCTATCAATCGCAGCAGCGCTTCGGGCTCTATCGTTGGCACATCATGGACCCGATCCGGTTCGAATCGGACCTCAAGGTGACGCTCCAGGCGATCGGCTGGCGGACGGAGAAGGACAACCGCCGCTATCTTCCACTGCAAGACGACATCGCCTCCGTCGCCTACTGGTACCAGACGCTGCCGGCCGCGCCCTTTCCGGCGCTGCCGGACCGCGACTATCTCGAAGTCGTCTAGTCGCCAGCGTCAACGAATTGGTGGTGTTTTTCTGAATCTCTGTCGCCGCGAGAGCAGCGATGGAGGTGATTCGTGGCTAAGAAGGAGATTGCGGTCAAGAAGTATGTAGTGAAGCTGAGCGCCGAGGAGCGCGAGCG
>DASRSL010000231.1:0-57003 GCA_035656495.1 Roseiarcus sp.
CGCCACCCTGCTATCCAAACTACGGGGCGTCTGACTTTTGCCCCGGCAGGCCTTTCCCCTGCTGAACATGTCAGCCTTTGCTGGACACACAGGACACACAACCGGACGGGCCGATTTCCGGCATCCGGCTTTCCGACTGGCTTCATCGCAAGGCCCACGGCGGGAACCTCAAAGCGCCTGCGTGTCTGGCGCTCGGCGCCCGCCTTCGGCTGGCAATAGAGCTTTCTCGGGAGACTCCTGACCTTGTCGGGCATCCGAGGCTCATCGCCAATCGCCCTGGTCCTCGTCGTCTTCGAAAGCATGCTAGAAGTCAGGGCCTTCCCTCCGCCGGCGTTACCCGGCCTCAACGGTACTACGCCCCTGTCCGACTCCCGCCCGCTCCACCGCCCAAACGCGATGTCGAAGCCGCAACCTCCGAACGGACGGGTCTCCCCCGATTACTCGCGCTGCCCTTCCGACGTGCCGTTCCCAATACCTCGATGGACCGAACGGGTGCGCGCGTCGATTGCTTCCCCGTTCGCGCGGCCTTCCCCGTGCAGGGGGCGGGTCGGCGTCCATATCTTCACTTTCGAGGCCTGCTCGGACTTCACTTGCGTTACGGCCCGTCGGATTGCTCGATCGCCCAAGGCAGCCTTTGTCACGAGGCTCCGGCCCGGCCGGTCGCCCAGCCAAGCCGCTCGTCAGCTACCGGATCAATCGACAACTCTCTGGGTGGAACCCTCCTCCACTAGCAACGCGCGCCTTCGGGGCGCACCCTACGCGAGCGAACAGAGAATTCAGCCCATCGCGGAACGAAAATTGAACGAAGCCGCTGGCGCGGCGGGCGGGACGGTCGCGGGTCTAACCGCATGGCGTGAGGGTCCTCCTGTCTGAGAGGATCGGGGTGTTTCAGCCCACTCTCAGACAGGAGTTTCAGATGGCCGAGATGAGCCCTCTGCGTCGCCGGACGATTGAATTCAGTGATCCGGTTCATTGATCCTGGTTCCCTGGTTGCCGGGGATCAGCTTCGGGGCTCGGCAACGCCGGGCCGCCGCCGCCGCGATCACGCCAAAGCTTGCTGTCAGATGCGCGGAAGGCCGGCTTTGCCCAGAGACCGCCTCCGCCGGGCAGCCGGCCGCCGCAGCTGCATGTCCTTAAGACTTGAGCAGTCGTTTTGATCTGGTCGTGGGGTGTCGCAGCAACCTAAAATCCAAAGCGGAGTTGATCTCCTGGCGAGTTCTTCTTTTGGCGACTGCTCGTTGCTCGTTCGCCTGTCTCATCGGAGTCCACGCGACAGGCCGGTCAAATTTGATTGAACTGAACCCCGGCGGCGGCGAATGATGTTATTGCTCATCGTCGTCGCCGGAGCGCTCGCCTGGACAATCGCGCAGGACGCAGCCTGGAGAGCGGCGATATCGATAGGCTGAAAGGACCTGTTGGCGGATGCGGTTTGGTCGATTGTCCGGCTTAGCGGTGCTGGCGCTAGCCGCTGCTGCGGCGTATGGAATTTATGCGCCGGACGCAATCGACCGCTGGGCACCGCCACTCAGCGGCGTCGCTCACGAGCTTCACGCGCGGGTTTTTGCGGAAGGCAAAACTGCGACCGCCACATCCTCCGGCGCGCCAGGATCGGCTGCGGGGCAAGCACAGCCCGGCGTAGCGCCGATCTCCGTCTCGGTGACGCCAGTCAAGCGAGTGGACTTTCCGATCGTCCTTGAAAGTCTCGGGCAGGTCCAAGCCTACAACACCGTGCTCGTGCGTGCGCGGGTCGATGGACAGATCGACAAAATCGCGTTCAAGGAAGGCCAGATGGTCAAGGCCGGCGATTTATTGGCTCAGATCGATCCCCGCCCGTTCCAGGCGGCCCTTGACCAGGCGGTCGCCAAGAAAGCGCAGGACGAAGCCAACCTGTCGAACGCGAAGCTCGATCTTGCGCGCTATGCGACCCTCGCCAAACAAAGCTTCGCGACGCAGCAACAAGTCGACACCCAGAATTCGCTTGTTCATCAGCTCACGGCGTCGATCGCCGCGGACGCGGCCGCTATCGACGCCGCCAGGGTGAATTTGGACTACACAACCATTCGCGCGCCGCTCTCAGGGCGGGTCGGGTTCCGACTTATCGACCAAGGCAACTTAGTCAATGCGGGACAGCAGACCGGGATCGTGACGATCGCGGAGTTGCAGCCAATCGCGGTCATCTTCACCGAGCCGCAGGAATACGTCGACCGGATCAACCTGGAGCTCGCAAAAGGTCCGCTGGCGGTTACGGTCGAGAACTCCGACGGGGAGAAGCTTGCCACAGGGAAGCTTACTGTCAGCGACAACCAGGTGGATCTCGCGACGGCGACAATTCGACTGAAGGCGGAGTTCGAGAACACGGACAACAAGCTTTGGCCGGGCCTTGCCGTGACGACCAAGTTGACCGTCGGAGTCGAGAAGAATGTACTGATTGTGCCGGAGGGGGCAGTCCAGCACGGGCAGAACGGACTCTATGTCTATGTTGTCGACGCTCAAAATCGCGCCGAAGTCCGGCCGGTGAAGGTCGCCCGCCAGAATGTGACCACGGCCGTCGTCTCGGAGGGTCTCCGGGAGGGAGAGCGCGTGGTTTCCGCGGGGCAGCTCTTGCTGCAGCCGGGCGCGCAGGTCGCAATAGACGCGGGCCGCGGGAGCTAGCCGCCCATGTTCGGAGGCGTATCGGCTCCCTTCATCCATCGCCCCATTGCAACGACGCTGCTGATGGTCGCCATCCTGCTGGTTGGCCTCGTCGCCTATCCGAACCTGCCGGTCGCGCCCCTGCCGCAGGTCGACTTTCCGACCATAACGGTTTCCGCGTCGCTGCCGGGGGCTTCCCCGGAGACGATGGCCGCCTCCGTCGCGCAGCCGCTCGAGCGGCAGATCGCGCAGATTCCCGGCGTCTCACAGCTGACGTCAACGAGCGGGCTCGGCGTGACCGCGGTCACCGTCCAATTCGATCTCAACCGCAACATCGACGCCGCCGCCAACGACATTCAGGCGGCGATCAATGCCGCCGCCGGGCAATTGCCGAAGGACCTGCCGAGCCCGCCGACCTACCGCAAGGTGAACCCCTCCGACACGCCAATTCTCATTCTCTCCGTCCTGTCAGACGTTGAGCCGATCATCAACGTCGACGACGTGGCCGAGAACATCCTCGCTCAGCACATCAGCCAGATCTCGGGAGTGTCCCTTGTGCGCGTCGGGGGCCAGGTAACGCCGGCCATTCGCATCCAGATTGATCCGGCCAAGCTCGTCGAGAAGGGCCTGCAGCTCGAAGACGTGCGCCAGCAGATCGGTATCGCGACTGTTGACAGCCCCAAGGGCGCGCTCATCGGTCCGAAACAGACCTTCACGATCTACGCCAACGATCAGCTGACCGCGGCGAAGCCTTGGAACGACGTGATCATCGCCTATCGCAATGGCGCACCCGTTCGAGTACGCGACATCGGCCAAGCGGTCGCAGGCCCGACTGACACCACGCAGGCAGCCTGGTCCAATGGCAAGAGCAGCGTCTTTCTCGTCATTTGGAAGGTCCCGGGCGCAAATGTCATCGACACCGTCGAGGCGATCAAAAAGGCTTTGGGCCCGCTTAAGGCCGCGATTCCGCACGACATTAAAGTCGAGGTCCTCTCTGACCGCACGTTGACCATCCGCGCCGCGGTGCGCGACGTCCAGTTCACGTTGTTGCTCACCGTCGCTCTCGTCGTAATGGTCATTTTCCTATTCCTGCGCAGCGTATGGACGACGGTTATTCCGGCCGTGACAATTCCGCTCTCGCTCCTCGGCGGCTGCGCGCTGATGTGGGTAGTCGGCTACAGCCTCGACAACCTGTCGCTGATGGCGTTCACCATCGCGGTCGGCTTTGTCGTCGACGACGCGATCGTCATGTTGGAGAACATCACTCGCCACATCGAGGAGGGCGAAAGGCCTCTCGCGGCCGCGCTCAAGGGCTCGGCCGAAATCGGCTTCACCATCATTTCCATGTCGGCCTCCCTGGTCGCCGTCCTTCTCCCGCTTCTGTTGATGAGCGGCCTCATCGGCCGTCTGTTCCGCGAATTCTCGGTCACGATCGCGATGACGATCGCGGTCAGCGCAATCGTCTCGCTGACGCTCTCGCCGATGATGGCTTCGCGCTTCCTGAAGAGCCGCGACGAAGAACGGCACGGCCGACTTTACCGGCTGAGCGAGAAGGGATTTGTCGCCCTTGCGCTGGGCTATGAGCGTGGGCTCGATTTCGTGCTGCGCCATCGGTTCGCGACCCTCTTGACGTTCTTCGCCACGGTCCTCGCGACTGTCTATTTGTTCGTCGAAATTCCCAAAGGCTTCTTTCCGCAACAGGACACGGGCATTCTTTACGGGACGACCGAGGCAGCGCAGGACGTCTCGTTTGCCGAAATGTATCAGCTGCAGGAAAAGGCCGGAAAAATTATCCAGGCCGACCCCGCGGTCGAGGCGGCAGGGATGGGGCTCGGGGCCGGCGTCGGCAGCATAGGGCAAAACCAGGGGCGCATGTTCATCACGCTCAAGCCGGAGGACCAGCGCGACGTCAGCATATTCGAGGTGATCGCCCGACTTCGGTCGAAGCTCGCGCAGATCAGGGGATTGCGGACCTATCTGTTTGCTGCTCAGGATGTGACGGTCGGCGCCCGTTTCGCCAAGACGCAGTTCCAATACACGTTGCAGGACGCCGATCTCGACCAGCTCAACGCTTGGGCGCCCAAGATTCTCGAGAAGCTCCAGTCGCTACCGGAATTGCGCGACGTCGCGACCGATCAGGAGAGCGCAGGTACGACGCTGACGCTGAAAATCGACCGCGACATGGCCTCGAGGTTCGGCATTCAGCCGCAGCTGATTGACGACACGCTCTACGACGCGTTCGGCCAGCGCGAGGTGACGCAGTATTTCACCCAAGTGAATACTTACTGGGTCGTCGAGGAGGTCTTGCCTTCCCTGCAGGGCGATCCGGCCACGTTGAACAAACTCTACATTCGTTCACCGACGAGCGGGCAGATGGTTCCTTTGAGCGCCTTCGCCAAATGGACGACCAACCCGGTCGCGCCGCTCTCGATCAGTCATCAGGGCCAGTTTCCCGCGATCACCATCAGCTTCAACCTCGCGAATGGGGTCGCGCTGGGGCAAGCGACTGCGGCGGTACAGAAGGCGGTGCAGCAATTGCAGCTGCCCTCTTCGCTGACCACGACCTTCCAGGGCAACGCGCAAGCTTTTCAGGAGTCGCTGGTGACGGTGCCGCTCCTCATCCTGGCGGCGCTCGTTTGCGTTTACATCATTCTCGGCGTGCTCTACGAGAGCTTCATCCACCCGCTGACCATCCTCTCGACGTTGCCGTCGGCGGGGGTCGGCGCGCTCGCGACACTTATGCTGTTCGGCTACGAGTTCAGCCTCGTCGCGCTGATCGGCGTCATCCTTCTGATTGGCATTGTGAAGAAGAACGGCATCATGATGGTCGATTTCGCCATCGCCGCGGAGCGCGAGGAGGGCAAGTCGACGGTCGAGGCCATCCGCGAGGCCGCGTTGTTGCGCTTCCGACCGATCATGATGACGACCATGGCGGCGCTGCTCGGCTCGATTCCGCTGATGTTGAGCCAGGGATCGGGATCGGAAATGCGTCAGCCGCTCGGTTTCACCATGTTCGGCGGCCTTATCTTCAGCCAGGCACTGACGCTGTTCACGACTCCCGTCATCTATCTTTATCTCGACCGGCTGTCGCACTGGCTGTCCGGCGGGTCCGGCAGGGCCAAACCGCCGACGCAAGGGAGGAAGCCACCGGCGGAGCCGGAACTGCCGCTGGAGCCCGCCTGGGCCGAGGCGCGCGCCAAGGCTGCGGAGTGACGGCGCGATCCGGCGCAATTGGCGCGCGCCGACAGGTTGGGGTCGCCACGAAGGACATGGGGCCTCGGGTCGCAGATGGAAGGAAAGCGCCTAAAGACTTGGCGCGCCGCGAGCGGCTTCGTTCAACGCGGCGACAAGATAGGCGGCGAAGGAGCGCCAAACCTCGACCCGGAAAGCCGTCTCTTCGCGGCGCCACAGGACGATCTCGACCTTGTCGAAGATCGTGCGAGTCGCCATCCCCATCGGGAAAGCGGAGACGCGAAGATCGAGCGGGCATCCGGCGCTGAGCGCGCGCACTGCGTCAGCGCCGCGGATGTCGAGCCCGACCTGACGATGCGAGACGTCGACGAGGCTATGGGGTGAACCAACCAACGCTGCTTCGATCTCCGCCGCCATCATCTCGGGGTCGACGCCCTCGGCGATCAGCAGCCATTCGTCCGGCCCGAGCCAGAAGGCGGTTCGCTCGTCGCCGACTCCGGCCGAGCCAAGCTGTAGCGGCAGGTCGGCGTCGAAGGCCGTCGAGCAGGCGAGGCGGGCCGCTTCGCCGCCGCGGAAGATGAAGCGAGCCGCCGGCGGCCTGTCGGAGAGCGAAAATCGCGTCCCCGAAGGCAGGATGACACTATCGAAGGGGAGGCGCGGGGCGAGCCAGGGATGAGGCAGAGGATCAGGCATCGAGCCGCGCTCCATCCTTGTCGTAGAAGACCGGCGCCGTGACCGTCGCAGCGACGGCGCCATCCGACATCGGAGCGAAGAGTTTCGCGTCCATCCGCGAGCGCCCGGCGGCGACGAGCGCCAGAGCAATCGACCTCCCCAGAGTCGGGCTGCGATAGGACGAGGTCACGTGGCCGAGCGCAGGCGAGCCGACGGCCGGCGCCGCGCTCGCCGTTATCTGGGCGCCTTCCTCGAGAACGACGTTCGGGTCTTCGGTGAGGAGGCCGACGAGTTGTTTGCGATCGCCTCTCAGCATGTCGGGGCGAGAGAGCGACCGCTTGCCGACAAAATCCTTTTTCGTCTTGCCGATCGCCCTGTCGAGGCCGAGATCGGCGAGCGTCACCGTGCCATCGGTGTCCTGGCCGACGATCACGTAGCCCTTTTCGGCCCGCATCACATGCATGGCTTCAGTTCCGTATGGGCAGCCGCCATGCCTCTCGACTTCGCGCCACGCGGCCTCCCACACGTCGAGGCCGTGGGCGGAACCCACGTTGATCTCGTAGCCGAGCTCGCCGGTGAAGCTGACGCGCATGAGCCGCGCCGGAACGCCGCAGATGCGCGCGTCGCGCGCGTTCATATGCGGGAAAGCCTCGTTGGAGAGATCGATGCCTTCGACGAGCGGGGCGATCGCCTGGCGCGCCTTCGGCCCTTGCACGGCGATCACCGCCCATTGCTCGGTTGTCGAGGTGAGCCAGACCCTCAGATCGGTGAACTCCGTCTGGAGATAATCCTCCATGTGGGCAAGCACGCGCGGCGCGCCGCCAGTGGTCGTCGTCACGTGGAAGCAGTCGGGCGCAAGCCGGGCGACGACCCCGTCGTCCATCACAAAGCCGGCCTCGTTCAGCATGAGACCATAACGGCAGCGGCCCGGCTCGAGTCTCCGAAACGCGTTGGCGTACATTCGCTCGAGAAAGATAGCCGCGTCGCGGCCGACGACCTCGATCTTGCCGAGGGTCGAGGCGTCGAACAGACCGACGGAGGCGCGTGTCGTGCGGCATTCGCGCGCAACCGCGTCGCGCATGGATTCCCCTTCCCGCGGAAAATACCAAGCGCGCTTCCACGAGCCCACGTCCTCGAACGCCCCACCGCGGTCCGAAGCCCAGTCGTGCATCGGCGTGCGCCGTATTGGATCGAACAGATCGCCGCGCGCCGGTCCTGCTAAGGCACCGAAAGTCACCGGCGTATAGGGCGGGCGGAAGGTCGTGTGTCCCATTTCGGGCATCGGCTTATGCTGCGCCGCCGCGGCGACAGCGAGCGCGTTCAGGTTCGAGAGCTTGCCCTGATCGGTCCCCATGCCAGTGGTGGTGTAGCGCTTGACCTGCTCGATCGAGCGCATGCCTTCCTGTAGCGCAAGCTCGATGTCCTTGACGCAGACGTCGTTCTGGTAGTCGACGAAGGCCTTGAGGCGGCGATCGCCGCGGACATGCGCTGGCGCGCCGAGCGTTCCGCCGAAGGCCGGCGGCGCCCCTTCGACGCCCGGGGCGCGAGCCTCTCGGACAGAAAAGCCCGCCGCCGCGGCGGCTTTTCGCCCTGACGTATTACCCTCGGCGAGAGCTTCGGCGAGACCAAACGTGGCGTTGCAAGCTCCTGCAGAGCGCTCGCGCTGGACCGGCGCTCCAGGCCGAAACGCCTGCAACCCCTCGTCAAAGACAAGGTTGCCCCGCGATTGGGAGAACAGGTGGACCGAAGGCGTCCAGCCGCCCGACATCAGGAGCGCGTCGCAGGCGAACGTCCGCATGCCGAAAGGACGAGCGGCGAGGCGGACGCCGGTCACTCGCCGACGGCCCAGCACCTCGTGAATCGCCGCTTTGGTCGCGACCCGGAGCCCGGCCGCGCGCGCCGCCTCCGGCAATGATCCTGGTGCGTCCTCGCGGAGATCGGCGATCAGCTCGACGCCAGCGCCTGCGTCTTTCAAGTCGAGCGCGGCGCGATACGCGCTGTCGTGCGCGGTGACAACGACGATGCGCTCGCCGACCTTGACGCCGTACTCGATCAGATAGCGGCGCGCCGCATCGGCAAGCATGATCCCCGGCCGATCGTTGTCGGCGAACACCAGCGGGCGCTCGATTGCGCCGGTGGCCAGCACCACCTCTCTCGCGCGCATCTGCCATAGCCGCTCGCGGGGTAGATCAGGGTCGGTCATAAGGTCAGGTTCGGTAATCCGCTCGCTCAACGCCACGAAATTCTGCGCGTAATAGCCGAAAGCCTGCGTTCGCATCATGAGCCGCACGTTCGGCGCCTCGCCGAGCGCAGCGATCGCCTCCTCGAGCCACTCGCCAGCGCTCTTGCCGCTGATGCGGGCGCGCGTCTCGGCGCGAAGCGAACCGCCTGGCGCAGAATTCTCGTCGCAGACGACCACGTCCGCCCCGCTCTCGCTCGCGGCGAGCGCCGCGGCGAGGCCCGCAGGGCCGGCCCCGACGATCAGCACGTCGCAATGATCGAAATAGCGAACGTAACGGTCCGGATCGGGCTCCGTCGGCGCGGTCCCGAGACCCGCGGCAAGCCGGACGACGGGCTCGTAGAGGGTCTTCCAGGCCCAGTTCTTGCCGAACAGATCCGGACCCATGAAGGTCTTGTAGTAGAAGCCCGCGCCGTAGAGGGGCGAGAAGACGTCGTTGATCGCCCCAACGTCGAAGGCGAGCGAGGGCCAGCGATTCTGGCTCGTCGCGACGAGGCCGTCGTACAGCTCGACCTGCGTCGCGCGCAGGTTCGGCGTGAACCGGCCGGAGCCGCGCTCGACGCCGACGAGCGCGTTTGGCTCCTCCGCGCCGGCCGAGACGATCCCGCGCGGGCGGTGATATTTATAGGAGCGGCCGACGAGACGCACGCCGTTCGCGAGGAGGGCGGAGGCCAGCGTGTCGCCCTCGTAGCCGCCGTAGGCGACGCCGTCGAACGTGAAGGAGACCGGACGGTCGCGGTCGACCGCGGCGCCGCCGGCGACGCGAAACGCCTGAGTCACCGGCCGCCCTCGCCGCCGAGGTCCGGCCTCGGCTCGCCGGCCCTGTAGACCGCCAGAATCTTGTCGCCCGCGGTGTCGCGGAGGCAGTTGAAGAAGCGCCCGCAGCCGGAGATATGCCGCCAGCGCTCGGCGAGCACGCCCTTGGGATTGGAGCGGAAGTGGAGATATTCCGCCCAGGCTGCGTCGTCTATGGCGGCGGGATCGGGCGGCCGGGCGACATGCGCTTCGCCGCCGTAGCGGAATTCGAGCTCCGGCCTTTCCATGCCGCAATAGGGACAGGGGATCAGCAGCATGGGAGTCAGAGCTTTGTTTTAAGCGCGGCCGTAGCAGGATCGCCCGTATTCGGCGTTCCGGCCGGCTCGATGAGCAGCAGCTCCGTTTCCTCTTCGGCGACGGGACAGTGCTCGACTCCTCGCGGCGCGACGTAAAGCTCTCCCGGTCCCACGCTCACCGCGCCGTCGCGCAGTTCAAGTGTCAGGCGGCCGCGCAAGACGAGGAAGAAGTCGTCGGTGTCGGGATGGGAATGCCAGACAAAGCGTCCCTTCACCTTGACCAGCATGACGTCATGACCGTTGAAGGATGCGACAATCTTCGGGGACCACAGATCCTCGAAGAGCGACAGCTTCGCCGCGAGATTGACCGCCTCCGCTTTCATCACTCCTCCCTCAATGAGCCACCGCCGCAGCGGCGGCCTCGTCGATGACCCGCCCAGAGACGAATCGGTCGAGCGAGAACGGCGCAGCCAGCGGGTGCGGCTCGCCGCGCGCCAATGTATGTGCGAACACATGCCCCGAGCCCGGCGTCGCCTTGAAGCCGCCCGTGCCCCAGCCGCAATTGACGTAAAGGCCGGGAACCGGCGTGAGGCCGATGATTGGCGAGCGATCGGGGGTGACGTCGACGATGCCGCCCCAGTTGCGCAACATGCGCAGCCGCCGCACGGCGGGAAAGAGCTCGCAGATGGCCTCCAGCGTGTGATTGGCGATGTGCAGGCCTCCGGTCTGCGAATACGAGATGTAGGAATCCGTGCCGGCGCCGATGACCATCTCGCCCTTGTCCGACTGCGACATATAGGCGTGGATCGTGTTCGACATCACCACGCAGGGCATCATTGGCTTGACGGGCTCCGAGACGAGCGCCTGCAGCGGATAGCTTTCGAGCGGCATGCGCACGCCCGCCATCGCCATGACGACGGAAGAGTGTCCGGCAGCGACGACGCCGATTCTTTTGGTCGCGATGTCTCCGCGCGTCGTCCCGACGCCGGATACCGCCCCGGAAACGTCGCGCCGGATCGCGGTCACCTCGCAATTCTGAATGATGTCGACGCCGCGCGCCGACGCTCCGCGGGCATAGCCCCAGGCGACTGCGTCGTGACGCGCCGTGCCGCCGCGCCGCTGCAGAGCGGCGCCGACGATCGGATAGCGGATGTCGCGAGAAATGTTGAGGATCGGGCAGAAGGCCTTGGCCTCGTCGGGCGTCAGCCATTCGTTGTCGACGCCGGCGAGACGGTTGGCGTTGACATGGCGCTTGCCGACCTGAATGTCATGGGCGTTGTGGGCGAGCATAATGACGCCTCGCGGGGAGTACATGACATTGTAATTGAGCTCGTGCGAGAGGCCTTCCCATAGCTTCAGCGCGTGCTCATAGAGGGCGGCCGACTCCTCCCACAAATAGTTCGAACGCAAGATCGTCGTGTTGCGGCCGGTGTTGCCTCCCCCAAGCCACCCTTTCTCGAGCACCGCGACTTTGGTCAGCGCATGCTCCTTGGCGAGATAATAGGCGGTCGCCAAACCGTGCCCGCCGGCCCCGACAATGACCGCGTCATAAGCCGCCTTCGGCTCGGGGCTGCGCCACTGCTCCGGCCATCCTTCATTGCCCGACAGGGCCTGCCGGGCCAGGTTGAAAATCGAAAACCGCACGAGACTCGGATTCCCCTCGACTGGTCTTGCGGGCGACGATTGCCCGTTTCCGTTTGCAAGATCGAGAACAATTTCGCGGCGTTTGAAGCATTTTTCCGGATATGTCGCAGTTTCGCCCGCGGGGCGATTAGTACGAAAGCGTTGGAGACGGCTCGCGCGACGCTTGGTAGCGTCGGCCTCGCAAAGGAGCAACGCCTCTTTTTTGCAAACAAACCTTCCGGAGTGCGCCCATGAGCTGGAATACGCCTATTATCGTCGAAATTTGCGCCGGCCTCGAAGTGACGGCTATCTGACCGCGGAAATGTGAGCTTCAAGCGGCCTTTGGCCCTGCGCCGAAGGCCCTCGAGCAGGCGTCGCGGGACTGAAGCGGCAACAGCGGAGCCGGCCAGCCGAATCGGATCGGCAACAGCTCCTGCCTGCAACCCATATCATGCACTGCCTGCCCCGATCACGCGCAGGGCGCATCGCGAACGTCTGAGGCCGGCCCGGGCGAAGTCCTGGCTGACCTCGGCTCCATTTCGAAGGACGGCCGGATCGGCGCGCTCGATTGCGGCAAGCCGAGGAAGAGAGTCGTGGACAGCATCGCCGTTAATAAGCTGGGGCAATGTTTTGAACGAACGGTCGCTCGCACTCGCGAGGCGGCGGACGGCGCTTGCCTTTGCGGTCAAGGCGGCGCTCCTCTTGTGCGACGAACCGATCGTCTCGCTCGCCGCTCGCTCTTCTGCAAGACTCCTGACGACGGCCGTCATGCGGTGTGCGAGCCGATCCGTCACGCCGACCAGATCCTCGCGCTGTCGCGGAAATGACGGCTGCCGGCTCGAGGGCGTTCTCCTCGCAGGCTCAGTTACGGAACGTCGCGACAGTTAATCATCTGATCTGAATTACCCAATCGCGTCAACTTAGGCGGTTGTCGAACAAATTGAAGCGTAAATTCATGCTGCGCTGCACATAAGCGACATGACAAAACTTTGACAGTATCGCCGCAACGAGAGTTCCGGCGCCCCGGCGCCAAACATTTCATTCCGGCTGAAAGCAACGCCACGCTGAGAACAAATTGATACGTCAGAAGCAGGTCCATCGAGCTCCGTGAGGGAACCTATGATCACACGCGAGATTGTCGTCTCCTGCTCCAATCCGCACGTCGCCCGCGCGGCGGTCGCCTCGATCGGCGGCGATTTCGCCCGCCAGTTCTCGCGAGAAGCCGCGCGTCACAAACTGTCGAGCGGCATGCTGGCTTCGCGGCTCGTGAGCGACTTCGCCCGTATGGCCAACGACAGCGACTGGAGGGGGGTCAAGGACGCTGTCCGTGGCGCGGAGACACCGATCCTGGCCGGATTGCGCCACATTCTCGAGCGCGGCCTGGAAACTGAAAAGGACGAGGACGGGTATTTTCCATCGGCCGAGGAGGGCGACAGCGAATCGCCGAGCGGCTGGCAGACCCGCAACGCTTTCGCGTTTTGCCGCGCAATCGGGGAATGCTGCGCCTGAACGCGAGCTTGTGAAACGCCCCGAGATCGGCGCATCGTTGATTGATGTATCTCGGGCTGGACTGCGGCACATCCGGACTCAAGGCCCTGCTGGTCGACGAGGAGGGCGCGGCGGTCGCCAGCGCCTTGCGCGGGTATTCGCCCGACCGACCCAAGCCCGGCTGGTCCGAGCAGGATCCCGACATTTGGCGGGCCGCAATGGCCCGCGCGGTCGCCGATCTTCGCGATGCGGCCCCGAAGGCGCTCGGCTCCGTGCGGGCGATCGGCTTTTCCGGCCAGATGCACGGCGCCGTCGCGCTCGACCGGTCGGACAGGCCGGTCCGCCCAGCGATCCTGCATAACGATGGCCGAGCGAATGCCGAAGCCGAGGAGCTCGCCCGCGACCATCCACAGCTTTCCGGCGTCGTCGGGGTGAAGCCGATGCCCGGCTTCACTGGCCCCAAGCTCCTGTGGCTCAGCCGTCACGAAGCCGAGCGGCGCCGTCAAATCGATTGCGTGCTTGCGCCGAAGGATTACCTGCGCCTCGCGCTTTGCGGCGAGCGCGGCACAGACATGAGCGACGCCGCCGGAACCTGGATGCTCGACGAGGCCTCCCGAACCTGGTCGGCCGAGGCGCTCGCCGCCTGCCGCGCGGAGCCGGCTTGGGCGCCCCCGCTTCTCGAGGGCCCCTCGCCGGTCGCCGAGGTCCGCCCCGCAGCCGCCGAGGAGTTCGGGCTGCCGCGCGCCCTGGTGGTCGCCGGCGGCGGCGACGCGGCTGTGGGAGCGGTGGGCCTCGGCGCGATCGCGCCCGGCGCAGCCTTCGTCTCTCTCGGCACCGCGACCCAGCTCATCGTCACGACCGACCGCTATCTCAGGGCGCCGGATCAGTTGGTGCATAGTTTCGCCCACGCCCTGCCCGGCCGCTGGTATGCGATGGCCGCCATGCTGAACGGGGCCGGAGCGCTCGCTTTCGCCGGGCGCCTTCTCGGCGAAACGCCTGACCTGCTCGAGCGCGCGGCGGCCGACCGCTACCGCGGGCCGGGCGGTCTGATCTTCCTGCCCTATCTGTCCGGCGAGCGCACGCCGCTCGACGATCCTTACGCTCGCGGCGTGCTGTTCGGCATGACCGAGACGACGAGCCGCGCCGACGTCGCCCGCGCCGTGATGGAAGGCGTCGCGCTGACGCTCGCCGACGC
Source organism: Roseiarcus sp. (assembly GCA_035656495.1). Lineage (GTDB taxonomy): Bacteria > Pseudomonadota > Alphaproteobacteria > Rhizobiales > Beijerinckiaceae > Roseiarcus. Next base: position 14,093 of record DASRSL010000231.1, read on the forward strand.
GCGCGACTGTCTTCACGCGGCCGGCGCGGCGATCGAGCGCGTCGGCCTCATCGGGGGCGGGGCCAAGAGCGCGCTGTGGACGCGCATGATCGCCGCCGCGACCGGCTTCACCGTCGAACGCATGCAGGGCGGCGAGGCCGGCCCCGCCTTCGGCGCCGCGCGGCTGGCGCGCATGGGCGCGACCGGCGAGCCGGCCGAAGCGGCCTGCAAGCCGCCGAAGATCGCCGACGTGACCGAGCCGGATGCGGAGCTCGCGGCGGCCTTCGCCAGGCAGAGAAAACGATTCGCGGCGCTCTACGCGGCGCTCAAGCCCGAGTTCCGGCGGTAGCGTCGTCGGTGAACCGTTTCCCTGCGGCAGGGAAAATATCAGGCAACTTCTTGAATTTCAGCCGATACTGGACGAAAAGGCGCCGAAGAGCCCAATGACTCCAGGTGGTTCCGGCAAAATTCCCTACGCGAGCGAGTAGACACGGTCTTCCTCATCAGGCGGCTTTCCTCTTTCTTGCGGCGAGGACCTCGCGGGCGAGGGCGTCGACTTCCCGCGCGGCCTCGCTCGAAGGCGCGGCCTCGAGCACCGAAAGCCCCCTGGCCGCGCTTTCGGCGTAGACGACGCGTTGATGCAGCGCGGCGGCGAGCACCGGGACATCCTCGAATTGCCCGAGCGCCTCGGCCGCGTCGCGGCCGATCGCGGTCCTGGCGATGCGTCGGTTGACCACGAAGGCGACCATCAGGCTCTCCTTCAGGACCTGCGCCTCGCGGATGAGCGCCACGGTGTCGGCCGCCGCCCAGACGTCGTAGGGTGAGGGCTGGACCGGAATGAGCACGTAGTCGCTGGCTAGGATCGCCGAGCGGCCGAGATCGTTGATCCGCGGCGCGCCATCGATGACGACGATGTCGTAGTCCCTGGCGAGCCGAGGCAGATCGCGATGCAAAGTCGGCTTCGCCATGCCGACGATTGAGAAGGGCGGCTCGCTATCGCGCGAGCTCGACCATGCCATCGCGCTGCCCTGCGGATCGGCGTCGATGAGGAGGACCCGCTCGCCGGCGAGGGCGAAGCTCGCCGCCATGTTGATCGCGACGGTCGTCTTGCCGACGCCCCCCTTTTGATTCAGAACGCCGACGATCATCGGCTTGCGTTCCTTCGCGGAAAGAGAACGTTGAATCGATTTGTCGGCGTTTCGCACAGCCGCCTGTCGCAGGCAAGGGTGGAAGGCAGGCCGTTCCGCCTGGTTATCGTGCAACGCCGCCCAAAAGGCAGCCGCAAGCGGGCGTCATAGCCGCACGGGATCAGGCCGCTTGATCGCGGGCGTGCGGGTTTCTGACGGTCTGGAGGACCTCGAAACCCTCGAACTCGGGATGGCCGAGATAGAGCGGCTTGTTGACGCCGGCGTCGCGATGCGCGGCGCGGAAATGCTCGGATTGCGTCCAGGCCGTGAAGGCGTCCCTGCTCGCCCAGACCGTGTGGGACGCGTAGAGCACGTGGTCGTCGCGCTCGGGTCCGCGGAGAAGATGGAACTCGATGAAGCCCGGAACGCGATCGAGATAGCTGTCGCGCGAGAGCCAGACGCTCTCGAACGCGCCCTCGGCGCCCTTGAGGACCTTGAAGCGGTTCATGGCGATATACATGGAGAGCGTCCTTTCCGGGTGGCCCGAACGACGGCGCGCGAACGACGGCAGGGCGTTCGCCGCTTTGCGTAGCTTCCTCGTCCGTCGCTCGGGCGCCGTCAATGCCGGCGGTAAGACGTGCTCGGGCGTCTCAGCGTTCCAGCCCCAGGCGGTATTTTCTGCAGCTCGAGCGAAATGCGGGCGCTCGTCCGGGGCCCGGTCGAAATCACTACCGGCAAAGTCGTGCGCGTGACCGCCGACTGCTCGGCGCCTTCCTATGTAGGCGTATCCGGAAGATCAGAAGAACGAAAGAGTGACGTTCGCTTTGGACCATGAATTAGTCTACAAATTTGGACCTGGAACTGGTCTAATTGCAAATGCGTGTGTCGGTTACCGAAGCCAAGGGGCAATTGACGGAGCTTGTTCGACGCGCTGAGGCTGGGGACGAGGTCATTCTGACTCGGCACGGACACGCTGTGGCGCGCATCGCGCCTGTCAGAGCGCCGCCGGACAGAAAATCTCGGCGCGCGCTACTCGAGGTTGTGCGGAGAACGGCGGCCGCGAAAGCGTCGACCGGCCCGAACGCGGCGCGCAGCCAGGACTTCCTCTATGGCGAGGACGGCTTGCCTAGATGATTGCGGTCGATACGTCCGCGCTGATGGCCATCGTGCTGAACGAGCCGGAAGTAAATGCGTTTATTGCGGGCTCTCGGCGGCAGTGGATTGTGATTTTGTCGACAAAATCACGCGGTCGGCGGCCAGTTTCCACTCTCCAGCATTGCGACGATGTTGGCGACAAAGCGCTCGGCATTCGATGTGGCGCTGGCGGCCTAGTCGGCCGTCACATTCTGAGTCGGATCCAACGCTGTAATCGCTGACCTCCTTGAACTTGTAGGCTTCAGCCAGGAACGCGGAGAAAGTCTTCCCAATCTCGGGCGAGAACCTTGCGAGCCGGGTGAATTCCGAGCGCACGCCCGAATGCGTCTTGGCGACCTTGCCCGTTCTTTCGAAAATGAAGGCCTCGGCCGCATGGAAGGCTGCGTAGTAAGCGGAACGGGCGGCGATGTGCGACAATTCGACCGCGGCGACCATTCTTGCGTCGGCAAGATCGCCGTGCGCCTTGTCGAGAAACTTGCGCGTCTCCGGTTTCAAAGGTCGCGGCCTTCGCGCCGCAATTCGTGCATGAGTCCCGTTCGGTCGCGGTAGGCGCCGGCCTTGAACGGCAATGCGTTGATCACGGCTCCCGTGTCGTAAAGGATATCTGCTTCGATTGCAGCGGTCCGAGCGGCTTTTCGGCCAAAGCCTTCGAAGTTCTTCAGGAAAACAGCGACGTCGTAGTCGGAGTCGGGACGCGCGTCACCACGGGCGCGCGAACCGTAGAGGACCACGCGCTCGAGCCCCTCGCCATAAGCCGCGTCGAGCTCCGCGCGGAGCCGCCTCAAGACGAGATCGTCACCGCCTGCCATGGAGAACTTTCTACCAAACCCTATTGAATCCTGGTAGCCGCCGCAAACAGGCCTCGCAGCTTAAGCGTGAATCGAATCCAGCTCCGGCAGCATGACGACGCTTTCCTGCTCGTTGGGGTCGGTGCGGGCGACGACGGCTACCGCCGGCTCGGTCTGGCTCCGATTGTAGGGCAAGTGGGGCACGTCGGCCGGGATGTAGACGAAATCGCCGGCGCGCGAGACGATGTGATGTTCGAGCCTTTCGCCGTACCAGGTGCCGGCCTCGCCGCTCAGCACATAGATGGCCGTCTCGTGGCGTTCGTGCTTGTGCGCTTTGGCGCGCGCTCCGGGCGGCATGGTCAGGAGCTGCATATGGATGCCGCAGGCGCCGACTGATTCGGCGGAGATCGCCGGCGCATAGGAGAAGCCCTGCTTGCCGATGAACGGCTCGCCGGCCCGAAAGCAGGCGCATAGCGGCTTTTCGGCGGTCGCGCTCATGGACTCGTCCCTATCATGGCGGGATGCGAGAGAGATTTAAGGAAGGTCGCGAGAAGGCGCAATGCGAAGAACGCTGAACCTTGAGATGGCGGGACAATCCTCTTTCCTCGAATTTCGCTTTCCTCCGGCGCTCTCTTTCGTTCCGGGCAAAGCGCAATTGCGCAAAATGTCATGTCGCCCAATCGTTCAGAGACGGCTCCCGAATCGTGAGCGCCCGGGTCGGAGCGACCCGAAGCGGGCGCTGGCATTCCACCCCGGTAACGGGAGGAATGTGGAGACGTTGGACATGCACGCGGATAGGCGCCTATTCCAGATTGGTGTGGCGCGCGCGCATGGTCTCCGCGGTTTCGTGGAAGCGCGGGCGCAGTTTCAGGATCGCGAGCTCGAACGCGATCATCTGCGACGCCTCGAACAACGATCCCATCGGCAGCACGGAAAGCTTCGCGGCTCGATCATCGGCCATCGTCTGCGCCGGGATCACGGTCACGGCGTCAACTCGCCTCGCGAGCTCACCCCCGGGCTGGGCGGTCACGAGCGCAGTGCGTGCGCCGGCGCGCCCGGCGACGTCGGCGAGCGCGCGCGCGGTCGCAAGGTCGCCGGGTCCCGCCGAGACGATCAACAGATCGCCCGGCCCCACCTCGGGCGTCGTCATGTCGCCCCAAATGGCGACGTTGCGGCCCATGTGGAAGAGCCGCATCGCGAACCCGCGCATCTGCAGCCCCTCGCGGCCGAGGCCGAACACGACAATGCGCCTGGCCTTGACGATTTCCTCGATCAGGCCGTCGAGCGCGTCCTCCGGCATCGCCTTGAACACGACCTCGAGGTCCTTCAGCGCGGCGGCGGCCAGCGCATGCAGTCCTTCCGACATGGGATTTTCCTTCTTTTGCTTCTGATCGAGCCCTATCACACCGAGCTTCGCATCACGATCGGGCACTCGACCTTGATCTGCCGCGGCTGGGCCATCATGCCCGCGGCGCGGTCGATCAGGATCTCCGCGGCGATCGAGCCCATCTCGAAATGCGGCAGGAGCGCCGTCGAGAGCGGTGGATGAAGGTGTCGGGCGATCTCGCGGTCGTCGTAGCCCATGACGGCGACGTCGTCGGGGATGCGCCGGCCGAGCTCCCGCAGCGCTTCATAGCATCCCACCGCCATGAGATCGTTGGCGCAGAACATCGCAGTCGGCGGCGTGCGAAGCGCCATCAACTCGCGCGTCGCCTCGTAGCCCGACAGCGGCTGCCAGTTGCCCTCGCGAACAAGATCCGGGTCGAAGGGGAGGTCAGCCGTCGCGAGCGCCTGACGATAGCCGCGCAGCCGATGGCGCGCAGCCTCCATGCTCCCTTCGCCATTGACGTAGGCGATGCGCCTGTGCCCAGCGCGAATGAGGACGTCGGTCGCGGCGTGGCCGCCTGCGACTTCGCCGGGAACGACGGAGGTCAAGGCGCCATTCGCGACGTGGCAGTTGAGTAACACGGTCGGCAGGCGAAACAACGCCGCCGGCGGATGGATGAGCCGAGTGTTGATGGTCGCGTAGACGAGGCCGACGAGAGGCTGGGCGAGAAGCTGCGCGAGCACGACGGCCTCGATGTCGGCGTCGCCGCGCGTGATCATGACGATGACCGTCAAGCCATGCTCCCACGCCTTCTCCCGTGCGCCGTCGAGGCCGATCGCTGTCCAGGGATCGGTCGACATCTCGTCGCAGACATACCCGATCGAAGCGGCGGAAGCCGGCGCCGGCGCGCCGTGGCGACGTCCGGGCCGATATCCGAGGCGGCCGGCGGCCTCGACCACGCGCTTTCGCGTTTCAGCGGAGAGCCGGGCGCCGTCCGCGTGGTTGAGGATCAGCGAAACCGTTGTTTGCGAGACTCGCGCTTCGTTCGCGACGTCGACCATGGTCGGCCGCCGAGGCGAAGCCGAGGCTGCTGCGTTCCGCGCGCCGGTCGCGCGGCGCTTTTGGGCGGGCCTCGTCCGAGCCTGCTCCTCGAGCATAAGTTCCTCACCGCAGTGCGAATATTATTAGCAAGGTAAGCTTATGACATAAATACCAAATTGAGCATAATCAGGTCTGCCATTGACAACAATTAGCAATTTATTATCCTATTCGCGCGTGGCGGGGCACGCGGCGGGCGTCGCCCGGGAAAAGCCTGAGTCGCCGCTTACTTCCCACCGCGATCGGCGAAGACGCCGTCTTCAATCGCGCGAATTCGCGTATGACCAGGAGGAAACGCATGCCCATCAACCGTAGAGACTTGCTGATCGGCTCCGTCGGCGCCGCCGCCGGCCTGACGATCGTGCCGGCGTTCGGCCAAGTGCCGCCGCTCAAGAAGAAGGCCACCTATAAAGTCGGTTTCGCGCAGACCGAGAGCAACAATCCGTGGCGTCTGGCGCAGACGGCGAGCATGAAAGACGAGGCCGCCAAGCGCGGCTGTCAGCTCGTCTATACCGACGCCGCCGGCTCGGCCGCCAAGCAGGTCGCCGACGTCAACAGCATGATCGCGCAAGGCGTCGATTTCATCTTCTTGCCGCCGCGCGAGGAAAAGCCGCTCATCCCGGCGGTCATGAACGCCAAGAAGGCCGGCATTCCGGTGCTCTTGGTCGACCGCAACGTCGACCCGAGCCTCGCCAAGCCCGGCGTCGATTTCCTGGCCTTCATCGGCTCGAACTTCGTCCTCGAAGGACAGCGAGTCGCCGACTGGACGATCCAGAAGACCAGCGGCAAGGGCAAGATCATCGAGCTCGAGGGCTCCGTCGGCGCTTCGCCCGCCAACGACCGCAAGAAAGGCTTCGACGAGACCATCAAGGCCAAGGCGCCGGAGATGGCGATCCTGGCGAGCCAGTCCGGCGATTTCGCCCGCGACAAGGGGCGGCAGGTCGCCGAGACGCTGCTCCAGGCGCACCCCGACGCGACGATCGTCTATGCCCACAATGACGAGATGGCGCTTGGGGCCATCGCCGCGATCGAGGCGGCCGGCAAGGTCCCGGGCAAGGACATCCTGGTCGTGTCGATCGACGGCGAGAAGGACGCGCTCCAGGCCATCGCGGACGGCAAGCTTGGCTGCTCCTGCGAGTGCAACCCCCGCTTCGGGCCGGCGTCGTTCGACATCCTGTACAAGTACGCCAACGGCGACAAGATCCCGCCGATGATCATCAACCCGGATCAGTTCTTCGACGCCAGCAACGCCAAGGAGGCGCTTCCGAAGGCCTACTGATTCCGGTCTATGTCTCTTGTCGAAACGCCTCCCGCCTGCTCTTCTGCCGGCGGGAGGCTCCTTTTTGAGCCGGGCCGCAAGCACCCTGGAATCGCCTGATGACCGAACCGCTGCTCGTCATGCGCGACATCGACAAGCGCTTCCAGGGCGTCAAGGCGCTCTCCGCCGCTTCGCTCGAGGTCGCCTCCGGTGAAATCATGGCGCTCGTCGGCCAGAACGGAGCGGGCAAGTCGACCCTCATCAAAGTCCTGACCGGCGCCTACCGCCGGGACGGCGGGACGATTCTGTTCGGCGGCCGATCGATCGAATTCGCTTCGCCCCAGGCCGCGCAGCGCGGCGGCATCAGCACGATCTATCAGGAGATCAACCTCGTTCCCTTCCGCTCGGTCGCCGAGAATATCTTTCTTGGCCGCGAGCGCCGCCGCTACGGCTTTCTGGACTGGCGGGGCATGAACGCCGAGGCGCACGATCTCCTGAGGCGGTTCAATGTCGACATCGACGTTCATCGGCCGCTCATGGACTACTCCACGGCGATCCAGCAAATGGTGGCGATCGCCCGGGCCGTCTCGTTCGAGGCGCGCCTCGTCATCATGGACGAGCCGACCTCGTCGCTTGACGAGCGCGAGGTCGCCGTCCTGTTCGACGTCATGCGCCGCCTGCGCGGCCAGGGCGTCGCCGTCATTTTCATCTCGCACCGGCTCGACGAGCTGTATGAAGTCTGCGACCGGGTGACGGTCATGCGCGATGGCCGCACCGTGTCGACGAGCCTGATGGACGAGGTGGACAAGCTCCATCTTGTCGCGGCGATGCTGGGGCGCGACCTCGAGACCGTGCGCGCCCACGCGACCGGTTTCACGGCGACCAACGCCAAGGCCGGCGCCGAAGTGCTCGCCGCCGAAGGTCTCAAGATCGGGCGGAAGGTTCGCAATGCGACGGTCGAGGTGCGCGCGGGCGAGATCGTCGGCCTCGCCGGCCTCTTGGGCTCGGGGCGCACCGAGACGGCGCGAGCCGTCTTCGGCGCCGATCCGCCGGACGCCGGGACGATTCGCATCCTGGGCAAACAGGTCGCTCCCAAGGAGCCCAAGGAGGCGATCGCGCTCGGGGTCGGCTATTGCAGCGAGGATCGGAAGGCCGACGGCATCGTGCCGGACATGTCGGTGCGCGAGAACATCACGCTCGCGATCCTGCCGCGGCTTGTCGCCATGGGCGTGGTCGACGAGCGGCGCCAGCGCGAGATCGTCGAGCGCTTCATGGCGCGCCTCGGCGTCAAGGCCGCGGGGCCCGAGCAGAAGATCCGCGAGCTCTCGGGCGGCAACCAGCAAAAGGTCCTGCTCGCGCGCTGGCTCTGCGCCGATCCGAAGCTGCTCATCCTCGACGAGCCGACCCGGGGCATCGATGTCGGGGCGAAGGCGGAGATCCAGCGGCTCATCCGCGAGCTCGCCGACAACGGACTCGGCGTGCTCATGATCTCCTCCGAGCTCGAGGAGATCACGGAAGGGGCTGACCGAGTGTTCGTGTTGAGCGACGGCCGGACGGTGGCCGACCTGCCGCGCGGGGAGGCGAGCGCGGCGGCGGTCATGGCCGCGATGGCGCACCAGGATCCTGCGGCCACCGGAGCGGCGGATGGCTGACGTTCCGATTGACCGGCAGGGCCTCACCGTCTCCGCCCCCGGCTTCTTCCGCCGCTATGCGGCGCTTTCGGCGCTGATCGTCCTGCTTGCCTTCAATTTCGCGGTGACGCCGCATTTCGCGAGCTGGCAGACCCTGAACGTCAACCTGACCCAGGTCGCGACCATCGTGATCGTCTCGGTCGGCATGACGCTCGTCATCGCGACCGGCGGCATCGACCTCTCCGTCGGCTCGCTCATGGCGATCTCGGGCGCGCTTGCGCCGCTGATCTTCCTGAGCCCGTTCGGCGTCGCCCATCCGGCGATCGGCAATCTGCTTGCCTTCATCGTTCCGATCGCCGCCGTTGGACTGCTCGGCGCTTTCAACGGCTGGTTCATCACCCGCTTTAAGGTGCAGCCGATCGTCGGCACGCTCGTCATGTTCATCGCGGGACGGGGCATCGGCCAGGTCCTGACCAACGGCAACCTGCAAGTCTTTCACAACCCGACTTTCCAGTTCATCGGGCTCGGGCGGATCGTCGGCGTGCCGTTTCAGGTGATCGTCATGCTGGCCTTGGTGGCGGCGGCGGCCTGGGCGGTGCGCCGCACGCTGTTCGGGCGCGAGATCCTGGCGGTCGGCGGCAACGAACGGGCGGCGCGGCTCGCCGGCGTTCCCGTCAACCGGGTCAAGCGTTGGGTCTACGCGATCAGCGGCCTGTGCGCCGGCGTCGCCGGCCTCGTCGTCATCTCCATCAACTCGTCGAGCGACGCCAATCTGGTCGGGCTCGGCATGGAGCTCGACGCGATCGCCGCGGTCGCGGTGGGTGGCACGCCCTTCACCGGCGGCCAGGCGAGCGTCGTCGGCTCGCTCATCGGCGCGCTCCTCATCCAGCTCGTGCGTTACACGCTGCTCGCCAACGGCGTGCCCGACGCCGCCGCGCTCGTCGTCAAGGGCGCGATCATCGCCGGCGCCGTCTGGTCGCAGCAGCGGGGCAGGGCCGAATGAGCCTCGCGGCGCTCATCAGTCGCCCTCAGAGGCCCCGCGACGCTCTTCTCGCCTTCGCGAGTCGGCAGCGCGTCCTGATCGCGCTCGTGCTGCTCATCGCTTTCGGCGCGCTGCGCTACGACCACTTCCTCGGCGCCTACAACGTCTTGAGCGTGCTCCGCTACAATTCGATGTTCGCGCTGACGAGCCTCGGCATGTGTTTCGTGATCATGACCGGCGGCATCGACCTTTCGGTCGGAACCACCGCGGCCTGCGTGAGCGTCATCTCGGCGATCCTTTCGCCCTACGGCCTCCTGCCGGGGCTCCTGGGGGGGATCGGCGCCGGGCTCGCGATCGGCGCGGTCAACGGCTTCATGGTGACGCGGATGAAGATCATGCCGTTCATCGCGACGCTCGCCGGCATGCTGATGGCGAGCGGGACGGGGCTCCTGCTCGCCCACAACCAATCCGTTTCGGTCTCCTACGACACCGACTTCACTTGGCTCGGCCAGGGCGATCTCCTCGGCTTCCCCGTGCCCGCATGGATCGCCGGGATCGCTTACGTCTACGGCGTCGTCCTGCTCAATCTGACGGCGTTCGGCCGCGCCGTGCTCGCGATCGGCGGCAACGAGGAGGCGGCGCGGCTCATGGGCTTGGCCGTAGACCGGGTGAAGTTCTGGACCTATGTCCAATCGGGGGTTTGCGCGGGTCTTGCGGGCGTGATCCTCGCCGCGCAATTCGGCGCCGGGCAGCCGGCGGAGGGAGTCGGCTGGGAGCTTTTTTCGATCGCGGCCGTCGTGGTCGGCGGCACGCTCTTGACCGGCGGACTCGGCTCAGTCTCGGCGACGCTCGCCGGCGTGCTCCTGCTCGGCCTCATCTTCAATGTCTTGAATTTCGAGAATGGTCTCGGCTGGATCAGCCTCAGCGCCTACTGGCAATCGGTGGTTCGCGGCGTGTTTCTAATGGTCGTCGTCATGGCGGGTTCGGGGGCTGTGAGAAGGGCGATCCGGGCCGCTTGATTGTCGACGTACCAGGGGAACGGCCTTGCGGCGGCAAGCGGTTTGTGGTCGGAGGGCGGGGAATGAGAATATGCGCCCGCGCCGTACGCAGAAGCCCGGTCAGAAGCCGAGCGCGCAGCCGTCCTTGCGCGGGTCCGAAGCGCCCAACAGCGTTCCGCGCTGCCAATCGATGGAGATCGCCTGAGCGCCGCCGATCGGCCAGGCGGGCGGACGGATCACGAAGCCTCTCGCTTCGAGTGTCGCTCCGTGCAGATCGCGCAAACGCTGCTCCATTTCGACGACGTTCGTTCCCGGCGACGGGAACAACCGCGGCAAGTCGATCGCGGTCTGCAGATCGAGACGGTGATCGAACAGCTTCGAGAGCAGGTGAGCGTGCCCCATCGCCTGATACTGGCCGCCCATCACGCCGAACGGCATGAACACGCGACCCTTCTCGGCCGCCATCCCGGGAATGATGGTGTGCATCGGGCGCTTGCCGGGCGCTATCCGATTTGGATGACCGGGAGTGAGAACGAAACCCTGGCCGCGGTTATGGAAGAGAACGCCCGAGTTCGGGCTCACCAGTCCGCTGCCGTAACCGTTGAAGAGCGAATTGATGAAGCTTACGGCGTTGCGCTCCTCGTCGACGACCGCGATATAGACGGTATCCTGGTGCTCGGGCGCGGAGAATGCCGGCAAGCGCTCGATTGCATGGGAGAGATCGATCCTCGCCGCAAGAGCGTCGGCGAGGCGATCGGAAAGAAGATAGTCGACCGGAACTTCCCCTTTCGCCGGGTCCGCCAGGAAAGCGTCACGCGCGGCGTAGGCGAGGCGGGCCGCTTCGATTTCGATGTGAAGATTGTCGATGTCGAGCGGATCGGGCCGGACCTCGAAGCGCGACAGGATCTTCAAGATCATCAGCGCAATGACGCCCTGGCCGTTCGGCGGACATTCATAGATCGTCCGCCCGCGGAACTCGGTCGTGATCGGCGTCACGTATTCGCCTTTGGCGCGCTCGAAATCCGCCTCGACGTGCAGCCCGCCGAGGTCTTGCAGATAGGCGACCATCTCTCGAGCGATCGGGCCTCGATAGAAGGCGTCGGAACCCTCGCGCGCAATCGCCTCCAGCGTCTGGGCGAGCTCGGGCTGCCGCTGCAAGGCTCCGGCGCTCGGCGCTTCGCCGTCGTTCAAGAAAATGCGGCTTGCCGTCCGATCTCGTCTGAGAAGATCGCGTTGCTTGCCGATGTCGTGGGAAACGCGCGGCGAAACGGCGTATCCGTCTCGCGCCAGCTCGATCGCGGGCTCGAGCGCCGCACCGATCGTCAAGCGGCCATGATCCTTGATCAGCCGCGCCCAAGCTTCAACAGCGCCGGGGACGGTGACGGCGTGGGGGGAATGGCGCTCGATGCTCTCGACGCCATGACGTTCGTACCATTCTGCCGTGGCCGCCGCCGGGGTTCGTCCCGAACCGTTGTAGGCGATCACGTCCGCAGAACCGCCGCGCGACAGCAACGCGAAGCAGTCGCCCCCGATTCCCGTCGATCCCGCTTCGACGACGCACTGGACGGCGCATGCTGCGACGGCGGCGTCGACGGCGTTGCCGCCGCCGCGCAGCGCCTCGATGGCGGCAAAGGTCGCCGTCGGATGCGAGGTCGCCGCCACGCCTCTTTTTCCCGCAGCCAGGGATCTGCCGGGGAGTTCAAAATTCCGCATGATCGACTGAGCCTTCGAGGTTTTGATTCGGCCGGCATTTGGCGCTTCGAATGTGACCAGAATCCGCCGCGCAAAAGCCGCATTCGCGCTCGCGTGGGTCCACGCGCCGATCGCAATTTTTGCCGCCGAACCGCGCTCAGCCAGCGCCGCTGCGATTTTTGCGCCCCTCGTCGGCGAATCCGCATGCGGCTAGAGATATTGCGCCCCGGCTTCCCTTGCGAATTGGCCGGGTCCGCCCTCCCAAATGATCCGGCCGCGTTCGAGCACGTAGACGCGGTCGGCGTGGGGCAAGGCGAAGGTGACGTTCTGCTCGCCGAGAAGCACCGTAATTTCCGCCGCCCTCCGAAGCCGCTCGAGCGCCTTCGAAATCTGCTCCATGATGAGCGGGGCGAGGCCGAGCGTCGGCTCGTCGAGGATCAGCAAGGCGGGCTTCATCATCAAGGCGCGAGCGATCGTCAGCATCTGTTGCTCTCCGCCGGACAGCGTCGCCGCCGTCTGCGTCTGACGCTCCATCAGGATCGGGAACAGATCGAACAGCCATTCCCGGCGTTCGGACCTGTCCACTTCCTTGAGGCCGTGCCCGCCCATGTCGAGATTCTCGCGCACGGTCATCGCGCCGAAGAGTTCGCGCCCCTCGGGTGACTGGACGATCCCTTCGCGCGCGATCGTCGCCGCCGTCCTTCTGCGCAGCGATTGGCCCTGCCGCCGAATGTCCCCGGAATAGGGCACGAGACCCGAAACCGCATTGAACAGGGTCGTCTTGCCGGCGCCGTTCAGTCCGACGATCGCGACGAATTCGCCCTGATGCACATGGAGGGAAACGTTCTCCAGCGCCTGCGCCTTGTCGTAGACGACGCTCAGATTCCTGATATCGAGGAAAGGCTTCGCAACATCGCCGAAGGCGGCCTCCGGACGCGCCGTCGTTTCGAGCGCGCCGCCGAGATAGACCCTCCGCACGGTCTCATTCTCCATGACTTCCTGGGCCGCGCCCTCGGCGATCCGCTCGCCCGCATGCATGGCGAGAACTCTGTCGACGAGCGCGGATATCCCTTTCACGTTGTGATCGACGATCAGGACCGCCCGGTGGTCGTTGCGCATTTCGGCGATCAGCGTCGCGACGGACGCGGTCTCGCGCGACGTCAGGCCGGCGAAGGGCTCGTCGATCAGCACGACCTTCGGATTGCGGGCGATGGCTTTGGCAATCTCCATCTTGCGCAGATCGGCGAACGGCAGCGTGGCGGGGCGCCGATCCAGCACAGCGCCCAGTCCGACGCGCTCCGCAATCTCACGGGCCTGCGAATCGACGACGCCGCTGGGAAGCAACCGCGTCAACCGATCGGGCAGAAGCCCGAAGACGATGTTCTCGAGCACCGTCTGCCGATGCAGCGGACGCGAATGCTGAAACACCATGCCGACGCCGAGCCGCGCTATTCGGTGTGGCGGCCAGCCCGCCGCCTCGACGCCGTCAATCCGAACCGATCCCCGGTCGGGACGCTCGACTCCGAGGATCGATTTCATCACCGTCGACTTGCCCGATCCGTTCGGACCGATCAGGCCGAGAATTTCTCCGGCCGCGATTGAGAAGCTGACGTCCCTGACCGCCGCCAGTCCGCCGAACCTCTTGAACAGGCCCTCGACCTCTAGTCTGGCCGCCGCCGCGCTCATGCCGCCTCCCGCGCGCCTTTCAACATGCCGAGCAGTCCGCCGGGGAAGAAGAGAACGACCGCGAGCGCCACGGCCGAGACGATGAAGGTCGCGAGATCGCCGAGAGGCCGCAGCGTTTCGCCGAAGGCGACCAGAAACACCGCCCCCAGGACGCCGCCAAGAATGGTGCGCCGCCCACCCAAAACCGCGCCGACGATCACCTGCACCCCGACGGTGACGTCGATAAAGGTCCCGACCGAGGCCGCGCCGAGGTAGAAAACCATCAGCGCGCCCGCGAGCCCAGAGAACAACGCGCTGACCAGGAACGCGGCGAGCTTGTGTTTGGTCACGTTGAACCCGAGCGCCGCGGCCTGCACCGGATCCTGGCCACTCGCCTGCAGGATGAGACCGACCGGCGAGCGCGAAAGCCCATAGAGGACGGCGCCGCTGACCCCCATGAAGGAGAGCGCGATCCAGTAATTGACATTGGCGTCGATCGAAATGACGTCCGGCACCGTGAGGCCGATCTCCCCGCCCGTAAGACCGGCCGCCACAACCACGAAGTTCTGCAAAATGAGCACCGCGACCAGCGTGGTGAGGCCGAAATAGGGTCCGCGCACCCTCAGCGCCGGCAACGCCAGCACGAGCCCGCCCGTCATCGCCGCGAGCACGCCGGCCGCGACGCTGAGCGCGATCGGCGGCTGATAGAGATTGTCGAGAATGCCGGCGGTATAGGCTCCGAGCCCGATCAGGAATGAGGGGCCGAAGTTCACTTCGTTGGCGAACCCGAACAGAAGGTCCCAGGCCATCGAGAACACGCCGAAGTAATAGGCGACGGTGAGCAGGCCCAGAACGTAGGCGGAGGCATAGAGCGGCAAGGCCGAGGCGGCGAGGACAACGATCAGGCCGATAAGGACCGGCGGGGAGAGGAGGGCGCGGCGCAGCAAATCAGCGCCTGCCCATCAATCCGCGCGGCCGCACGTACAGCACCGCGACAAGCAGCAGCAGTGCGGGGATCGCGCGATAGGCGGGCGAAACGAGATAGGCGGTGAGGGTCTCGAGATAGCCGACGACATAGGCGGCGATCAGCGAGCCGGAGACGCTGCCGAGGCCGCCCAACACGACGATCGAGAATGCGCTCGCAGTCAGCGGCCCCGCGCTGTAGGAGGAGACGCCGAGGAACATACCGAGCAGCACGCCCGCGACGCCGGCAAGCGCCCCGTAGATCGCCCAGACGCCGACATAAACAGTGGAGAGCTCGATCCCGAGCAGGGTGACGCCGCGAGGGTTCATCGAGGCGGCGAGCACCGCTTTGCCCGGGCGCGAGCGGTTGACGAAAGCCCAGAGCGCGCCAATCGTCGCCCAGCAGACGAGCGCGGTAAAAATCTCGTTTGCGGGCGTCCGCACGCCCAGGATCGACACCACACCTTCGACGATCGGCAATACCGTCTTCGCGTTATTGGTGTAGAAATAGGCGATCGCCTCCTGGATCATGACGCCCCAGAGCAGCGTCGCGGTGAGGACAAAGATTTCCTTCTCCTCCTCGCGCACGGCGCGTGACAGTTGCAGCCGTCGGACGATGAGATAGTAGGTCGCGAGCGACAGGGCCAAGGCGACGACGATGCCGAAGGCGGCCCCTGAATAGGCGCCGGCCCCAAGATTTCCGGAGGCGGCCCAGGCGGCGACCGCCGCCGCGACCATGATTGCTCCATGTGAGAGGTTGAGCACCCCCGTAACGCCGAAGATCAGGGTGAAGCCGGTGGCGCCCAGAGCGTAGAGCGACGAGATCGCGAAGCCGTCGATCAGGATCTGCCAGAACAGCATCAGACGCATCCCTGTCCCGACCCTTCTTGCGGGGGCGGGAGGGCGCGCCGGCGTGAAGTCCGATCAATCAATTGCCGCCCGTCGCGATCTTGATGAAGGACGGGAATTCGAGCTTGCCCTTGGCCAGCTCCGCCGGCCAGAGGTTGACCTGCTCGCCTTTCTGCCATTGCAACATCAGGCCGGTGATGAAGCCGGCGCCGGTCCTCAAGCCGTGCACATGAGGATCGCCCTTGGGCAGGAACTCGACCCTGCCGATCGTGCCGACGTAATCCGTCTTTTCCATCGCTGCGACGAGCTTGGCGCTGTCGACGCTCCCTGCGCGCGTGATCGCGTCGACGATGATGTAGACGTCGTCGTAGGCGGTGTAGCCGCAATAGGACGGCAAATTTCCGAATTTTTTCTTGAATTCGTCGACAAAGGGCAGCGACTTGGGCGTGACGGCCACACCCGGACCCGAGACCGCCTGGAATAGCACGCCTTCGGTCGCGCCGTTGGTGTCCTTCCAGAAGGTGGAGTTGGTCGCCTGCGAGGAGATGCCGAACATCGGGATCGGCACCTGCTGGCTCTTCCACTGCACAGTCGGTTGGACCCCGACATGCGAGATGCCGGTGATGATCACGTCCGGCTTTTTGCCCTCGATCTCGTTGAAGATCGGCGTAAAATCTGTGGTGTCCGGCGAGAATCGGATATGGTCGAGGACCTTGAGCCCGATTTTCGGCAGGCATGCCTCGTAGCCGGCGTCGAGCGGCGTCGTCCAGGCCGCGTCCTCGCTCATGATCACGGCGGTTTTCATTTTGAGGCCATCGACCAGCATGTCCTTGGCGGCGTCGCAGACAAGCCCGGCCAGTGCGCCCGAGGTCAGATAGCCGTGGAAAGTATATTTGTTGTGCTCGTAGTCCTTGGCGATGTTGGCGGTGATCACGTTGGAAGCCGCGCCCGGCGTGATGAAAACGGTCTTGAGACGCGCCGCCCACGGCTCGAGCGCCAGAACCACCTCGCTGATGTAGCTGCCGATCACCGCGTTGACGTGATCCTCATTGACGGCGCGCTGGAACGCGCGCACCGATTCGGCCGAGGAGGAATGGTTGTCGTAGGAAACGATTTCGATCTTGCGCCCGTCGACGCCGCCCTTGGCGTTGATCTCGTCGGCGGCGAGCTGCGCGGCCTGCGGGATCGAGGAGCCCGCGACAGCCTGCGCTTCGGCGATCACGCCGATCTTGATCGGGCCTTTGTCCTCAGCCCGAGCGAACGGGCCGATTGCGAGCAGGAGAACGGCGGAAGCCGCTGCCAGCGCGCCACGAAGCCCTGCGCGCCACAAAGGGGTTTCGTATCGCGACATTGTATCCTCCCTGACCAGGCTCCTGTCGACGCGTTCGGCCGGCGCGTCGTCTTAGCGGCGTTGCCAAAGGCCTCTTCGCTCACAAGCTGCCGTGTCCGGCATCCGCAAGCAAGCGAAATCCCGGGGCCTAAAACTCCGTTCGCCGGCACGATCCGCCGCGGGATCAGCTTAAGCTATTCCACCGTCCGGTCGAGGGCGCTAGCCAGTTGGCCTCGTTCCAGCCGAGGCTCGATCTCGCAGGGGAGACTCGTCGCGCTCGGCTTCCGCTTCCAGCGGCCAATCCTCATTTTCGAAACGCTGTGGAGCTTATGAACGTCGCCGCGGGCGCCGCCCTGCCTCGCGAGGGGCTGGCGGTTGATCATGCGCCGGAGCGCCTGAACGTCGCGCCCGGCCTTAAGGATTCGCGGCGCATCAATTCGAAGCCCTGCGAGACGGTTCGACCGGCGCGCTGGCCTTCGAGAACGCGAATTGCGCCATCGCCGCAGGCGACCGTCATGTGCGAGTCCAGGATCATGCCTGGGACCCCGGTCGCTTCCATCGCTTCGGCCCGCAGGACCTTCACGCGCTCGAGTCCTTGTCGGAAGGGGAGATGGGAATATGCGCCCGGAGAGGGCGAGAGACCATGAATGAGATTGCGGACCTGAGCGGCGCTTCGGCGCCAGTCAATTTCAGCTTCGTCCTTCTCGATTTTGCGCGCGTAAGTCACTCCGACGGCCGACTGCTCGCCGAACCGCAGCGTTCCGCCCTGCAGTTCGGCCAATCCGCGCACGGCGATTGCGGCCGCCACCCCGGCGAGGCGCTGCGTGAGGTCTCCGGCCGTCTCTTCCGGGCGGATTCGGACGACTTCCCGAAGGGCGACCGGGCCAGTGTCCAGCCCTGCCTCCATGCGCATGAGGCACACTCCGGTCTCGGCGTCGCCCGCCATGATCGCCCTCTGAATCGGGGCGGCGCCTCGCCAGCGCGGCAGCAATGACGCGTGCAAGTTCAGGCACCCGTATTTGAGCGCCTGGAGAATGGCCGGCGGCAGGATCAGTCCGTAGGCGACGACCAGCCCGACATGCGCCCCATGACTTCGAAAAAGCGAATGCTCTTCTTCGTCCTTCAGGGAGGAGGGCGTGAGCGCCGGGATCCCGAGCGATTCCGCCGCTTCGGCGACCGGAGTCTTCCTGATCTGAAGGCCCCGGCGTCCTCCTGGCTTCGGCGCGCGGGTGTAGACCGCCGCGACGATGTGTCCTTCGCTGACGATCCTGCGCAGCGTCGGAACCGCGAATTCCGGCGCGCCCATGAACACGATCCGCATTTCAATGCGATAGCATCGGCGAAAAACCCGGTCAAAAACGCGAAAATCAGGCCGTACGCTGCGCCGCCCCTTCAGCCGACGAACCGCACCGCATGCGCCGGCGGCAGGCTGTGCGTGATCTCCCGCCAGCGGTCGCCCTGGTCTTCGCTCACGTAGAGCCCGCCGGTCGTGGTGGCGAAGGCGAGGCGGTCGCCGCTCTCGTCGATCGCCAGCGCATGGCGATAGACGACGTCATAGGCGTGCTCCTGCGGCAGCCCCTCGCGGAGGACGTCGAACGTCCTGCCCGCGTCGCGCGTGCGGGTGACGACGAGCTTGCCGTCGACCGGAATCCTGCGCTCATCCTTGATCGCCGGCACGAACCAGGCTGTGTCCGGCTCCCGGGGATGCACGGCGACGGCGAAGCCGAAGGAGGAGGGCGGAACGTCGGCGATCTCGCGCCAGCTCCCCGAGGCGTCGTCGCTGCGGAAGATCCCGTTGTGATGCTGGGCCCATAGGCGGTCGGGCGCGCTCCGGCTCTGCACCAGGCAGTGCGGGTCCTGCACGTTCGGGTCGCGGCTCATCTCGGGCGGCATGAAAGCGGCGAACATGCCGTCGGCCCGACATTTCCAGGCGCTGCCGCCGTCGCGCGTTTCCCACACGCCGCCGCACGATATGCCGATCCGCACGATCGCGCTGCCGCGCGGATCGACGCAGATCGAATGGATCGCCGGCCATTCCGTGCCGCCGCCCATCCATTGCTGGCGCTTCGGGTCGTCCCACAGCGAGCGGATTAGCTCCCAGGTCGCGCCGTGGTCTCGCGAGCGGAAGAGCCCGCCCGGGATCGTCCCGCACCAGAGAAGACCGTCCTCATCCGAGCCTCCGGGCTCGAGCGAGAAGATGTTGATCAGGCTGTAGGGGATGTCCTTGCCCCAGCCGTCGCGGTCAACGAGGCCTTCCGGCTTCGACGGATAGGCCGGCGCCGCGATCTCCTTCCATGCGCCGTCGCCCCGGCGATGCAGCTTGACGCCGAAATGGCCGTGATTGAGGACGGCGTAGTCATAGCCGCTGCGCTCATCATGCAGCGTAAGCGTGACGTTGTCGCCGAGAAAGTCCGCGCCCGCGACGCGCCAGTCGCCGCCGTTTCGGTCCACCCAGAACAGTCCCTTGCGCGTGGAAACCGCCAGCCTGTCGCTCATGAGCATCCCCTTTACCCCCCGGACAAAGCCTGCAGGACGTAGATGGCGCTGGCGGCGGAGACCGGGTCGCTCAAATGGACTCGGTCGCGCAGCGGCTTGCCGTCGACCACGATCGCCATGTGGCGGCGCAGCGCCTGCTGGTCGTCGAGCACGTAGCCGCGCAGCCGTTCGTTCGTCCGGAAGACCGCCTCCAACGCCTCGCGCACCGTCGCGCCTTCCGCCTCGGCCGCCGGGCAGTCGATGTGGCGCTGGAGATTGGCGGTGAAGACGATGCGCGCCATGCCGAATTTTGCCGCGCGGGCGGGTGCCGGTCAAGCAAGGGACAAGGACTGTTACAGCAAAGTTGAAATGTCCCCTTTGAGCAAAGTTGAGATGTCCTCTTTTGCGGAAGCTGGAGGGGGTCGTTTTGGGCGGGGACATTTTGGCGATGAGCGGGGCGGGAGCGGGAGCGGCTTGACGTGTTGCGGCGGGTGATGCGGGAAGAGCTGCGACAGGCTCGCGCTGGAGAGCTTTTGGGGGTCGGGGTTCGGCAGGTGAAGCGGCTGGTTCGTGGGTACCGCTGCGAGGGCGAGGGGACCCGTGGTCTCGCGCCGGCGTGGACGGCCCTCGAACAACCGGCTCGATGCCGGCGAAGGTCGCTGCGATCGAAGCGGCGCTCGGGGCGCGCTACGCCGACTTCGGCGCGACGCTGGCCAGCGAGAAACTTGGCGAGATCGAGGGCGTCCGGGTGTCGAAGGAGACGGTCCGGCAGATTCAGATTCGGCTTGGGCTGTGGCGACCCAAGCGGCGGCGCGCCAAGAAGATCTTCCAGGTTCGCGAACGCCGACCGCGCTTTGGCGAACTCATCCAGATCGACGGGAGCCCACACGACTGGTTCGAGGGCCGCGGACACGCTGCACGCTGATCGTGTTCATCGACGACGCGACCGGCCGGCTGACGCGTCTGCAATTCGCGCCGGCGGAGACGACCAAGGCCTATCTGCAGGCGCTGGAGGCGCATGTGCTGGCGCATGCATGGCCTGCCGCTGGCCTTCTATTCGGACCGGCACGGCATTTTCCGCGTCAACGCCAAAGAGGCGCAAGGCGGCGACGGCTTGACCGAGTTCGGCCGCGTCGCCGAACGGCTGCGCATCGAGCTCATTCACGCCGCGACCCCGCAAGCCAAGGGCCGAGTGGAGCGCGCCAACCAGACCTTGCAGGATCGGCTGATCAAGGAGATGCGCCTGGCCGGCGTCTCCTCCATCGACGAGGCGCAGGCGTTCGCAGATGGTTTCCTCGAGCGCTGGAACAAAAGGTTCGCGGTCGCCCCGCGTCAGGCCGAGGACGCGCATCGGCCGTGGTCCGGCTCCAAGGCCGATCTGGCGGAGGCTCTGGCGCGCCGGGAAGAGCGCACCCTCTCCAAGGCGCTCACCTTCAGCGCCGGCGCGACCCGCTACGCCATCAAGACGCAAGGAGCGGGAACGGCGCTGCGCGGCGCCAGGGTCACCTTCTGCACATGCTCGACGGAACCTTGCGCGTGCGCTTCAAAAACCGCGACTTGGCCTTCACGCCATTCAAGAGCCTGCCCGTCCCGCCTCCGGTCGAAGACGATAAAACCCTCGACGCCCGCCTCGACGCGGTCGTAGCTCGCACCGCGCCGAGTTCGACCGGAAGCTGGAGGAAGGGCGTGGATAACGGCTTGGCTCGCTACGGCGCTACGGGGGGCGCGCTTCGCCAAGCCGTTATCCACCCCCACTCAACCCACTCTCCCGCTGCCAGAAAGGGGACATTTCTACTTAGCCAGAGAAGGGGAAATTTCTACTTTGCCTTGACAGCAAGGGACAAGGGCGCTCCCGCGAAGCTTCCTCGGACAGTCGCCGCATGGCGCACGAGCGTGCCGCGCTGGACCGCCGCAAAGCCCGCCAATGGGCTGACGTTGTGGGTTACTTGACCAACCGCGGCGCCCCGGCGCGCGGGACTTCGTTCTCCTGCACGACGCCGAGCCGCCGCGCGACCTCCGTGTAGGCCTCGATCATGCCGCCGAGATCCTTGCGGAAGCGGTCCTTGTCGAGCTTGTCGTTGGTCTTGGAATCCCACAGGCGGCAGGAGTCGGGGCTGATCTCGTCGGCAAGGACGATCCGCATGTTCTCGCCCTCCCACAAGCGCCCGCACTCGATCTTGAAGTCGATGAGGCGGATGCCGACGCCGAGGAAGAGCCCGGACAAAAAGTCGTTGACCCGGATCGCCAGCGCCATGACGTCGTCGATTTCCTGCGGCGCCGCCCAGCCGAAAGCGGTGATGTGCTCCTCCGACACCATGGGGTCGTTCAGCTGATCGTTCTTATAATAGAACTCGATGATCGAGCGCGGCAGCTGGGCGCCTTCCTCGAGGCCGAGGCGCGTGGCCAGCGACCCGGCCGCGACATTGCGCACCACGATTTCGAGCGGAATGATCTCGACCTCGCGGATGAGCTGCTCGCGCATGTTCATGCGGCGGATGAAATGAGTCGGGACGCCGATCTCGTTGAGGCGCTGAAAGATATACTCTGAAATCCTGTTGTTGAGGACGCCCTTGCCCTCGATCACCTCATGCTTCTTGGCGTTGAACGCGGTCGCGTCGTCCTTGAAATACTGCACCAGCGTGCCCGGCTCCGGGCCCTCGTAGAGGACCTTGGCTTTGCCTTCGTAGATGCGGCGGCGGCGATTCATGCGATGCGACCGTGGCTTGAGGAAATCCATGCACGTGGCCTTTTCTGGTGGAATCCCGCCCTCGCCCGCGCGCGGGTGGACAGGATATGGGGATACGGGCCGCATAAGCCAAACATTGGTCTTGTCCGGACCGGGGGCCAGCCCCGACCGCCAACTTAGCCGATCGGGGCCTCCGGCACAAACGGTCCCCTGCGGCCTAATATCGCCCAGGTCCTCGGGCAAGCATCCAGCCGGGCGCGCGGCGTTCTGACGTTAACAGATCGATATCGTTTGGGTTTTGCGTCAGGGCCAGAATAGCAAACCGCAATGAAATCGACTTAGTCTTTAGTTCCGACGGGCCGCCAGACAAAATATCTAGGGCCGCGAGGGTCGGCGTGGCCTGCAATTCAAAGCAAAATACTCCTCAGGAAAGGCAGGAAAGAGAGACACGCCGGTTTCGCGCTTCCGCTGGAACGCGGTGAAAACCGTTGTCGCGGACGCCGGACAGGCGAATCGGGGCGGGACGGCGACAGCCTGAACGCCGGCGTCTCCCGGAACGGGCGCGTACAGCGGGCTTTGCTCTTTTCGGGCGCAGTCGAGAAGCGGCGCCGAACAGTGTTCGGCGTTTCGGGCGAAACCCCCGGATGTCTCAACCTTGAAGCGGATCGATGCCGATCCGAACTATCAGAAGCTCGTGGCGAAGCGGAAGTCGTTCGGCTGGACGCTCGCGATCATCACCCTCGTCATCTCTTACGGCTTCATCGCCATCGTGGCCTATTCGCCCGGCGTGATCTCGGCCAAGGTCGCCGGCGACGTCACCGTCAGCATCGTTTTCGGCGTGGCGATCATTGTCGCCTCGGTCGCGCTCACCGGCTTCTCCGCCCTGCGCGCCAACCGCGAGTATGACGACTTGACCAGCGCCATCGTCAACGCCGCAAAGATGGGAGGAAAGAAGCGATGAAGGGCCTCGTTCGCTCCGGCGCGCTCGCCTGCGCTTTGGCCTCGCGGCGGGCCGGACCTACGCCGCCAGCCCGATCGAGGCCGGCACGAGACGGGCGACCGACTGTAACGCCGTTCTCATCTTCCTCGCACTCGTCGTCGTGACGCTTGGCATCACCTATTGGACGGCGCAGCACGCGCGCACGACCAAGGACTTGTATGCGGCCGGCGGCGGCGCCACTGGCTCCAGAACGGTCTCGCGATCGCCGGCGACTGGCCTCTCGGCGCTGGTCTACACCTTTAGCCATTGCGGTCTGATCTATTCGATCGGCTTCCTCGTCGGATGGCCGATCATCATGTTCCTGATAGCGGAGCCCCTCCGCAACCTCGGCCGATTCACCTTCGCCGACGTCGCCTCCTATCGCCTGCGGGCGACGCCGATCCAGGCGATGGCGGCGACCGGCACGCTGGTGGTGGTCGCGCTCTATCTGATCGCCCGGATGGTCGGCGCCGGCCAACTGATCGAACTCCTGTTCGGCCTGCCCGTGACGTAGATGACCATCAGCACGCCGACGACGAGCGCCAGAGATAGGTTCATCATGCCGCTTTTTTTCTCTGCTGCTGGCTGTTCTCGGTCGCCGACAGTTCGAAAACCGCGGCGCGCGAGCGGGCCGCGTTCGAGGCGCAATACGTGCGCTCACAGACGGCATCGGCGCCGACACGGCCGTCGCCGTGCACTAAGGCTCGGGTTAAACCTACAAGAGCGTCTGGCTTCGGCCGGACGCCGTTTCCCCCGCGGGGCCTCGCGGCCGAGGCCGGAAATGAGAAGAGCCGCTCCCGAAGGAAACGGCTCTTCCATTGTCGCGCCCACGCGGGTTCGCCGGGCCTGGGTGTCTGCCTATTGCGAACGCTACGCGCGAAATTCCTTCGCAGGGACAATAACCCAGGCCTCGTCGATCACTCTGGGCTGATGACAATGAGACACTGGATCACCTCCTTTCGGCTGGTTGACGACGCGCCTTATGTTAAGGCGATTCGCCGAATTTGAAAGCCGGATTTTTCGCCTCAAGCTAAGGACTTGTTAATTATCGGCGGCGTCGCGCGCGGCGCGTCTCCCTCTTGGATCGGCCGCATTGGCGGCGCATTATGTTTCGCGATAATTCTCGCATTCATCCGAAACAGCGCCGAACTTCAGCCGTATGTCTCGAATGGCGGGGCTGGGGCCGCGCCTCGACCCGGTCTTTCCAGGAGACTTGCCGATGTCCGCATTCGAACTGACCCGACGCAGCGCTCTCGCCGCGCTGGTCGCTTTCGCAGGCTCTCCTGCGGTTGCTGCCCGCAGAGCGGTCGCGCCAGCGGGCCCCTTCGGCGGCGTCCGGGTCAATGTCGCTCCCCTGTTGGCGAACTCGGGCGAGCCGACGGCGGGTTGGGTGGCGCAGACCCTTCTCCCCGCAATCAGTCAGGCTCTCGCATCGGCCGGACGCAGCGGGGCGGGCGTCGCGGTGACCATCGAATATGTCATTCTTGGCCCAAACCAGGGCGGCGTGGGTCCGACGGGCGCCTCCCAGGACCAGATGATCGGCACGGTGGCGATCAACGGCGTCGAGCGCCCGCTACGCGCGAGTTCGTTCTACTATCCCTCGCCCGTCGACAATACGATGATCGCCCAGTCGAACTACGACCGCGTCTACCAGTTGTCCCAGGCGTTCGCCTATTGGGTCGCCCGGGGAATCTGATCCGCCGTTCTACGCCGCGCCCGCGACCGCCTCGCACACGTCCCCGACCAGCGAGTCGACGAGAGCCTTGTCGTCCGCTTCTCCCATCACTCTTATGACCGGCTCGGTGCCGGATGGACGGACGACGAGCCGGCCACG
The DNA here is from genome assembly GCA_035656495.1 of Roseiarcus sp. Taxonomy (GTDB): domain Bacteria; phylum Pseudomonadota; class Alphaproteobacteria; order Rhizobiales; family Beijerinckiaceae; genus Roseiarcus. The sequence goes on from DASRSL010000231.1 coordinate 38,909, forward strand.
CCCTGCGAGGCGCGCCGTGGCTTCGGCGATCGCCTTGGCGACCAGCGGATCCTCCAGAGGCTTTCCGCCGTTGAAGCGGACGTTGCGCAACACCTGCGGCAGCGGGTCGAACCGATGGCAGACCTCGCTCACGGGCCTGCCGAGCTTCTGCACCACCGCCAGCACCTGCAACGCCGACACGAGCCCGTCGCCGGTCGTCGAATAGTCGGAGAAGATGACGTGCCCGGATTGCTCGCCGCCGACGTTGTAGCCCTTCTCGCGCATCCGCTCGATCACATAGCGGTCGCCGACGGCGGTTCGCTCGAGGGTCAGGCCGAGGGAAGCCAGGCGCCGCTCGAGGCCGAGATTGGACATGACGGTCGCGACGATGCCGGGTTTCGCCAGGCGCCCGTCGTCGCGCCAGCTCTCGGCGATGACCGCCATCACCTGGTCGCCATCGACCAGGTGGCCCTTTTCGTCGGCGATGATCATCCGGTCGGCGTCGCCGTCGAGGGCGATGCCGACGTCCGCCCGCATCTCCCGCACCTTGCGCGACAGCGACTCGGGCGCGGTCGACCCGACGTCGAGGTTGATATTGAGTCCGTTCGGCTCGACGCCGATCCTGATCACCTCCGCGCCGAGCTCCCACAGCGCCTCGGGCGCGACCCTGTAGGCGGCGCCGTTGGCGCAGTCGATCACGACGCGCAAGCCCTCGAAGGACACGTCGCGGCTCAACGTCCGTTTGGCGAATTCGATATAGCGGGCCTGGACGTCGTCGATCCGCTTGGCGCGGCCGAGGTCTGGGGAGCGGGCGAGCAGCGGCGCGGCGTCGCCGTCCATCAAGGCCTCGATTCGCGCCTCGACCCCGTCCGACAGCTTGAATCCGTCGGGACCGAAAAGCTTGATGCCGTTGTCCTCGTAGGGGTTGTGCGAGGCCGAGATCATCACCCCGAGGTCGCAGCGCATCGAGCGCGTCAGCATCGCAACCGCGGGCGTCGGCACGGGTCCGAGCAGCAGCACGTCGACGCCGACCGAGGTGAAGCCCGCCACCAAAGCATATTCGATCATGTAGCCCGACAGGCGCGTGTCCTTGCCGATCACCACCCGATGACGATGCTCGCCGCGCTGAAAGGCGCGTCCGGCCGCCTCGCCGACCTTCATCGCAATTTCCGCCGTGATAATGCCGTTGGCCCGACCGCGTATTCCGTCGGTGCCGAAATATTTGCGCCCCATCCCGCCTGCCTCCTCTGCGCAACCCGAGGTTCCGCCAAGACCGACTTCAATAGCCTAGAATCAACTGAAAAGCTTTCACAAATGGTTTCAAGACGTTCATGGTTTCCCCCCCGCCTGCCGCTGGCCGGGGCTCGCGCCTAGACTGCAACGCCGCCTTCTTTACGCAGGCCGCGCTCGCCGACCTCATCGCCCTTTCCGGGAGCCTTGTGGAGATCGAGAGACGAACGGGGCGCAGGGGTCCGGATATGGAGGTGAGGCGCGGGCGGCTTCGGGCCCTGCGGGTTGATTCCGCCATTCCCGAATCGAATGTTTTCAACGTATTGTGGCGTCTTTTTCCGGCCGACCGCGACGGTTGAGGCCGGCTCGGTCGACTCGAGCCGGTCCCATTCGGTTGGAAACGCCCCCCACCGCCGGCGGCGCCTTCCCTATCTTCGGAAGGCTTCCAAAGATTTCCGAAAGTTTCCGCCCGGGCTTCCAAAAGCTGCAAAAAACTTCAATTTCCTTCACATTCCTTCCGAAAATTTCAGACGAAAGTGTAGGATTATCAAAGGCCTACGGCTAAATGGACCGGGCTGAAGCCCAGAAAAACACTCATGACGCCCACGCGCACGATGTCCTCGCCGCCTTCAAGGACCGGGCTGAAACCCAGAAAAACAGAACACCGGCTGCGGAAGCGGCCATTTCCGCGCGCCGGATTTCGGCGGGTTCGGGGGGAGCGGACAAAGGCATTCTCCTTAGCTCTCTCCTTAGCTCCAGCTCTCTCCTTAGCTCTAGCTCCTTGGCTTTGGACATAACAAGAACATAAAGCCACAAGCCTGTCAAGAAGTTTTTGATCCGGCTGGGAGCGCGCCCTTCTGGGCAGCTCGGCGGGACACGATGAGGGCGCGGGGTTCGTCTTTTCGGGACAGTCTCCAACTGGCCGTGGCGTTACCCTTGGCTAAGCAGAAATTTTCGGGCGGGCCAACGGATTAAGGGAGAGACCGATTCACCACAAAGGTACGAAGGACGCGAAGACACGCAATGAGCGCTGTCGTTCTTTGTGGTCATTTTGTTCTTTGTGATGAATTTTGAATCCGCTCCTTCGTTGATCTTGGGTCGGACCTCGGCTGGTCGAAAGAATCTGCTTTTCCTCCCCTTTGACTGGGGCGGCCCGAAGGGAGGGGTCTTGCCCCTCCCTTCGGGTGGTCCAGGCGGGGATTCTCGAGATCTCCGCTCCGAACCCTCACATGGCCTGAGCCTGGTTATGCTGACCGCCTGGCCTCGAGATGCTGCCCAAGGCCTTCGCTGTGCCCGACTTGTTGCGCGCGAGATCGCCCAGGGAGACGATGCCGATGAGCCGCTTGGAGCGGTCCATGACCGGCAGTCGCCGCACTTGGATGTCGCCCATGTTCTCACAGACGTGGGCGACGTCCTCGTCCTCGAAGCAGTACTTGACCTCTTGCGTCATCGCGTCCCGAACCTTGGAGCTCGGCCCCATGCCCTCGGCGATCGCGCGAACGGCGATGTCGCGATCGGTGATCATCCCGATCAGCCGGTCGCCCTGCGCCACCGGCAGGATGCCGCAATCGCACTCTTTCATCAGTTTCGCCGCAGTCTGAAGCGTGTCGTCGGGATTGGCCAGCTTCGCGTCGCGTGTCATTACGTCACGGATCTTCATTTTTGGCCTCCTGTCATGCAGATGGCCGCGGCCGGCGCCGAACGCCGACGGCGCCGGAATCGCGAGCCTCTCGCGCGTTCTCAACAGGGCGCCGCCCACGGTCGTTCCACGGCGACATCGGCCAAGCCGACAAAAAGCCGATCAGGGGCAAAACTTCGGCTGTCGCGGCCTGCGCGATTGGGCGAGGCTCGAAGCGAAGGCCGACTGTCGTTATTGCATGTGAACGAGGCGAACCGGAATCAGGCGAACTGGCCAGAGTCCCGCGCATCCCCTATCGTCGGTCGGAGAGCCGTCCGGCCGCTCCGGCGACGACGGGAACGCCAATCTCCCTGATTCCGGTGCAATAAGCGGAGATCAACTCCAGCCGGATGCTCGGGCTGGCACGCCGAGCCTCTCCAGCAGCGAGCGACGGCGAACTGCCGGCGGAACTCGGTGCGTCGTCTCCTCCAGGGCCGCCCGACGCCGCTCGGTCGGCTCCGGAAATGGGATGACTGCCGGGACCTGCGCGGAGTCGCCATCCGCATCCGGGGCGCCAGGCCGCTCGGCTCCAGACTGCCCTGACAGGTGTTTCGCCGTTTGATCGATGCCTGTCGCGACGACGGACACCCGCACCGCCTCGCCGAGCGCGGGCTCGAAGATGGCGCCCATGATGATGTTGGCTTCGTCGTCGACTTCCTGGCGAATTCGGCTCGCGGCCTCGTCCACCTCGTAGAGCGTCAGATGGTCGCCTCCGGTGATGGAAATGAGGAGGCCCCGGGCGCCTCTCATCGAGGTGTCGTCGAGGAGGGGATTGGCGATCGCCGCTTCGGCGGCGCGCAGCGCGCGCCGTTCCCCTGTGGCTTCGCCGGTTCCGATCATCGCCGTGCCCATTTCGCTCATGATTGCGCAAACGTCGGCGAAGTCGAGGTTGACCAAGCCCTCTTTGACCATCAGGTCGGTGATGCAGGCGACGCCCGAGCAAAGCACCTGATCGGCCATCGCGAAAGCGTCGGCGAAGGTCGTCTTCTCGTTGGCGACACGGAACAGATTCTGATTCGGGATGACGATCAGCGTGTCGACCGCCTTTTGCATCTCGGCGACGCCGGCTTCGGCGATCCTCATCCGGCGTCCGCTCTCGAAGTGGAAAGGCTTGGTGACGACGCCGACCGTGAGGATGCCCATCTCACGAGCGGCCGCGGCGATGACAGGCGCCGCGCCTGTGCCGGTGCCCCCGCCCATGCCGGCGGTGAGAAAGACCATGTGCGAGCCGGCAAGGCAATCGCGAATCTCCTCCAGCGCCTCCTCGGCGGCGGCCTTGCCGACCTCGGGCCTCGAGCCCGCGCCGAGACCCTCCGTCAGTTGAAGGCCCATCTGGATGATTCGATCGGCGCGCGACGAGGCGAGCGCCTGCGCGTCCGTATTGGCGACGACGAAGTCGACCCCGGACAGGCCCGAGACGATCATGTTGTTGATGGCGTTGCCGCCGGCGCCGCCCACGCCGCACACCATGATGCGCGGCTTCAGTTCCCTCAGTTGGGGACTTGTCAGATTTGTCGGCATACCCTGCGTCTCCCGTTCTGCGTCCATCGACGCCGTTTCTTGCCCCAGGGCATAGCGTCGGGAACCGCTTTCAGCCAGCACCGGCTCGCGGCGCGCCTCCGGCTCCCTCACGCCTGTCGTTGCGTCAAGCTGGAGCCGGCTCCGACTCGCGCCGCGACTTGAGAGCACCCTGTTCGTCCAGATGCCGAATCTTAGGCCTTATGGTTAAGATTCCGTTTATCGGGGACGGGGATTTCCGGGTCAGGTCGATGAGGCAAGACCTTACGGCCGTCGCACGTGGCGAGCGTCGCGTTTCGCCCGACGAGCGGAAGGTCCGGTTCACCTCGACCGAGTCGTTTGCCAAAGTCCTGTCTGCCGGCAACCGCGAGCTGCTGCGCGACATCGCCGAGAAGGCGGCCGGCTCGCTCGACGAGCTGGCCCGCATCACCGGCAAGGCCAAGTCCAACCTGTCGCGCACACTGAGGACGATGGAGGGCTACGTCCTGGTCCGCCTCGATCGGGGCGAGCGCGGCCGGATCACGCCGAAGGTCATGCACGACCGGGTGGAACTGGACCTGCCGCTCACCCTGTCGCGCAAGGCAAGCTGAGCGCCACCGAGCTCGACCGCGGCCAGCCCGTTGAGGCTGGCGCGGCTCTGATCGGCATGACGTAGCGCTCACGCCTCCCGACGCTTCGTCAACGAGCGGGCGGCATGGTCAGGTTGGGTCCAGTTTTCCGGTCCAGCGGTCTCGGCCCTTCCAATACGGACATTGAGGACAAGTTTCGCCCATTGGATAGTCGATGCCCTCTTCATGGGGACAGCCGATAATTCGATCCGCCATTGCCACCGAGTGCACCGAATGCTGGCGCAGGTGGGCGGTTATCTCGGCAAGAATCGCCTCGTCGGTTCGCACATCGACGGTCTCTGAGAACCAGCGGCGCAACTCAGGCTCGACGCCCTCGTCTCGCACGACCGAAACAGCAACTTTCGTGGCGCGCCGATCGTCACGACCGTAGAACGCAATTGTGCCGATGGGAAAGCCGCGCATGCCCTGCTTGGCTTTCTTTTTGAGCCATTTCCCTGGCGGCGGCCCGATCTTCATCGCTGTACTAGGGCCTCGTGTTCAAATAGACCTCAGATCCTGCTCGGGAAATTCCAATCGGTTGGCGGAAGGAGTGAGATTCGAACTCACGGTGAGGTCGCCCCCACGGCGGTTTTCAAGACCGCTGCCTTAAACCACTCGGCCATCCTTCCGTCGCTTTAAAAAATCGGCGTTTCCCGATCTTAGTGTATTGGCGGAAATGAAGCTTGCTACCCTCTTGCTGCCCAACGGTCTCATTTTCCCTCTATCTCGGCCCGGATTGCGGCGTCAACCTCGGCCGCCGCGTCCTCCCGCATCCTCCCGCATCCTCCTGAATGCGGGGCAGAACGTCGCTGTCGAAGTCGAGGGTAGTGCCCACGCTCGAATGGCCGATGCGCTCGTGCGCTACCTTCGGGTGAACGCCACGTCCCTCTGAGACGGGAGGCTTAGATCACGTTCGCACTCCTGACGCCGATGGCCGCAGTGTCTCGCGCACGACAGGTTCGCAGGCGAAAAGTCTGGAGCGCGCGGTTCGGTCCGGTTGGTCGACAATGGATACGATGAGTTCAATCGCGGTCGCTATGATGTCGGCTACCGGCTGACGGACCGTGGTGAGGTTATAGGCGCGCCAGGACGCCATCGGCATATCGTCGAAACCGACAATTCCAATGTCCCCCGGCACCGAGACCCCGTATTCTCGGCAAGCGTCGATGGCGCCGACCGCCAAGATGTCGTCGCCGCAGAACACCCCGTCAATGCCGCCTCCTTGAATGAGCTGGCGCATGGCTGTCCATCCCGCGGCGTATGAGAAGGAATCCGCATAAAGCGCGGTGATCGGACGAAGGCCTTCTTCGAGGAGGCGTTCCCGGAAGCCCTGGAGCCGGTCTTCGGTTGACGTCGCTTCGACTGGACCGCCGAGGAAAGCGACACGGCGGTAACCGCGCTCACAAAACAGGCCTGCGGCCACGCGCCCACCCTGAACATTATCAGCGGCCACGACATTGGCGCGGGTTCGGCCTGCAGGACGTCCGAATGCTTGGACCGCGGGCAGCCGCGCCTCGGCGCATGCCCTGAGCAACTTACGGTGGAGCGAGGACGAGGCGACGATCACACCGTCGACGCTGTACTGCAGCAACATGTTCAAAGCGCCATCAGGGGGTTCGCCGTCGGTCAAATTGGCCAAGAGAGGACGGAGTCCCCGCTGCTGCAGGCGACGGGTGAAGTGATCGAAGATTTCAAGGAAAAGCGGGTTCTCGAAGTTGTTGGAGATAAGGCCGATCAGCTGGGTGCGCTTTGTCGTCAGGCTGCGCGCCAAGATGTTTGGCCGGTAACCTAGGACCCGAGCTGCGTCGACGACCTTCGTCCTTGTTGCGGGAGACACGCTTGCGTCCTTGGTGAATGTACGGGACACCGCCGAGACCGATACTCCAGCAAAAGTGGCGACATCGCGAGCGGTAACCCGGGGCTGGGTTGAAAGCCTGGACCGAACACTATTTTTCCCAGAAGGACCATTTTTAGGATTTGACCTGAACTTGCCTTCCACTAGAGTTTCCCCGCACGCGTGGCTGAGGTTGTGTCACGACCCCACCGCGAACGGGTGAGAGGGTCTGACCAATAGAACACGACAAGCGCCGCACATCGTCCCACGCGCTCGATTCTTGTGGCTAGGGATGTAAGGTCCAAGAATACGTTCCGATGACGCGTCGCGAAGTCTGCGTCCGCCTCCGCGAGGGCGCATGCGATGGCTTGTCCGATGCCGCCTGCCGCACCCGTCACGAGAGCCGTCTTGCCCTGAAGGGCTCCCGTCATGACTCAATGGCTCTGAAGCGTGGGCTCCGCTTCTCCAGAAAAGCTGCGACGCCCTCGCGCATGTCGGCGGTTGCGAAGATCGCTCGACTGACTTCGAGCGACGCGTTGACCTCGTCGCAGATCTCGTCGCGCCCCGCGTGAAGCACGCCCTGCTTGATTGCGCGTGCCGCCGTGCTGGCGCGCGCGGCCCATTGTCGCGCTCGCGCGACAGCGACATCAAGGCAACGAGACGTTTCGACAACCTCATTCGCCAAGCCAATTCCAAGAGCCTCGTCGGCTCCGATTTGGCGACCATCCAGAAGAAGAGCCATTGCCCGGCCCGGGCCGATCAGGCGAGGCAGCCTGGAAAGGCCTCCGCTGCCTGGCGCCGTCCCCAGATGAATTTCCGGAAAGCCGATGCGGGCGCCGGCGCTCACGATCCTGTAGTCGCAACAAAGCGCCAGCTCGGCGCCGCCGCCGAGAGCCAAGCCGACAATCGCAGCGAGGGTAGGCTGCGAAAGTCCAGCCAGCCGGGAAAACACCTCGTTTTCGAAAGACAGCTTCTCCTCGACAACTGTCCCGCGATCCATCAGGGATGGGAACTCTTTAATGTCGGATCCGGCGGAAAAGGCTCGAGAACCGGCGCCGCAAACGACGACGGCTCGCACGTTCCTATTTGCTTCAAGGACTGCGAGCGCCTTCTCTAAGTCACGCGTCAGTTGTCGCGTGACGAGGTTGAGAGGCGGATTGTCGAGCGTAAGGATTCCAACGCCATCATCTAGCGCGAAATGAACCAAGCTCATGTGCATTTGCCCCGATCGAGCAGCGATGCCAGCCGCCGGTGCATCTTCGGGCCGGGAAGCTTGCTCAAAGCCTGGCGAAGTCCGAAATCTCCAGGCCTGAAGACCATCTCTGGCATCGCGCGGACTCGATCCGATACTCGAGGGGGCGCCTCAAAATTGGCAAGCACGTCGCGATCAAGATCAACGCCGGGCGCTATCTCGATAACGATCAAACCATGTTCATCCGCCTCGAGCACGGCGCGCTCGGTAATGAAGCGAGCCTTCTGACCACGCGCCAAACCCCCGGCGCGGTCATAGGTGCGTTGTTCGATTGCGCTGACGAACCGTCGGTGCCTTCCTTCCTGCTCAATCCGAATGCCGCCGTCGCACAGCTTTGCAATCAGGCCTCCGGCCGTCAGCGTTCCAAGGAAGCACACCGTTTTGGCGTTCTGGGCGATATGGATGAATCCGCCCGAACCATTCGGCTTGCCGGCGAACCGGCTGACGTTGACGTTGCCGGCTCCGTCGACCTCCGCGAAGGAGAGAAACGCAATATCAAGACCGCCGCCGTCATAGAAATCGAATTGGGCCGCCTGCTCGATGAGCGCGTCATAGTTCACCGCGGCGCCGAAGTCATTGCCGCTGACGGGCGTGCCGCCGATGATCCCCTGCTCAACCGTCAGCGTGACGCTGTCGGACAAACCTTCTTCCGCAAGGATGCGAGCGATCCCGGTCGACACTCCGTACCCAAGATTGGCAATGCATCCGGGGAAGAGCTCGAGACAGGCGCGGCGGGCGATTACGGTGTGTGGATCCACTTCTGCGGAGGGCCGACGAAAGACGGGGACCCGAATTTCGCCGCTGTAGCCAGGATTGTATCTGACGGCGTAAGTTTGCTGCTGGTCGGGGTCGACGACGATGGCGTCCACCAGAATACCGGGAACCTTGACCTCCCGGCTCGGAACCGTTCCGGCTGTGCGCATTCGCTCCACCTGCGCGATGACGATGCCGCCTGAGTTATGGGAAGCCTGCGCCATCGCGAGCGCGTCCCCGATGAAAGGCTCGCGCTCCATGGTCAGATTTCCGGCCTCGTCCGCTGTGGTCGCGCGGATCACCGCCACGTCAACCCGAAAGGCCGGATAAAAGAGGAATTCTCGCCCGTGAAGGGTGATCAGTTCGACCATGTCGTTTGGCCCGCGTTCGGACTGCCGACCGCCTCCATTGCGGGGGTCGACGAATGAGCCGAGCCCGACATGGGTGATCAGGCCCGGTCTCCCGGCCGCGATCTCCCGACAAAGCTGCGACAGAACGCCCTGCGGCAAGGTGTACGCCTCGATCTCGTCGGCTGCAGCCATCGCCATTGTCGCGGGCGAATTGCCGAGCGATCCCGTGACCTGCCGCTTCAGCAGCCCCGGCAGCGCGAGCCGGCTCATGCCCTTCTCGCCCCAGTCCCCGCAGCCTACGGGGTGAACGGCGGTGATCGCCCTTGGTTGCCCGCTCTGGCGATAGCGGTCGGCAAGCGCCTCCAAAAAGCCCTCCGGCGTTCCGACGCCGCCGCCCGAACCATGGATAAGGACCGTGTCGCCGTCTTCGAGGAGTGTCGCCGCTTGAGCGGCCGTGAGGACAAGAGGCCGCCTGGTGAGCGCCGGCTGGTCCGCCTCCCACCCCCTCGCTTCGGGCGATCGAGGCGAGAGGTTCGCACGGGTGACGGTTGAGGCCGCCATCGCCTCAATTTCCCGTTTGAAAGGACTTTTCCTCATCATTGTGGGAGGCAGTCGGTGGATATCTTGAGCGCCATGGAGCGGTCCGCTCGAGCTGCGCCGCAAGCGCAATGATGAGGGACTCCCCGTAAGGCTGACCAACAAGCTGGACGCCGATCGGCAGACCTTCCTTAGACCAGCCGAGCGGAAGCGAAATCCCCGGTTGCCCGGTGATGTTGAAGGGGTAGGTGAACGGAATGTAGGCGAGGTCGTCCTCCGCCACACGCTCCGTCACTGCGAGGAACTGATCAAGCGGCTGCGGCGTGAGAGTGACCGTCGGCGTCAGCAGACAATTCCACCGGCTCGACTGAACGATGATCTCGCGGCTTCGGCGGAACATCTCCTCCGTGGCTTTGATGTACTCTTTCGCGGTCAGCCTGGAGCCCCTCTCGTAGCACCATGTGGAATAGGGATCGCTGAATGATGAGGGATCCTCGACTTCGTTGGCCGCGCTTTCAGCCTCGACCATCACGCGGAACAAAGGGCCGAGGCCCGTCAAGGCGACATCGGCCTCCTCAACCTGATGTCCCAGGGACTCGAGCGCTCTTGCGGTTTTCTGGACCGCGGCCACGACCTCGTGGTCAATCGACTTGTCGCTCTTCAGCAGGAGTCCAACTCGAAGCGGCTGCGGGTCTCGCTCCGCGGACGACAGGAACGAGGGCGCCTGTTGAGGAGCCACGAACGGGTCTCCAGGCTCATAGCCCGCCATGACGTCGAGCATCAGCGCGGCGTCGGCGACAGTCCTTGCGATTGGTCCGTGGGTGATGAGGCCCCCCCGTGGGTTAGAGTTGGGAGCGTTGGATACGCGGCCCCGGGACGGCTTGATCCCCACAACGCCGCAGCAGCTTGATGGGATCCGGATTGAACCGCCGCCATCTGAACCTTCGGCGAATGGACATAGGCACGCAGCGACCGCGGCTGCCGACCCGCCGCTCGAACCCCCGGCAGTCTTGCCCAGATCCCAAGGATTGTGCGTCGGCGGAAAGAGCCCAAATGCAGTGGTCGCGCGGTTGCCAAATTCTGGCGTGTTCGTTTTGCCGAGGAGCACTCCGCCTGCTTCGCGAAGACGGCGCGCCACGGCCGCGTCCTCGGCGGGAACGTGTTGCGCTCGGATTCGTGAGCCAAATGTTGTCCGAATTCCCGCCGTCTCAGTGAGATCCTTCAGCGCGTAAGGAACGCCCGCGAGAGGCGGCGCGACCCCCTCCTTGATCCGCGTCTGCACCTTTTCCGCAGTGGCAAGAATCCGTTCCTCATCCACAAGCGTCACAAAAGACTGAATGAAGGGGTCGACGGCTTCGATTCTGGAAAGGCAGGCCGCGGCGACCTCGCGGACTGAAACGTCTCCACCGCCGATCAAACGCCGCAGCTCCAAAGCCGGCAGCAATGCGAGATCTGTCGCTCGGTCGCTCATGCTTTCCTCGTTCTCCCAATGGCCCAGCGCAAAGCCGACTTCTCGCTGCTTCAGAGCGCGTGCCTGCCTGCCACGATGTCCGCGACGCGCTCGGCAGTAACGTCATCCCGCCGCACCGATTTGATGATCCGTCCGCCCTCCATGATGACGATCCGGTCACAAATTCTGTGCACGTGAGAAATGTTGTGGTCGATGATGACCACGCCCAGTCCGCTGTTGCGCGCGGTTTGCACCGCCTCCGAAACCTTCTCCGTCTCCTTGACCGACAGGGCCGATGTCGGCTCGTCGAGCAGAAGCAGGGTCCCGCCGAAATGGCGGGCGCGCGCAATCGCAAGGGCCTGGCGTTCTCCGCCCGAAAGGATGTCAACCGGCTCGTCGGGCGAACGGAGCCTGGTGAGGCCCATCTCCCGAAGATTTTCCATCGTAATTTGCCGCATACTCTTCTTGTCGAGAAATCTCAGCGGCCACGGTCCGACCTTGAGCTCCCTCCCCAAGAAGAAGTTTCGCCAGATGCTGAGGGCAGGGATGAGCGCCAGATCCTGATAGACGGTCTCGATCCCGGCCTTGCGCGCGTCGCGCGGAGAGGCGAAGCTGACCCGTTCGCCCCTGAACTCCATATTCCCGCGGCTGGGGGAATAGAACCCATTCATGATCTTGACGAGGGTCGACTTCCCGGCGCCGTTGTCCCCGACGAGCCCGACGATCTCGCTCGGCGCAACCTCAAAGACGACATCCTGAATCGCGACCACGTTGCCGAAATTCATGGTGACGTCGCGCAGCCCGAAGATTCTGGCGGCCTCGCTAGCGGCGCTCATGATTTCCTGATCACTCCCAATCTCGCTCCAACACTAGCCATGCGGAGATTGATGATCACCGCAAAGAGAAGGAGGAACCCGACGAACGACTGGAACCAAGTCGTGGAGACGCCCGACAGCACCAGACCGGTATAGGCCATCCCAAGCACGACGGAAGCGAGAAGGGCGCCTATGATGCTGCCGCGGCCGCCAAGGAGCGACCCGCCGCCGACGACGGCGACCACAATGGCGGTCAAAGCCAGATCCGAACCCTGGGTCGGAGTCGCAGACCCAAACGAACCGAACTGAATGATTCCCGTGAACGCCGCCAGCAACGACGACAGCATGAAGCAAGCAAGCTTGACGCCGCCGACAGGCACTCCCATGGCTCGGGCGGCGCGCCCATCCCCGCCGCTGGCGAATATCCAGTTGCCAGTGGCGGTCATCCGGAGCACCACCGATAGGATGATCGCTATGCCGACGAGCCAGAGCACCGATACTGAGATTTGGCTCCTTCCGAAATCGGCGGCGCCAAGCCAGTTCATTACCGCAGACTTGCCGAAGAAGGAAATTGGGTAGCCGCCGGTCAGGTTCAGGCTGACTCCAGCCCAAAACAGAGCGGTGGCGAGAGTGATGATGAAGGAAGGGATGCCGAGAAACAGGGTGGCAAGGCCGTTCGCCAGCCCGACCGCAATCGCAAGCAGCAGCGCCAGCCCGAGCGCTACGATCACATGGAAGCCGTGGTTGATCCAGAGCGAGGCCATGACCAGAGGACACAGCGAATAGACTGAGGCGACCGAGATATCGAACTCGCCCGCGATCATGAGAACTGTGACGCCGAGACCGACGACGCCGAATTGAACGGCGCTCGCGAGGATCGACCCGGCCGAGGCCTCCGTGAAGAATTGAGGAGACAGGTATGAAAATCCGGCCGCAATGATGACGCCCGCGACCAGGACCCCAAGCTCCTGGACCGCAAATAACCACGCCAACAATCCAAAGCCGCGTCCGCGGACCGGACGTATTTCCTCAGAGTTCGCAACCACGTGAGCGACAAACCTGCAAGTGAACTCTTTGCTTAACGCGGGAGCGGGACCCTCATACAGAGTGGAGTTCCGCCTCCCGCGCAGGTTCGATCCTCAGCCTCCTCGGCCGGAGTCGACGACCGGCTGGAACTCCGCAGCATTCTCCTTGGTGACCAGCAGCGTCCCCGTATCAATGTTTGACGGCGTCATGCCGTATTTGGATTTCAGATAAAGATTCACCACCGAGAGGTATCCTTGAGCGTAAGCCTGCTGGACCAACGTGAACGAGGTGATTCCACGCTTGATGCAATCGAGAACCGCCGGAGAGATGTCGTAGCCGCCAAGAAACACCTTTCCCTGTTTGTCGTTCTTTTCGACCCACTGGCATGCGATCGTGCCCGTTTCCGGGTTGAGACTCACGATTGCGGTGGTGTCTGGATGCGACCGCATATAGCCGTCGAGAACCGCGAGCCCCTGCGCCGGAGTCGACGCGGTATTGACCAGGGTGTCCACCGACGCGCTGAGCTTCTCTTCGAGAAACTTCTTCAAGCCGTCACATCTCACAGTTTGCACGATCTGCGCGGGTCCGGGGTTCTGGCAAACGACCCGCGTGCCTTTCTTGAGCGAGGGCAGCAATCCGGCGCCCACCTTCGCGCCGGAATGGAACTCGTCCTGTCCCACATAGGCCAGCGCCTTGATGCGCGGATCGGTCTCATCGGCGAAATTCTGTGTGTTCACCAGGATAACCGGAATCTTGGCGTCGAGCGCGTCGACGATCGGCTTGCTCAGCGCTTTCGGATCATTGAACTCGACCGCGATGCCATTGGGATTGGCGGCCACATCCGACTTGAGCAACTGGGCCTGCAAGTTGATGTCGCAGCACTTCGGCGCGCTGTATATCGCCTCCACTCCGAGATCCTTGCCGGCCTCCTCGACGCCTCGCTTCACCACCGCGAAGAATTGGATCTCAGGGCCGCCGATGAAGTTCACATAGAATTTCAGCTTCCCTTGCGCACTTGCGACATCCGGCGCGGTCGTCGCGCCGACCAGGGCGATAGCCGCTGCGGCAAGCAGACCCTTTAGCCTCATTCCTCCCTCCTATTGCTTGTATGTGGCGCTCAAACTCGATACCCGGCGTCGCGAAGAGCGTGCATGCAGTCGCTCCCAGCGTCGGCGCCAGATGCTCTCTTCTCACGCTAGATCAGCTTGCAACCGCTTGCAACAGGTTCAGGGGCGGCAGAAGCGGCGTGCGAGCCGCGACGCCGGCGTTGGCGAAGCAGCCTTCGATCCAGCCAAAGACTTTGCAAGGGGCCGGCGAACGCGTCCTTGGCTATGGAGAGGCGTTGGGACCGGACGGCGGAAACAGAATTTCAAGACCGCTGCCTTAAACCACTCGGCAATCCTTCCCGCGCGGGCCCTTTGTCGAAACAATTGCCGATCGTGTCGCCGGGAGTCATCGATCTCGGGGCTATAGTGGCCTCCGAGTCAAATGCGACGACTGCGCCGGCCAGCCGTCTCTGCGGGGTCACGGCGTTTGGCGCGGCAATCGCCCTATACCAGCCGGCTCTGCGCCTTCGCCGCCGCGATGAAGCTCGCGAACAGAGGATGGGGATCGAACGGGCGGGATTTCAACTCCGGGTGATACTGCACCCCGATGAACCATGGATGATCGGCGAGTTCGATCGTCTCCGGCAGCAGGCCGTCCGGCGACATGCCGGCGAAGATCATGCCCTTGTCCTCGAGCCCGGCCCGATAGGCGGTGTTGACCTCGTAGCGGTGGCGGTGACGCTCGGAGATCTCCGTCTCGCCGTAGATTTCAGAAATGCGGGAGCCGGGCTTGAGATAGGCGACATAGGCGCCGAGACGCATCGTCCCTCCGAGATCGCCTTCCGCCAGGCGGCGCTCGAGTTCGTTGCCGCGCAGCCATTCGGTCATCAGGCCGACGACCGGCTCCCGCGTCGGGCCGAATTCGCTGGAGTTGGCTTCGGGCAGGCCGGACAGCGACCGGCAGGCCTCGATGACGGCCATCTGCATGCCGAAACAAATGCCGAAATAGGGCACCTTGCGCTCGCGGGCGAAGCGGGCCGCGAGAATCTTGCCCTCCGCGCCGCGCGAGCCGAAGCCGCCCGGCACCAGGATGCCGTGGACGTCCTCGAGGCGTGGAGCGGGGTCGGCGGTCTCAAAGATCTCGCTTTCGATCCACTCGAGCTTGACCCGCACCCTGTTGGCCATGCCGCCGTGGGTCAGCGCCTCGTTCAGCGACTTGTAGGCGTCCTTGAGGCCGGTGTACTTGCCGACGACGGCGATCGTCACCTCGCCCTCGGGATTGTGGTAGGCCTTCGAGACGCCATCCCAGCGACGCATGTCGGGCTTCGGCGCCGGCTCGATGCCGAAGGCGGCGAGCACTTCGCGGTCGAGGCCCGCGGCATGATAGAGCGCCGGCACGTCGTAGATCGAAGGGGCGTCGCGCGCCTCGACCACCGCGCTCTCGCGCACGTTGCAGAAAAGGCCGAGCTTGCGCCGTTCCTCGCGCGGGATCTCGCGGTCGGAACGACACAGGAGAATGTGGGGCTGGATGCCGATCGAGCGCAGCTCCTTGACCGAATGCTGGGTCGGCTTCGTCTTCAGTTCGCCGGCGGTCGGGATAAAGGGCAGCAGCGTCAGGTGGATGTAGACCACATGGGCGCGCGGCAGATCGTTGCCGAGCTGGCGGATCGCCTCGAAGAACGGCAGGCCCTCGATGTCGCCGACGGTGCCGCCGATCTCGACCAGAACGAAGTCGACACCCTCGTTGCCATCGAGGATGAACGCCTTGAGGGCGTTGGTGACATGGGGGATCACCTGCACTGTCGCCCCGAGAAAGTCGCCGCGCCGCTCCCGGGCGATGAGCTCCTGGTAGATGCGTCCCGTGGTGATGTTGTCCCGCCGGTTGGCGTTGCGGCCGGTGAAGCGCTCGTAATGGCCAAGGTCGAGGTCGGTCTCGGCGCCATCGTCGGTGACGAACACCTCGCCGTGCTGGGTCGGGCTCATCGTGCCCGGGTCGACGTTGAGATACGGGTCGAGTTTGCGTAAGCGGACGGTATAGCCGCGCGCCTGCAAGAGCGCCCCCAAAGCCGCTGACGCCAGACCCTTTCCGAGCGAGGAAACCACGCCGCCGGTGATGAAAATATACCGCGCCATGGGACTCGACCCATAACGGATCGCGTGCGATTCGGCGAGGTTTAATTTTGCAAGGGACGCGGCGCTTGACGCGCTCTCGCCGCGCGCCGCAGGCTGGGCGGGTTTCGAAGCGGCGGGCGAGGCGGGAGATGCCGGCGAGCGAGTTCTTCTTCGGCGCCGGCGACGGCGACGGCGTGCAACTTCTTGCGCGCAGGTGGCTGCCGGACGGGCGCGCCAAAGCGATCATCCAGATCGCTCATGGCCTCGCCGAGCACAGCGCCCGCTACGCCCGGCTTGCCTCGGCGCTCAATGCGGCGCACCACGGCGTCTACGCGTTCGATTTGCGCGGCCACGGCCCGGCTTGCGCTCCGGCCGATCTCGGCCATTTCGCCGACGCGGACGGCTGGGCCAAGTGCGTCGGCGACCTGTGGACCTTCAACCGCCTGATCGCCGCCGAGCAGCCGGACGTCCCGATCGTCCTCCTCGGGCATTCGATGGGCTCGTTCCTGGCGCGGCAGTTCGTCGCCGCGCGTTCGGACGCCTTGGCCGGCGCCGCCTATTCGGGGTCGAACGGCAAGCCGCCGGCGATCGCGGCGTTCGGCCGCCTGATCGCCCGGCTCGAGCGACTCCGTCTCGGCAAGCGAGGCGGCAGCGAGCTTCTCAACAGGATGATGTTCGGCGACTTCAACAAACCGTACAGGCCGGCCCGCACCGAATTCGACTGGCTGTCGCGAGACGAGGCGGAGGTCGACGCCTATGTCGCCGATCCGCTTTGCGGCTTTCCGTTCACCACCCAGCTCGCCGTCGACCTGCTCGATGCCCTGCCTTACCTGTCGAGCCCGGCGAGCCTCGCCTCGATCCGCAAGGACCTGCCGATCTATGTCTTCTCCGGGGAACGGGACCCTGTCGGCGCCAATATCGAAAGTCTCATCGCCGACCTGAAGGCGGCAGGCTTTACGAGGCTGACCACCCGCATCTACCCGGGCGCCCGCCACGAGACGCTCAACGAGACCAACCGGGACGAGGTGACGCGCGATCTGATCGCCTGGCTCGACGGGATTGCCGGACGGTAGCCTGGGCGCTGGCTGTGGCCTGGGCTATGAAAGGAACGACTCAGCCGCCGTTTCTGCGGGGAGGCGTCGCGGCGTGACGGCCATGTCGCCAACTCCTTTCCCGCGACCAGATTTTGTAAATGTGAATGATCGCTTCCCTTCCGATCGGATAAGCCGGAGCCCCTCGGTCGATGCAATCGACCACGCACCCACTTGCGATGAGGCCGCAAGCGGCCTCGATCGCCAGCTCGACGCTTCCATGCAGGTCGGCGCGATGTGCTTCTCCGTCCCAGAACCGCACAGAAACAGAGGCCACGCGCCCCTCCCATCCGACTGTCATCTGCGGTGCGATCGGGTCTTGCCTCCGGTTTGGATCAATAGGAGCTCGCTCGCCGTGCGGCGGCGGCCATTCAGGTCGCCGCGCGCGCCCTGCGGTCGAAGAAAATCGCCTGGCTCACCGCTGCCCGGACGGACTCGGGTTTGAACGGCTTGGGCAGCAGGAATGCCGGTTCCGGCCGAGTCGCCGGCGCGCTCAGATAGGCGGCCGGATGGGCCGTTATGAAGACGACCGGCTTGCTCGTCGCGCCGAGAATCTCGTTGACCGCCTCGATCCCCGACCCGCCGTCCTCCAGCTGAATGTCGGCCATGATCAATTCCGGCTGCCGCTCCGCCGCCAGGGCGACCGCCTGGCCTCTCTCGCGCGCCACTCCGACTACGCGATGGCCGAGGTCCTCGACGATCGCCTCGAGGTCCATGGCGATGATCGGCTCGTCCTCGATGATCAGGATGCTCGAAGCCAGTTCGCGCGCCAAGTCGCGGGCGCCCCGGTCGAGCAGCGCGACCAGGCGCTCGGAA
>DASRSL010000232.1:0-11848 GCA_035656495.1 Roseiarcus sp.
CCCAACACTATGTCGAGAAGTGGCGCCGCTACGCCTCCGGTCTCAAGCGGCTCGACGGGTAGTCCGACCGCGGGTCCGCAAGGCGACGGCCGCCGCAGACGGATCCGCCGGCGCCAAAGGGACCGCAGCTCTGTTGTCCAAGGCCGGGGATCTGAGCCGCGGCGAATCCATGTCACACAGAAAAGCTCCCATGGGGCGAAGCGCGGTGCGCGCCGTGCGAGAAGAGGAACAGGCCGCCGGCTCGCGCGGGCGCGCCTGGCGCGGGAGCCGCGACCGCGGGCTCCGCTGCGGCGCGCGAGGGATCGACAGCCGTCACCGCGGTCAACGTCGCCGGGCCTGCGCCGACGAGGCCGAGCCAGTCCGCACCGGCGTCGGCCGCGAGACAGCCCAGAATGCGAGAATGAGTCGAGCCGCTGTGGCGCAGCGGCAGGAGCGCGACCTCGACCGCGAGCGGGCCGAGCCCGGAGGGCCTCGCCTCCGCGCCGAGGAGACAAGGCTGCGCCGTGTCTGCGACGCGCTGGAGAATCGATACGATCTCGGACCGGTCCGTCGCCCGCCAGAGCTTCAGGAAGGAAAGCCCGCGCAGCTCCTGAAGGAACAATGCGTTGACTCGGGAGCCGCTGATGCGGAAGGGAAATCCGGTTCCGGCGTCGAACTCGAGCACGAATGTGTCGGCCAGAACGCTTCGGATTGCGCCGGGTTCGATTTCGTTGCGCTCGGGCGCGATTCGTCCCCCTCGCAGGGCGTGCCAATACGCATAGAGCTCCATCGAGACCGCATGTCTCATCAAACTCTCCCGTAGTGCGGTCGGCGCATTTCCCGAAATGAAACGGGAGTCCGCCGTTTCGTCTGCCCTAGAGTGAAGCAGCATGGACCGTGCCATCCCAGCGTGGGACAAGCATTCAGACCGAATCCGACGCGGGGGGGCCCGCCGTTGAGCGCCGCTTTCTCTCGCCTCGCTTGCAGTGCGTCGAGATTTCCGCCAAGGCGCCGTCCGATCGAAAGGCTTTGACACTCATGGACCGGATGCCGCGCGGCCCTTCGCCGCGCCACGAACCGATGTTCAATGCGCCGGCCGTCGTCGTTGCGCTCGCCCTGGCGTTGATAGCGATCTACGCGGCGTTCGACTGGGCGAGTCCCGGCGTCCAGGACGCTGTCATCGAAGAGTTCGCCTTCGTTCCCGGACGATTGACAGTTTCGTTTTGGCCGGTGGAGGCGATGCCTGCCTTGAACGGCGGTCCGAGGCTTTGGACCTTGCTGACGTATGCTTTCCTGCACGGCTCCTGGACGCATGTCCTTCTCAACACGATCTGGCTGGTCGCCTTCGGGCCGCCGGTGGCGCGCCGTTTTGGGACAGCGCGATTTCTGGTCTTCATGGCGCTGACGGCGATCGTCAGCGCGCTCGCCCAGTGGGCGAGCGCGCCGATGGAGTTTGCGCCGCTCATTGGAGCCTCGGGCGCCGACTCGGGGCTGATGGGCGCCGCGCTGCGGTTCATATTCCAGCCCGGCGGGCCGTTAAGCGCTCCCGGTTTCGGGGAGGTCGATGCGGTCGAGACGGCTCGGCCAGCGTCGCTTCGCGGGATTCTGGCCGATCGACGCGCGCGTCTGTTTCTGGCCGCCTGGCTCGTGACCAATTTCGTTTTCGGCGCGTTTGCGCGGCCGCTCGGCCTCTCGGACATGCCCGTGGCCTGGATCGCCCATCTCGGCGGCTTTTTCGCGGGGATGCTCCTGTTCCCGCTGTTCGACCGCCCGCCGCGTCCGCCGGCGATGCAGCCTTATTGACCTTCGGCTTGCTTCGCCGCCGCCTCGGCCGCGGTCGGCAGGCGGGCCAGCATGGCGATCAGGGCGCGGTCGGCCAGAACCGCCACCCGTTCCTTCGGCTTCAGCCAAGCACAGACGTCCTCGATCGTCTCGGCATCGTTGAGCTTGACCGCGGCGACCGCCTCGTCGACGTCGACCTCACCCAGCCGATGTCGAGGCTTTTCCGGCAAGAACGCTTCATGGATCGCGCGCAATTCCGGATCCGTGTGGATCGCGAGCAGCGCGTCGTCGTGGTCATGTCCGATCCTGGCCAACTCGTCCGAGAGCGCATTCGCGCGTCGCACGACCTCCGGCGGCGATGTCTCCTCGGGCGTGCGCAGGAGGCCAAACCGCTTCAGGCCAAGGCCGATCCACAATTGTCCGCTCGCCCATGAGAGAGGAATGGAGAGGACGAGGCCCGCGATCGTCGGTGACATCCACAACACGAGCGAGGGGGAAATCAGAGCCGCCGCGAACAAGGTGATCAGGCCGAGTGTCGCGTGCGCGCGGTGGCGGCGCGCGATGCTGCGGAACGGGATCGATCCGTCGTCGCGCCGTTGGGGATTCCACCCCGTGTCGCGTCCCGACAGAATTTGCGCCACTGAGCCCGACTGGATGAGCATCATGATCGGCGCGATCGCGCCGGAAACCAGGATCTCGAGCAATGTCGAGGCGATGAGCGCGGGCGCTCCGCCGGAATCCCTGCGAGTGGGTCCGTCGAAGAGCGCGACGACGAGGCCCAGGAACTTCGGCGCGAGCAGGATCGCGATGGTCAGCTCGAACAATTGCAGCGCGCGTTCGTAATCGAACCGGGGCCAGGTCGGAAAAAGCGAAAACTCGGGGGTGAAATACTCCGGCCGGATGTAATGCGACTGCAGCACCAACACGATGCCGACGATGAGTTGCGCCATCCAGAGAGGCGAGGCGAGATAGCCCATGATGCCGGTCGCGAAATGCTGCCGCGTCGCCGCCACGAATCCTCTTGCCGCGATGATCCGCGAGTGCTGGAGATTGCCCTGGCACCATCGCCGGTCGCGCGCGGCCACGTCGATCAGCGAGGGCGGGCTCTCCTCGTAGCTTCCACCCAGGGTCGGCATCATGGTGACCGAATATCCCGCGCGGCGGATCAGCGCAGCCTCCACGAAATCGTGGCTGAGGATATGGCCGCCGAGCGGCGGCCTGCCAGGGAGATCCGGCAAGCCGCAATGATCGGCGAAGGCGCGGGTGCGGATGATGGCGTTGTGTCCCCAGTAGTTGCCGTCGCGACCCATCCATGCGGTGAGTCCTGCGCCCATGACCGGACCGGCTATGCGGGCGGCGAATTGCTGCAGCCGGGCGAACATCGTGTTGCGGTTGACAATGAGCGGGAGGCTCTGAATGATTCCGCTGTCCGGGTCGGCCTCCATCGCCGCCGCCAGACGGACGATCGCATCGCCGGACATCACGCTGTCGGCGTCGAGCACCAGCATGTGAGGGTATTGGCCGCCCCAGCGGGTGACGAAGTCGGCGATGTTGCCGGCCTTGCGGCTCGAATTCTTTCGACGCCGCCGGTAGTAGATGCGCGCGCCCGGCATCCTCTCGCGCATCGCGACGAACGCCCGCTCTTCGGCGATCCAGACATTGGCGTCGGTCGTGTCCGACAGGAAGAAATGGTCGAATGTCGAGCCGAGGCCGGTGCGTTCGACGTCTTCGATGATCGCCTGCATTGCGCCGAACACACGGGAAGGCGCCTCGTTGTAGATGGGCATCACGACCGCCGTCCTTTCCGACAGCGAAGCCGGAATCGCTTCGCGCTTCTGCCAATGCGCGATGAGCCAAACAAAGCCGACGAGGCTTGCGGTGAAGGAGAGCGTGACCCAGGAAAAGGTGATGACGAAGAGGACGACCATCACCCATTCGAGCGGGGTCGTGGTGCCGACCCCGACGACTTTGTACATCTGATGGGCGCCGTAGGCGGTAAGCGCAATCCCTCCGCCGAACACGACGAGGCGGGCGATTGCGGTGAACGGATCGAAACGTGGATTGACCCGCGCGCGCCGCTCGCTGCCGGAAAACCGGCGGAAGGACTGCGCCGGCATGGCGAGCGGGGCGTAGCCCGGCATCGACGCGCCGAGGGACGAACCCGGCGACGGCGGCGGCCCGGCCTCGTTGGGCGCGTCGATCCGACGGACCGTCACGGTGTCCATCGATAAAGCCATGTCTCGCTGACCGCCTGATTGTCGATCTTAAGAACTAGCCGAAGCTCGGAGTAGGTTTCCGATCCGGGATCAAGGTCGAAGACGACGCGAACCGATCGCCGGTCCTTGTAGGGGAAGAGCCTGACTGAACCGATCTTGCCGGGGTTCGCCTGGACGTCCGCGGTGGCGGCTGCGGCCTTCTTCGGATCGGAGAATGCGTCGCCGGCCATCTCCACGGCGAAGCGCGGCCGCCCGCCGGACTTGCCGGCGCGGCTCGACGTGCACACGGCGAGCGGCGGCTTCGACGGCGGCGTCCAGCACCAGAATTGGCGGTAGGCGAGGGACCGGCTTGTTCCGGCCGCAAGGCCTGCCTTCAGCCGCCACTGCGCGAGGATGTTGGCGTTGGCCTCCGAAGCGGCCGGAATCTCGAGCAACCGAACGTCGCCTTCGCCCCAGTCGCCGATCGGCTCGATCCACAGCGTCGGCCGCAGCTCCCATCGATTTTCGTCGTCGTAGAAAGCGTCGAAGCTGCGGGAGCGCTGCATCAGCCCGAAGCCGCGCGGACTGACGTCCGAAAAGGCGGAAACCTGAAGGGTCTCCCGGTTGGACACCGGCCGCCAGAGCCACTCCTCCTTGCTGGAGAGGATCTGCAGGCCGGTGACCTCGTACACCGCAGCGCGCCAGTCATCCGGACGGCGGTGATCGAGGCTGCTGAAGAGGTAGTTCGCCGCCATGCCTCCGATGCCGAGCTTGTCGGTCGCGACGCGGGCGATAAGCGTCATCTCGGTGTCGATGATGGTGGTCTCGAGCGGCCGGATGGTGAAACGAAAGGCGCCCGTCACGCTCTCCGAGTCGAGGAGCGCATGCATCGTCAGCATGTTCGAAGCAGGCGGCGGCTTTTCGACCCAGAACTCGCGAAACAGAGGAAACTCCTCGCCCGGCTCGTCGCCTGTTCGAATCGACAGTCCGCGCGCGGTGACGCCGAGATCCTGGCCCAGCGCGCGCGAGCGGTAGAAACTTGCGCCCTGGAAGATCGCGGCGTCCTGAAAGCCCTGGTCCGACGCCCGCAGGATGCGCAGACCGGAAAAGCCGAGGTCGCCCATGGCGGGCGGGGGCTGCAGCTTGCCGAAGTCGAAGTCGGCCGGATCGTAGATGACCCGCTGGGAAAGGCCGTTTTCGACGATATTGATCTCGATCGGTGTGGTGAAGACGAATCCGCGATGCAGCGGCTCGAGGGAGAAGCCGAGCTTCTGATTAGCCCAGATCGCGCTACCGGGGACGCGCCGGATCGCGGCGTATTGCTCGAAATTGAGGTTGGAAAAGATGCTTGGCAAGGGCGCGCTCGGCGCCTTGAACGGCTTGGCGGCGAGTTGGATCGCCGCCTTCAGCACGGTGTCGGCGGCGAAGGGAACCGGGGACGCCAGCGGTTCGGCGGCCGCCGGGATCAGGCGCGCGGGCGCTGCGCCGGCGGCGAGCGCGCCGAGCGCCAGTCCCAGGAATTCGCGACGTTGCGGTCCCGCCATCGTGTTGTTCGTCTGCTCGTCGCCGGTCCACACCCCAGGCGCTCAACCAGCTGACCGTGTCCGGTAGAATGACAAATCAAGGCGTTGCGGGAAAGCACGCGTCGTCGCGCCGCGCGCCGCCCGATGACGCGAGGAGTTGTATATGCTTTTTTGCGATGCAGCGAGACGCATTTTTCTCCGGGAGTTGCGCTTCGGCCTTGGACGGCGCCTAGAACCGCCGCCCGTCTTCCGCAATAACGCGCAGGCGGGCGAATCGGACGCGTAGGGCCCGGGGCCCCGGCGCGCCGCGCCCCCTGTCGGGAGCAAGATCCATGGATTTCATCCGTCCCTGCCTGACGATCGTCCTCGCCGCCGGCGAAGGAACCCGCATGCGCTCGCTGCGCCCGAAGGTGCTGCACGAGATCGCCGGCCGGTCGATGCTCGCTCACGTCCTTACGGCAGCGGGTGAAGCCGGCCCGGGCGACATCGCGGTCGTCGTCGGTCCGGGCCGCGACGACGTCGCCGCCGAGGCGGTGAAGGCGGCGCCGGAGGCGAGGGTGTTCGTCCAGAGCGATCGGCGGGGCACCGCCCATGCGGTCCTGGCGGCGCGCGACGCAATCGCAGGCGGCTACGACGGGATTCTGGTCGTCTACGCCGACAGCCCGCTGCTCTGCGGAGCGACGCTCGGCGCCATGCGGGCGAGCCTGGCTGAAGGCGTCGGGCTCGTGGGCCTCGGCTTCGTTGCGGCCGACCCGACCGGCTACGGCCGGCTCATCGAGCGGAACGGCCGGCTGGTCGCCATTCGCGAGCACAAGGACGCGACCGAGGATGAGAGGAAGGCCCGGCTGTGCAACGCTGGCCCGATCGCTTTCGCCGGGGCCGAGGCCCTGTCGATGCTGGAGGCGGTCAAGCCGCATAACGCGCAGAACGAATATTACCTCACCGACCTCGTCGAGATCGCGGCGGCGCGTGGACTTGTCGCACGCGCCATCGAAGCCGACGAGGCCGAAGTCATGGGGGTCAACGATCGCGTTCAGCTCGCCGCCGCCGAGGCGACCATGCAGTCGCGGCTGAGGCGACGCGCGATGATCGACGGCGCGACGCTCGTCGCCCCCGAAACAGTGTTCCTGTCGTGCGATACGAAGGTCGGGCGCGACGTGGTCATCGAGCCGCACGTCGTCCTCGGACCCGGCGTCGTGATCGAGGACGGCGCCGTCGTCCAAGCCTTCTCGCACCTCGAGGGCGCGCGGGTCGCGCGCGGGGCGATGATCGGCCCCTTTGCGCGGCTCAGACCCGGGGCCGACATCGCGGAGAAGGCGAAGATCGGCAATTTCGTCGAGGTGAAGAAGGCCTCGATCGAGGCCGGGGCCAAGGTCAACCACTTGAGCTACGTCGGCGACGCGCGGGTCGGAGCGGGCGCCAACCTCGGGGCGGGGACAATCACCTGCAACTACGACGGCTTCGACAAACGCAAGACGGACATCGGCGCCGGCGCCTTCATCGGCTCGAACTCCGCCCTGGTCGCCCCGGTCCGGATCGGCGACGGCGCCTATGTCGGCGCGGGCTCGGTCATCACCAAGGACGTCGAGCCCGACGCGCTCGCGGTCGCCCGCGGCCGGCAGGAGGCGCTCGCCGGTTGGGCGCAAAGGTTTCGGGCGCGCCACAAGAGGGGGTGAGGCTCGGGCGCCAAAAGGCGATGAGCCGGTTTTAGCGCCAGTTTAGCGGCGGGCCTGTTGTTTTTCAAAGGGTTGGACCCCCGTTTAGCGTCAACGGTTCAAACGCCCGCCTTGGCGGCGTCCCCAGGGGAGAATGGGAGCGGGCATAATATCATTTTTGTAATGTACAATATCGTAGGCAAATCCAACTGAACGATCCGGACGGCGACCCGCTTGGCTGAGACAGCCCCATCACTCGCGCCAATACGGGCCCGGGGAAGGAGACCTGAACTGGGCGAAACCTCCCTTCGGCTGGCGCAGCAAGACGACCTCGACGTGCTCTGGACTTTCCTGGCGATCGCCGCCCACGAACCGGACGCGGCTGCCGCCCGCGCCATCAGGATCGTGGCCGCTCATCTCGAGGGCTGGCGAAAGCCCGGCGACTTCGGCTGGCTTGTCATGCGCGACGGCGCAGCGGTCGGCGCCGTATGGGCGCAGCAGTTTTGCGCTGGCCGAGCGCCCCGCCTGCTACGTCGACGAGCGCAGCCCCGAGGTCTCCATCGCCGTCCTGGACCGCATGCGCGGTCAGGGCGTCGGCAGCGCTCTTTTGAGGGCGCTGATCGAAGAGGCGAGGGCGCGCGGCGTCGGCCTTTGTCTCAACGTGCGCGACGGCAACCCCGCTCTGCGGCTTTACGAACGGATGGGTTTCATGCGCGTCCCGGGCGCCGAAATCCGCAACCGGACCGGCGGGCTCTCCATCGCAATGGCTCTGCCCTGAGGAGACGGAGTTGTCGAGTAAATTGCTCCGGGTTTGCCAGAGGCTCCGAGGAACGACGTCACCGAAAATTTCCGCGTTCGCCGGACGCGAAGACGTTGAACAAGTCAAGGCCTCTGCCGCCATAGCAAAATATCGGTTGACACGACGGCGGAGTTCCCGGCGGACTCGCCGACGCCAGGAGGATCACGATCGCGGGGATCTGTGGGTCCGCCGCCTCGCATGGAATCGGGCCTGCGCAAATGGGAGGAGATGATCATGCGCTTCGTGAAACTGCTTTGCGCCGCCGCTTTCGCGGCGGCCGTTAGCGCTGCACCGGCTCACGCCAAGGACTACAAAATCGGCTATTCCGTCTTCTGGGGAACGAATCCTTTTCTCGTAACGATGGTCAACGGCGCCAAGAAGGCGGCAGACGAATGGAAGGCTAAGGGCGTCAATGTCGATCTCGTCGTCACCAATGGGGGCGACACCGACAAGGCGAAGCAGGTCTCCGACCTGGAGGATCTCTATGCGCAGAAGGTCAACGGCGTCCTGATCTTCCCCGGCGATAGCGTTATGGTCACCGAGCCGATCAGGACCGTCTTCAACGCGAACAACATACCCGTCGTCATCACCGACATCGGCGTGCGCTCGGGCAAATACATCAGCCTGATCATCACCGACAACAAGAAGGGCGGCGAGTCTGCAGGCGAGTATATGGCGAAGCTTCTGTCTAAGGGCGACGAGGTGATCACGCTCGATCACGCGCCGACCAACGACAACGGCCAGACGCGCCGCAAGGGATTCGAGACCAAAGCGGCTGAGCTTGGCCTCAAGGTTCTGAAGGAGCAGCCGGTGCAATTCCTGACTCTCGATTCGAGCCGGCAGGCGATGGAGGACCTGCTGGTTGCCGAGCCCGACGTGAAAGGCGCCTTCGCGTTCAACCAGCTCGTTCTGCAGGGCGCCTATCAGGCGCTGCAGCAGGCCGGCAAGGCGGGGCAGGTGAAGCTCGTTGGCTTCGACCTTGATCCCGTCTCCTATCAGATGGTCAAGGACGGTAAGATCGATGCGCTCGTTGTCCAGGACCCGTTCAAGATGGGTTATGACGGACTGAACACGGTCATTACCTATTTGGAAGGCGGCAAGGTCGAGCCGTTCGTCGGCCTCGGCACCAAGCTGCTCACCAAGGACAACGCGGCCGAATTCGCCAACGACCCGCAGGTGACGGGCAAGTGACCACCGCCGATCGCGGCGAGGACGAGACGTCGCGTCGGACGTCGTCGGCGCCTGTCAAGGGCGCTGGCGTCTTCCTGCGCTGCACGGCCATCGCCAAGCGGTTCGGCGCCGTACAGGCGTTACGCGGCGTCGATTTTTCCATTGTCGCCGGCCGCGTTCGCGGCCTTGTCGGGGAGAACGGCGCGGGCAAATCGACCCTCGCCAAGGTCATCGCCGGCGTGAACGCGCCCGACGCAGGATCGATAGAGTTCGAGGGACGGCCGCTCCGCTCCGCCACCGCCGACGAGGCCCTGGCGCAGCGCATTGTCACAGTACATCAGGATATCAACCTTATCCCGTCGATGACGGTGCTCGAGAATCTGCTGCTTAACAATGAACCCGCCTCCCGCCTTGGAATTATCCGAAGACGCCAGGCGCGCGATATCGCGAAAACGCTGCTCGACCGCTACGAGGTAGCCGCCGAGCCGGAGGCGCTCATCGGGGAGCTCTCGAACGACCTCCGCAAGATGATCCAGATCGTGAAAGCGATACACCGCGATCCGAAGGTGCTGATCCTCGACGAGCCGACCTCATCGCTCACAAGTGCACAGGTCAATGTCGTCCTGCGTCTCATTCGGCAGCTTGCGTCGCAAGGAGTCGGCCTTGTCCTCATTTCACACTATCTGAGCGAGATCTTTGAGGTTGGTGACGACCTCACCATCATGCGCGACGGGGAGGTCGTGGCCGACCGGCTGGTCCGCGACATGACGCTGCCCCAGGTCGTGGCCGCCATGATTGGCCGCGAGGTCAAAGCAGTGTCTCGCGCCTCGCGCGGCCGTAAGCTGGCGCGCGATGCCGCCCCGCGGCTTTCGGTCGAAAATCTCACCGTCCGCGGCGCACTGGACAGTGCGAGCTTCGTTGTCCGTGCGGGCGAGGTCCTCGGCGTCACGGGCCTCGCCGGCTCGGGCTTCGACGAGCTGTCGCGCGCCATCTTCGGGGCCTCGTCGCGCCCGGCCGCCGGGCGGGTCATGGTCGATGGGTCGCCCGTCCCGGAGTCGAGACCGTCCGCCTCGCTTCGCGCGGGAATCGCGCTCATCACAAACGACCGCTTGCGCGAGGGCCTGCTTCTCGACTTCCCCCTGACCGAGAACATCAGCCTGCCGATCTTGTCGCGCTTTGGTAACGCTCTCGGCGTCCTAAATCGCAATGAAATAGAGAAGACGACGGTCCGCAACATCGAGCGTCTGCGCATCCGCGCTCCCAGTCCGCTAACGCTCGCCCGTCAGCTTTCCGGGGGGAACCAGCAGAAAGTTTTGTTCGCGAAGTGGCTGGAGACTGGGCCGAAGGTCTTCGTGATGGATGAGCCCACGATCGGCGTCGATGTCGGCGCCAAAGACGAGATCCGCAAGATCATCGAGGAAGTGGCCGCAGCGGGCGCCGGAGTGCTGCTGGTGACGACCGAGCTCGATGAGCTCGTCTGGCTGTGCGACCGGGTGTTGATCATGTTCCGCGGCGCCATCGTAGGCGAGCTGTCTGGCGAGGCGATCGAACAACGCGCAATTTTGCAGGCTTCGACGACGGGTCAGATTCAGGCGATGGCGGCATGACTTCGCTTTCGGCTTCCGGAAGAGCCGGGGAGTCGGGCAAAGGTCGCTTCGCCGCGCGGCTCAAGCGCTCCTACAGCCTCATACAGGCGCTCGGAGTCCTCCTTGTCCTCATCGTGATCATGCAGATCGTAAACGACCGGTTCCTGTCACCGGCGAACGTCTCCAACTTGCTCGGTCAGATGACGGTGATGCTGATCGTCGCGGCGGGCATGACGATCGTGATGATCTCAGGCGAATTCGACGTGTCGGTCGGCTCCGTCGTCGGGCTGTCGGCGGCGGTAGGCGGCTGGATCATGGTCCGCTGGATTCCGGCTGAGAGCTCCGCCGATCACAGCTGGTGGATCATCGCGCTAGGCCTGATCGCCCCGCTTTTCGTGGGGCCGGCGCTCGGATTGACCGTCGGGACAATCGTCACCAAGGCGAAGATCCCATCCTTCATTGTAACCTTGGGGACGCTGATGATGGCCCGCAGCCTGACGCTGGTCGTCACGCGCGGCCAGCCCATTCCCGACATGCCGCAGGGGGTCGCCTGGTTCGGGCAGGGCCGGTGGGTGCAGATCCCGCTTCCGGTCAATTTCACCAGTTGGCTGAAGTCGGGCGAGTCGATCCTCTCGTGGTTTCCGGTCCAGAACATCGTCTGGATCGCGGTTGTCGTTTATGCGGTCGGCTGGTTCGTTCTCGAGCGCACGACGTT
This sequence comes from Roseiarcus sp., assembly GCA_035656495.1. Classification (GTDB taxonomy): domain Bacteria; phylum Pseudomonadota; class Alphaproteobacteria; order Rhizobiales; family Beijerinckiaceae; genus Roseiarcus. The sequence continues at coordinate 11,405 of DASRSL010000232.1, forward strand.
CGGCAGGCGAGTCTATGCTGTCGGCGCCAACCGAACGGTCGCGATGCTGTCCGGCATCCGCACGGATTGGGTCAAGATCCAGTGCCTGATGATCGTGGGCTTCACGGCTTCGCTCGCGGGGCTCGTCAGCCTATCGCGGCTCGGCGCGGTGTCGCCTAACACCGGCGAGGGTCTGGAATTCGAGGTGATTGCAGCCGTCGTCATCGGCGGCACCGGCCTCTATGGCGGCCAAGGCAAAATTCTGCGCACCATCATCGGCGTCATCATCATCGCTTTGACGCGCAACTTTCTTAACTTGGCCCGCATCGAGATTTTCTGGCAGGGCTTCGCCACCGGCTCGATCATCCTCGCCGCGGTATTGCTCGAGGCGCTGCAGCGCAGCATCACGCGTGGCCGGTGAGACGGCGCCTTGTGACTGGCTCCGCTTTAAACGCCCAAGAATAC
>DASRSL010000233.1:0-23070 GCA_035656495.1 Roseiarcus sp.
TCGACACGTTGGCTGCGGTCGCCATTCTGGCGCGCGAGCCCGACGCGCCGCATTTTGCGCCGATTGCCTGTCCTACGCATGCGCCCGCGTCCACGGCGCTTCGCTCTTGTTCAAGGGCGAGGATTTCGCGGCGGCCGACGCGCTGAGGGCGTGAGACAGAGACGTCCGTCCATCCTGGCCGCGGTCCTGGAGCGCCCAGCCATGGCCGCATGCGGCATCACGCCAGGTGAGCCGCGGCGACCGGCGCGAACGCGTCTTTTCGGCGACGACGATCATCGCCCTTATCGGGATGTTGGGGAGCCCTGCGACAAGGCGGCCGTCGGGGTCTTTCGCCTCTTACCTGACGCCCGACCACGTCCTCAGACCTGACAGTCGAGAGGGCGCCTCGGGCCAGCGGCGCTCAACGCATGCGCTCATGGCCTTCGCCTGATCGCGTTCTGGCCGGTACACGTGCTTCGGGAGCCCGGAAGTTTTCCTGAGGCGACAGATCGGTTGGAACGGTCGAGATCGGCATTTCAAAAACCGAGACCCTGCCGGAAGCCGTTCTCAAACGAGAAAATTGCGCTTATGACGGCGTTCGCTGACCCCTCGCCTGCAGAAAGCGGGCGCGGCAAGACGGGAGGGAGCCGATGACGACGATTCGCGGAGGCCTCATTCAGATGGGCCTCAAGGCGTCCACCGAGAAATCGCCGAAGGAGATCGCCAAGGCGATGCTGGAAGCGCATGCGCCGCTGATCGAAAAGGCGGGTCAGGCGGGCGTGCAGGTCCTCTGCTTCCAGGAGGTGTTCAATCAACCCTATTTCTGCCCGAGCCAGGACGCGAAATGGTACGCCGCGGCGGAGCGCATCCCGGACGGGCCGACGGTCCAGATGATGCAGGACTTCGCCAGGAAATACAAAATGGTGATCGTGGTCCCGATCTACGAGGAGGCGATGATCGGGGTCTATTACAACGCGGCCGCCGTCATCGACGCCGACGGAAGCTATCTCGGCAAATACCGCAAGACCCACATTCCCCATGTCGCGGGCTTTTGGGAGAAATTCTTCTTCAAGCCCGGCGCGTCCGATTATCCGGTGTTCGACACGCGCTACTGCAAGCTCGGCGTCTATATTTGCTACGATCGCCATTTTCCCGAAGGGTGGCGGGCGCTGGCGCTGAACGGGGCCGAATATATCGTCAATCCCTCGGCGACCGTCGCGGGCCTGTCGGAATATCTCTGGAAGCTCGAGCAGCCCGCCGCGGCGGTGGCGAACGGCGTCTATATCGGCGCGATCAACCGGGTCGGCAAAGAGGCGCCCTGGAACATCGGCGAGTTCTACGGGCAGAGCTATTTCGTCAATCCGCGCGGCCAGATCGAGGCGATCGCCGGCCGCGATCAGGACGAGCTCGTCGTCCACGACATGGATTTCGACAAGGTGCGGGAGGTGCGCAACCTCTGGCAGTTCTTCCGCGACCGGCGGCCGGAGACCTATGGGGTTTTGACCGAGCTCGGGTGAGGCACGCTAAGCCCTCGCTCCTGTTCTTTCTGACGATGAACGGTGCAAGGACTTTCTTTCGCCTAAGAGCACCAAGTTTACACGAAGGGCACGGTCGGCTGGTGCGCTTTGTGCATCCGTGGTGTTCTTGGTGGTGAACCGCTTCGATCCGTTGGCCGGTCCAGGAATGTTTGCTTTAGAAGCTGGTCTTCTGGCGCCGGGAGTAACGCTCAAGGAAGAACGCTGCTTTGCTCCTCCGACGTCGTCGGAACGGGCATCAATGCATATTTCTGCCCATGCGACCGCCTGAACCGGCGCCGTGGGTCAAGACGTTCGACAGGCTTATGGCCAGGTTCACGATAAAGTCGCGGACTTCTGCGCTCTCGATCTCCAGAAAAGCTCGGATCAGGGCCGCGCCCTCCTCGGGCGAAGCCGGAGACTTTCTCATCCTGGCGCCTCGCCGGGCGCTGACAGTCCTCGTTGCAGAGCCAAGCCCCATGATGTCCTCCGAACTCATCGGAACCATGTAACGCGCTTGGCCTAACGGGCTGGTGAGGGCGGGGTTAATTGCTGTTAATTAATTTGCCGAACGACCCGCCTCGGAAGGAATCCGGCGCTTTTCCCGCCGGCGTCACGACGCGGCTATTTCGGTGAAGGCCGTCGTCATTCCATCATCTCCCTTGCGCGACATTTACCCCTCTGCAGCAATTCTCAGGTAGAGAAGAACAAAATCCGCATGCTCGTTCGGGCGGCGGGCAGGAGGGGCCTGCGGTCATGACGCAGTGGCCGTTAGTGCAGTCGATCCTGAATCTGGACGGCTTTGAGCTCACCCTCTTCGTCCTGTGGTCGATCGTCCTCTTCCTCGGCATCGGCTTCGCGACCGATTACCTCTTCAGTCACAAGGGGATGGGTCCCTACTGGAACGCCGGATACGCCACGTTCGGCTGCTATTTGGGACTCTGCGTGCACGACTGGTGGTTCAGGTCCTTTTCGGCCTATGAGCCGGAACTGACGGTTTACATGATTTTAGCGGGCCTCACGACGGCGCTCCTGGGCGCCACCGCGATCGCAATGCTTTGATCTGCCGCTGACGGAGACGAGCCGGGTCCGTCGTCCGACGCTTTGCGCCGCGCCGACTCGCCAGCCGCCTACCGGCGCACTATATGTCGCGTCATCGTCACGATCGGCGGCGCCAGCCTGTCGCGGCCGGCCTCTCCAGCTTTTTCGGAACGCCCATGACTGCTCTCGCCCCCGCCTCGCAGGTCGCCCATTTCACGCTCGAGAACGGCCTCGAGATGGTGGTCATCCCCGACCATCGGGCGCCCGTCGTCACCCACATGATCTGGTACCGCAACGGCGCGGCCGACGATCCGGTCGGCAAGTCGGGCATCGCCCATTTCCTCGAGCATCTGATGTTCAAGGGCACGAAAGCCCATCCGAAAGGCGAGTTCTCGGAATTCGTGTCGGAGATCGGCGGGCAGGAGAACGCCTTCACCGGCAACGACTTCACCGCCTATTTCCAGCAGGTGGCCAAGGAGCACCTCAAGGCCTGCATGGAATTCGAGGCCGACCGGATGACCGGGCTTGTCTTGACCGACGAGGTCGTCGCGCCCGAGCGCGACGTCGTGCTCGAGGAGCGGCGGATGCATTGCGACACCGACCCCGGCGCGCAGCTCGGCGAGGCGGTGCAGGCGGCGCTGTTCACCCATCATCCCTACGGCGTTCCGATCATCGGCTGGGGGCATGAGATCGAGGGCCTCGGGCGCGAGGACGCGCTCGGCTATTACCAGCGCTTCTACACGCCGGAGAACGCCATCTTGGTGGTCGCTGGGGACGCCGAGCCGAAGGCGACGCGGGCGCTGGCGGAGGAGACCTACGGCAAGGTGAAGTCGCGGGGGCTGAGGCCCAAGCGCCTGCGCACGCTCGAGCCGCCGACGGTCGCGAGCCGCCTCGTCACGGTCAGGGACGACAAGGTCGAGCAGCCGAATTGGCAGCGCCATTTTCTCGCGCCGTCCTGCCGCACCGCGAATGACGGCGAGTCGGAAGCGCTCGACGTGCTCGCCCACCTTCTCGGCGGCGGCCAGACGAGCCTCCTCTATCGGGCGCTCGTCGTCGAGGAGAAGCTCGCCGTCTCGGCGTGGGCCTATTATCACGGCGCCGCGCTCGATGAGACCCGCTTCATCGTCAATCTGACCCCCGCCCCCGGAGTCAGCCTCGAGACCCTCGATAAGGCGTTTGACCGGGTGCTGGCGGAATTCCTCACCGAGGGAATCGAGCCCGGCGCGCTGGAGCGCGCCAAGACCCGGCTCGTGGCGGACGCGCTCTACGCCCGCGACAGCCAGTCGGATCTCGCCCGCTGGTACGGCTCCTCGCTCGCGATCGGCCAGACCATCCGCGAGGTCGAGGAATGGCCGGAAAAGATCGAGGCCGTCGACGCCGAGGCGGTGATCGCGGCGGCACGGCGCTATCTCGACCGCAAGCCCGCCGTGACCGGACATCTCCTGGCGCCGGAGGCGGAAGCCGCCTGAAGCCGTCTCGTCCAAGAAACACCTGTCCGGAAACGCCCCATGCAGAAACATATCGTTCCGCCCGCTTCGTCCGCCGTCACCGTCAGGACGGTCACGACGCCGAAAGGGCTTGCCTTCTGGCTGGTCGAATCCGCCGCCGTCCCGCTGGTCGCGCTCGAATTCGCCATGCGCGGCGGCGCGGCGCAGGACCCGGCCGACAAGGCCGGCCTCGGCATGCTGCTCGCCGGCATGCTCGACGAGGGCGCAGGCGACCTCGACTCCCAGGCCTTCCAGCAGGCGCTCGACGAGAAGGCGATCGAGCTCCACTTCCGCAACGACCGCGACTACACGGCCGGGCGGATGCGCACGCTCGCCAAGAACCTCGACCGGGCGGCCGAGCTCTTGCGGCTCGCGGTCAACGTGCCGCGCTTCGACGAGGAGCCCTTCCACCGCGTGCGCGAGCACGCCAACGCGAAACTTCGGCACGACGCCAACGATCCGGGCTCGGTGGCGGCGCGGACCTGGCGGGCGAACGCCTTTTCCGGCCACCCTTATGGGCAGCCGGCCGAAGGCGCGCTCGAGACGCTCGCGCGCGTCGAGCCGGCCGATATCGTCGCCACGGCGAAGCGGACGATCGCCCGCGATCGGCTGGTCGTCGCCGTCGTCGGCGCGATCGACGAAAAGGGCGCGGCCGACCTCGTCGACCGGGCGTTCGCCGACCTTCCGGCCAAGAGCGACCTGAAAGCCGTTCCGGAGGCGCCCTTCACGGGTCTCGGCAAGGTCGATGTGGTCCCGCTCGACGTGCCGCAATCGACGATCCGCTTCGGCCGGCCGGCGCTCAAGCGCGACGATCCCGATTTCATCGCGAGCATCGTCGCGGCGCATGTGCTCGGCGGCTCGGGCAACATGACCTCGCGCCTGTTCCGCGAGGTGAGGGAGAAGCGCGGCCTCGCCTATACGGTGTTCGGCAATCTCTACGCCCTCGACCGCGGCGGCTTCTATTACGGCGGCACCACCACCAAGAACGAGCGGGCGCGCGAATCCTTCGACGTCGCCTCGGCCGAGATCCGCGACGTGGCGCTGCACGGCCTCTCGGAAGAGGAGCTTGACAAGGGCAAGACCTATCTGATCGGCTCTTACCCCTTGCGCTTCGACACCTCGGTCAAGATCGCTTCCCAGCTCGTCCAGATGCAGCTCGAGGGCCGGCCCACCGAGTGGCTCGTCGAGCGCAATCGCGAGATCGCCGCCGTGACGCTCGCAGGCCTCAAGCGCGCGGCCGAGCGGGCGCTCGGCGACGGCGCGCTCTATACGACGGTGGTCGGCAAGCCGGAGCCGTTTTGAGAAGCTTCCCGCTCCGCGTCGCGCTTGTCTTCACCGGCCCGCCGTTTGGTCCGACTGAGGCGGGCCTCGCGCTGCCTCGGAGCGTGCGCCTCTCGCGCACCTTGGGCGGCGAGACGCCGCCCCTCCGATTCAGCATGACGCCCACCGCTCACGTCTCTGCAATGCCGCCCAGATCGCCCGATCGCGACCCGTCGCGGCCGTGCGGCAAGGCGAGATAGTCGGCCGAGCGCATTTCGATGAGGCGAGAGGCCGTGCGGGCGAATTCGAACGCTTCCGCGCCTTCCGCTGCGGCGAACAGCGCCTCCGGCTCGGCGGCCGCCGAGGCGACGAGCTTGACCCGCATGTCGTAGAGCGCGTCGATGAGAATAATGAAGCGCCTCGCTTCATTGCGTTCGGCCGCGGTCAGAACCGGAATCCGGTCGACGATCACCGTATGGAAGCGCTCGGCGATTTCCAGATAGTCTGACGAGCCCAGCGGCCGCCGGCAGAGGGCGTCGAAGTCGAAGCGCGCGACGCCGCCGGCCGCCTGCGGCACGTCCAGGAATCGGCCCAAGAGCTCGATCTGAGCCCCCTCGCCTCGCCGGATGCCCGTCAGCGCAAGGAAGGCCGCGTCGAGCGCGTCGTCCGCCTTCGGGCTCAGGGGGGTGTAGTAGACCGGCGCCCGGACGAGCTTTTCCAGCCGGTAATCGGCGCGCGCGTCGAGCTCGACGATGTCGAGGCGCTCGCCGATGAGGTCGATGAAGGGAAGGAACAGCGCGCGGTTCAGGCCCTCCTTGTAGAGGTCGGAGGGCGCGACGTTGGACGTCGCGACGACGACGACCCCATCGGCAAAAAGCGCGGCGAACAATCGCCCGAGGATCATCGCGTCGGCGATGTCGCGCACCGCGAACTCATCGAAGCAAAGCACGAAGGCCTCGCGCGCGAGCTCGGCCGCGACCGGGGCGATCGGATCCTCGCCGGTCACCTTGCCAGCCTTGCGCGCCTTGCGCCACTCGTGCAGGCGGGCGTGCACGTCGGCCATGAAGCCGTGGAAGTGCGCCCGGCGCTTCAGCGGAACGTCGACGGCGCTGAAGAAGAAGTCCATCAGCATCGTCTTGCCGCCCCCGATGGCCCCATGGACATAGAGGCCGCGCGGCGGCTCCGCCGATCTCATCCCGATCAAGCGCGCAAGAACGTTCGACACGGCGTCGGTCCTGTAGCCCGTGAGCTTCGCCGCGAGCGCATCGAGCCTCTCGGCGAGGGCCGCCTGCGCCGGGTCGTATTGGAGGCGATGATGGAGAACGAGCCCGCGGTATTGCTCTGCGACGGTCGTCAATGCTCCCTCTCCCCGCTCGCGGGGAGAGGGCTTGGGTGAGGGGCTCCCCTCATCCTAACCTTCTCCCCGCGAGCGGGGAGAAGGGATGCTGCGTCTCCTGGGCCACCGGCCTGCTCACGCTAATGCGCCTCCTCCCAGTTCTGCGCGGCGCGCGCGTCGACCTGGAGGGGCACGCTGAGCTTCAGCGCCGGCGCGGGGGCCTCGATCATCACCTTCTTGACGACGGGCAGCGTCGCCTCGACCTCCCCGTCCGGCGCCTCGAACACGAGCTCGTCATGCACCGTGAGCAGCATGCGCGCGGAGAGCCCGGCGCGCGCGAGAGCGTCGTCCATGCGGACCATGGCGCGGCGGATGATGTCGGCGGCGGAGCCCTGGATCGGCGCGTTGATGGCGGCGCGCTCATTGAAGGCGCGTTCGGAGACGTTGGAGGCGTTGATGCGCGGATAGTGGCACTTGCGGCCGAAGATCGTCGTCACGTAGCCGTTGGCGCGCGCGGCTTTCTTCGCCGCGTCCATGTAGTCGCGGATGCCGGGAAAGCGCTCGAAATACTTCTTGATGTAGGCGCCCGCCTCCTCCCGGGCGATGCCGAGCTGGTTGGCGAGGCCGAAGGCCGAAATGCCGTAGATGATGCCGAAGTTGATGGCCTTGGCGCGCCTGCGGATCTCGCCCGGCATGCCGGCGATCGGAACCCCGAACATCTCGGAGGCGGTCATGGCGTGAATGTCGAGCCCGTCGGAGAACGCCTTCCTCAAGGCCGGAATGTCGGCGATGTGGGCGAGCAGTCGCAATTCGATCTGGCTGTAGTCGGCCGAGACGAGCTTGTGCCCTTGAGGCGCGACGAAAGCGCGGCGGATCTTGCGGCCCTCCTCGCTTCGCACCGGAATGTTCTGCAGATTGGGCTCCGACGACGAAAGCCGACCCGTCGTCGTCGCGGCGAGCGCATAGACCGTGTGAACGCGACCGGTCTCCGGATTGGCGAAGGACGGCAGGGCGTCGGCGTAGGTCGATTTGAGCTTCGCGATCTGACGCCATTCGAGCACGCGCGCCGGCAGCTCATGGCCTTCCGCCGCGAGATCCTCGAGCACGCTCGCCGTCGTCGACCAGGCGCCCGTCGCGGTGCGCTTGCCGCCGGGCAGCCCCATCCGGCCGAAGAGGATGTCGCCGAGCTGCTTCGGCGAGCCCGGGTTGAACGGCCCGCCGACGATCCTCGCGATGTCGTCCTCGAGGCGCCCCATGCTCTGGGCGAAATCGCCGGCGAGGCGCGACAGCATGTTGCGATCGATCGCGACGCCGCGCCGCTCCATGCGCGCGAGCACCGGCACGAGCGGCCGCTCCAGCGTTTCATAGACGGTCGTCGCCTTCTCGGCGGCGAGCCGGGGTTTGAGCGCCCGCCACAGCCGCAGAGCGACGTCCGCCTTTTCCGCCGCATATTCCGCCGCCTTGTCGATCGGGACGCGCGCGAAGCCGACGAAGTTGCGTCCGGAGCCCGCGATGTCGGCCAGCGTCGCCGGCTTCTGGCCTAGGATGCGCTCGGACAGCCTGTCCATGTCATGGGTCTCGCCGGTCGCGCCGGCGTCGAGGGCGTACGAAATAAGCATCGCGTCGTCGAACGGCGCGATCGTCACGCCGTGACGCGCGAGGACCTGCACGTCGAACTTCACATTGAGTCCGATCTTGAGGATGCCGGCCGCCTCCATGAGCGGCTTCAACAGGCCGATCGCCTCCTCTTCGCGAAACTGGCCGGCCGCCAAGCCGCTGTCGTCGAAGAGATCGTCCGCGCCGGCGCGATGGCCGATCGGCGCATAGCAGGCTTCGTTCGGCGCGACCGCCAGCGACACGCCGATCAGATCGGACTTGAGCGGGTCCGGCGACGACGTCTGGACGCTGAAGGCGACGCGACCCTCCTCGTGCGCCCGGGCGATCCAGGCGGAAAGCTCGTCTGCGCTCCGCAAAGTCTTGTAGGCGGTCCGGTCGATCGGCGCCTTCGCCTCGTCCGCGCGCGTCCGGACGAGATCGGCCGGCGTCGCGCCTACGGGCGCCGCGGTCGGAGCGCCGGCGGCCTCCGCCGCGGGCGACCGCGCGGCCTCGGCCTCCTGCTCTTTCGCCAGCGCCGCCTCGCCCTCGCGGCCCTGCCAGCCGGCCGCCCCGGCGAAACGGGGATCGGGTTCGACCTTGAAGGCGTCGACACCGCACATCTCGGCGACCCGGCGGGTAATCGTCGTGAGCTCCATCGCCTTGAAGAAGGCGATCAGATCCTTGCCGTCGAGCTGCGGCACGGCGAGATCGTCGAGCGGCGTCTCGACCGGCGCGTCGCGCTCGAGCGTCACGAGCCGCTTCGAGACGCGGATGCGCTCGACGTTCTCCGGCAGGGTCAGCGCCTCGCGCCGCTTCGGCTGCTTGATCTCACCCGCGCGGGCGAGCAGCGTGTCGAGGTCGCCGTACTCGGAGATGAGCTGGGCGGCGGTCTTCACCCCGATTCCCGGGGCGCCGGGAACGTTGTCGGTCGAATCGCCGGCCAGCGCCTGGACGTCGAGGACCTTGTCGGGACCGACGCCGAAATATTCCATCACCTCCGCCGCCCCGATCCGCCGTTCCTCGCGCGAGCCCTTTGCGCCGGCTTCGCCGGAGGCCGGGTCGTACATCGCGACCCCCGGCTCGATCAGCTGCATGAGGTCCTTGTCGGCCGAGACGATCAGCACGTCGGCGCCGGCCGCGCGCGCCTGGCGGGCGTAGGTGGCGATGAGGTCGTCCGCCTCGTAGCGGTCCTGCTCGACCGGAATCATGCCGAAAGCGCGGACGGTGGCGCGCATGAGCGGAAACTGCGGCACGAGGTCGGCCGGCGGATCCGGGCGATGGCTCTTATAGGGCGGATAGATCTTGCGGCGGAAGGATTCTTCCGACTTGTCGAAGATGATCGCCAGATGCGTGGGCTTGATCCCGGCCGCCCCTTCGCGGACGAACTGCAGAAGCTTGGTGGCGAACAGTCGGACCGCGCCGGTCGGCAGCCGGTCGGTACGGTAATTGTACTTCTGATCCTGCCGGATCGACTGGTAATAGGCGCGGAAGACGAAAGACGAGCCGTCGACGAGAAAGACGTGGTCGCCGGAGCCGACCGGGCGGTGGGGCTGGGTCATGCGCAAAGAATAGGCGATGTGGCGGGCGAGCGCTATCGGCGCGGCCCATCGGAACCGAAGCAGGGAACGAAGCATTGGAGAGTGTCCCCGTTCATCGTCCAGTCATCGCTTTCGGCGCATGAAGAAGGGTTGCGGGCGGGGGTTCAACGGGCCCGGGCAGTGGGGCAGGGATCGAACCATGCGCTTGCGCGGGTTGATTGCCGCATCGGCTTTGGCTCTAACGGCGACGGCCGGGTCGGACAGCGCGCTCGGACCCGCGGAGTCGTTCACCATCCCGTCGGTCTGCCCCGATGCCGCAAAATGCGCCGCCCTCTGCCACGGCTTCGGCGAGGCGGGCCGGACGGCGAGCGACTTCATCCGGCTCGCCGCCTACCAGCTCGGACCCGAGAAGCCGATCGATCTGCCGCCCGCCAACCTGTCGATGCCTGCGCCGGTCGATCCTCACAACGTCTACGCCGGTGACGGGGCGGGCATGTTCAGCCCCGCCGTCAAAGGCCAGCTTTCGCGCGTCTATTCGCCCAATTTGATCACCGGCAAGGTCGACGTCATCGACCCCGAGACCTTCAAGCTCATCGGGCGCCTGGACGCGATTCCGAGCCCCGAGCATGTCGTGCCGTCATGGGATCTGCAGACCCTGTGGGTGTCGGGCGACATCACCTATCGCGGGGGCCATGGCGACTTGATGCCGCTCGACCCGAAGACCGGCAAGCTCGGCAAGCCGATCGACGTGCCCGATTCCTACAACCTCTATTTCACTCCCGACGGCAAGTCGGCGATCGTGGTCGCCGAGGCCATGCGCCGGCTCGAGTTCCGCGACCCGCACACGATGGCGCTGCAAGGCTACATCAACACGCCGCAATGCGCCGGCATCAACCACGCCGATTTCTCGCCCGACGGCTCCTATGCGATCTTCACCTGCGAGTTCAACGACTCGCTCGCCAAGATCGATCTCGTCCATCACAAGCTCGTCGAAACGCTGCCCCTGACCCCCGGCCACATGCCGCAGGACATCAGGGTCGCTCCCGGCGGCCATGTCTTTTACGTCGCCGACCTTATCGGCGACGGCGTCCTCGTGATCGACGGCGACTCCTTCGGCCAGATGGGCTTCATCAAGACCGGCGTCGGCGCGCACGGCCTTTATCCCAGCCGCGACGGAACGAAGCTCTATGTCGCCAACCGCGGCTCCAACAGCATAGCCGGCCAGAGACACGGCAGGGGCAGCGTGTCGGTGGTCGACTTCGCCACGCGCAAGGTCATCGCCAACTGGACGGTTCCGGGCGGCGGCAGCCCGGACATGGGCAACCTCAGCGCGGACGGCAAATGGCTGTGGCTGTCCGGCCGCTACGACGGCGTCGTCTACGCCTTCAACACCGAGGACGGTTCGGTGAAGACAATTCCCGTCGGCGGCATGCCCCACGGGCTCGCGGTGTGGCCGCAGCCCGGCCGCTATTCGCTCGGACACACGGGAAACATGCGGTGAGGCCGCCGGCGGGAGAGGGCTGAGGTGAGGGCAAGGCCCGCTGTCGCCCGCGCCCTCATCCGGCGACATAGCCGGTTCGACAGACGGGCGTCTTTCGACGCCCTGTGGCGCTCCCTTCTCCCGCAAGCGGGAGAAGGGAGCGCATTCCCTATTTCATCTGCGCCAGGAGATGCTCGGCGCCCGAGACGTCCGCCTTGCCGGGCTCCGGCTCGATGTTGAGCTCCTTCACCACGCCGTCCACGACCAGCATGGAGTAACGCTTCGAGCGCAAGCCCAGACCGCCGGCCGAGAGGTCGAGGTCGAGGCCGAGCGCCTTGGCGAAGGCTCCATTGCCGTCGGCGAGAAAATCGACATGGCCCGCGGCGCCCGCCGCCTCCGCCCAGGCGGAGAGCACGTAATGGTCGTTGACCGCGGTCATGGCGATCTTGTCGACCCCCTTGGCCTTGAACCTGGCCTCGTTGGCGATGAAGCCCGGCAGGTGGTTCTTGTGGCAGGTCGGCGTGAAGGCGCCCGGCAGGCCGAACAGCACGACGGTCTTGCCGCCGAAATAGTCCTTCGTCTCGACCGGCTTTGGGCCGTCCGGGGTCAGGAGCCGGAGCGAGGCGTTGGGCAGGCGTTCGCCGACATGGATCGTCATGGGCAGTCCCTTTCCTTGCGCCGCGCTCGGCGGCCGCTCTGCGAGACTAAGCGAAGGCGGCGCGGCAGGCAAAGCCCGGGCCAGGGCCGAGCCTTGAAAGCCTTCAGCGCCCGACGGCCGCGGCGAGCGCCAACCCGAACCGATCGACGCCGACCCCAGGCTCGACCTCGAGGATCCGCAGACCCGCTCCACCGCTGAGGACTTCATGCCGGGTCCTTCCGTCCGCTTCCCGCCGCAAGCGGAGCGATACGGTTTCGGCGCCGACCCGAAGATTGCGGATCGTCACCTGCGGCATCCACTCGGGCAGCGCCGGATCGATGACGAGCGTGCTGAGCGGCGCGAGCACGAGGACGCCGGTCAGCATGTGACAGATCTGGATGACGGCGGAGGCCGACCACGCCTGCGGCGAGCAGGCGTCGGGGTAGATGCCCGGGTGCAGATGGCGCCGATCGCGCGGGTGCCCGCCGAACACTTCCGGAAGACGGTCGAAGTCGAAGAGGCTGGTCGCGTCGATCACGGCCTTGGCTAGGCGGTGCAGCGCGTCGTCGAAGCCGTAGCGCTTGAAGCCCACGCAGACGTGCGCGTTGTCCGCCGGCCAGACCGATCCCAGATGATAGGCGAGCGGATTGAAGGCGGGATGGTCGCTCGAGAGCGTGCGCACCCCCCAGCCGCTGAACATGTCCGGGGCCATGAGGCGGTCGGCGACGGCGCGCGCCTTGTCGTCGTCCACGATCCCGCTCGCGAGGCAAAGGCCGGCGTTCGAGGCGATCGTCTTGACCGGATTGTCGTCCGGATCGAGCGCCAGCGCGAAATATCCGAGGTCCGGCATCCAGAAGCGCTCGTTGAACCGCTTCTTCAGCGCCGCCGCCTCGTCGAGGAGCCTTTCCGCCCGCTCCGTCTCGCCGATCGCGGCGTAGACGAAGGCGATCCCCTGCTTGGCGGCAAAGAACAGCCCTTGGACCTCGGCGACCGCGATCGGGTTGCGCACGAACGAGCCGTCCGGGTAGAGGATCGCCTGGCTCGAGTCTTTCCAGCCCTGGTTCTTCAGCCCCGTCTCGCCCGCACGGGTGCGGTATTCGTAGAAGCCGTCGTCGTCGACGTCGGCGTCCCGGTCCATCCAGGCGAGGGTGGCCTCGACCTTGTCGCGAATGGCGTCGAAGGCTTCCAAATCGCCGGTTCGGGCAAAGTGGAGCGCGGCGCCGATGAGGGTGTAGGGGGGAGCGGAATAGTCGCCGTAGTAGTGGAGGAACGGGTTCTCGCCCAGCAACGCGAGGGGGCTCAGCTGCCGCTGATGCAGGACCTTGCCGGGCTCAGCGTCGTAGCGGTCGTCGACCGTTCTCGCCGTCCATTCGCCGACGGCGAGCAGACTGCCGTTCAGGGTCGCGGGATTGAGAAAGGCCGACTGGATGCCGGCGACGAGGCTGTCCCGCCCGAAAAGCCCGGCATATTTGGGAATGCCGGCGATCGGGGCGAAGATCGCGTCGCCCTTTCCCTCGAGAGATTGCAGCGACCAGAGGTCGGTCGCCGCGCGCGCCCACACCGCCGCCACGATCGGGTTCGCAGGCTCGAAATCGATGCAGCGCGCAAGCCAGGTCTTGCGTCGCGCGATCGCCCCGGCGCCTGCGGTCGGCGCACCGTCGAGCCCGAACCAGGGCTCGCCCGCCTCGCCGAGAAAAACGGGGACGACGTCGATGGCGATCCGGGCGGTTTCCTGCGGCGCAAGGGAGAGCGTCACAGAAACCGACGTCCCGTCGTCGGCGAGAATTCCCGGCGCGGCGATCTCGATCCTGGTCGCATGATCGAGCCTGGGATGCCGATAGGCGAAGGTCAGCGCGCCCCGGCCCTTCGCGGAAGCGACGAAGCTCCGCACGACCTCGGCGCTCTGCCTCCGCTCGCCGGTGGAAACTTCCTCGAGATCGGCGAAATCGGCCGCGAAGACGAAGCCGAGCGGGACAGTCGCCCCGACGAGCGCCCGGTTGGTCACGTGCACGTCCAACCGCCAACCGCCGCCGACGAACGCGTTGATCTGGATCTCGATCCCCTTGGCGACGATCTCCCCGCCGTCGGGGTCCTCGTCGTCGCCCGGCGGGCCCGCTTCCGGGCCGGCGGGGGAGGACAGCAGGAAATAGCTGACGGTCGCGTGCGGCTCGACGTTGGCGCAGGACACCGGCTTGACGCTCCTGTCCGCCGATCGCAGGTCGAAGCGGGAGAGGAAGCGCGTCTGGTTGAAGTAATAGCCGTCCTTCGCAGGGTCGATGCGTCCCTGCCGATTGAGGGCGACAATATGACGGCCGCAATGCGCCGTGATCCTTTCGGGATCGACTCTCAGGCGGCGGGCGAAAGCAGGCTCCATGGCGAAGCGCAACCGCCGCGCGGGCGGAAAGTTCCGAGCGAAAAAGGGGTATGGCGAACTCCTCCAGAGTCTCCATGAGGTCGAGGAGCGCGCCGCCTGGGGTAACTGTCGCCGTTTCAAATACCGATTTCGACCGGTTCCGACCGTTTAAATTTGCTCCGATGAAAGCGGAATTTGCCAAGCGCGGACGTTTATCGGCCAGCGCTCATCCATCATCGCCGACCGGGACGGCCTCACAGGAGCGTCAGATTGTTCCAAAGGTCACGCGTCGAGATGAATTGTAGCCAAAGCTCTCGGCCCTCGACCGAGGCGTCCGCGCTAACAATTTCGTGCTCAGCAATTCGAATTGGGATGCTTTCTCACGGCGGCGAGTGGTCTCAACTCGACTGGCCGATCTCCACCCCCGCGCCAGTCGTTGCTGCGTCTGCCAAAGCGAGGATTACGCGCGTGTTCTCGCGCGCATCCGCCAGGCCATAATGCGGTTGGTCGCCATCAATGATGGCCCGTCCGAGCTCGTGGAACTCAGCCGCAAAATTGTCGGCGGCCGCGAAGCTTTCGATGACCGGCTCGACCCCGTCAAGAAACACTTCCTCGCCGAAGCGGTGTCTCAGCAGTCGCGTGAAGGGCTCTCCTCTCATTCCTGTGCCCTGCATGCTGATCCAGCCGTCTGTGCCCACGATTTCCACTTGGGCGAGGGGATTAATAAAGTCGAAAGAGACCGAGAAGATCGACGAACGGCCGCCCTCAAAATCGAGCACGCCGGAGGTCGTCGTGTCGACCTTTGCTCCGGGTCTCGCCCACCGCGTCGCGAAAACGCGGCGGGGCTCCACAGCAAAGATCAGCCGGCTCATGTTTACGGCGTAACATCCCATGTCCCAGAGCGCGCCGCCGCCCGCCTCTGGATCGAAGCGGATATTGTAATCGTCGTAGAACTGCTTGAAGCCGAGGGTGATGCGAGCGATTCGGGCCTCGCCGATCGCGCCCGAACCGATGAGATCCATCGCTCGGCGCCAACGCGGCGCAAAGCGGTACATGAAAGCTTCCATGACCAGCTTGCCCGACCGCTCCGCAGCCTTCGCAATCTCGTCGACTTCGACCAGCGACAGCGCGAGCGGCTTTTCGCAAAGCACGTGCTTGCCCGCCTGCAACGCCATCACGACCCATTTCGCATGGAGATGATTGGGGAGGGGGACGTAAACGGCGTCGATCTCGCGATCATCAAGAAGCGCCTGGTAAGAGGAGTAGGCCCGCTCGGCGCCCCACCGCTGGCGGTCGCTTTCTGCGACTTGCGGTCGGCGGCTGGAAACGGCCAGCAGCCGCCCGTTTCCCGCGCCGAGCAGGCCGGGAATGGCGGCGTTGTTGATCCAGGCCGAGCCGAGCACGCCCCAGTTTATTCGATTTCCCGCCGCGTCGTTCATTGCGGTGTTTTCTCCCTTGGTCGATAAGTCTTTGTTTGTCGATGGGCCGGTTGCTTCCGCTTGTTCTCTTCAGCCGACGTCTCGTCGACTCGGAGCCCCAAAGCCTCGTCAAGCCTCTTCCGGCGGAAAGATGGAAACCATATCGGGCGGGAGATCCTGATACGGGCAGTTGCCCAGCTCGTATATGAAGTCGAGCTTGGGTTCCGTGTCCAAGTAGAAGTGAAAATCGGCGACGAACTGACCGGTCTGCGTGACGTCGACACCCCTCGCGTGAAAAGCCTCAACCGTCTTGGCCAACCGGTCATCGGGAATCTTCTCCTTGATATGGTGAAGTCCCTCGCCCCGACGCTGGAGGTACTCCTCATAGATCATGGGACCACGCACCGGCTGGATCAGTTCGATTTCCATGTCGCCGACATGGGTGATCGCAATGCGGAACTCGAACGGCTCCTCGACCAGACGGCCGCCGACCCGAAGGTTCTTCACGGTCCTATCGGTAAACCTGAAGACCCGCCAAGGGCCTATGCGAAGCACGTCAATCCACGCCTGCATCGACTTCTCGAGATCGCGGGTCAGCCAGGCGATCTGCTGGATGCGCCTCGTCTTGTTGAGCGCACGGAGTTCTTCATTCGTCATCGATCTCTCTCACCTGGTCGCAGTTTTCGAACGGCTCCATCGCCGCGTTGCGCAACCCCACTTACCCTACTTGTCGTAGGGGCTTAACATCTCAAAGAACCGGAGCTCCACCGGCCGGGCCAGGTACTCGCCTTGCTTGGCGAACCAATCCTTCTGGTAGTCCAGCGCGATGTGGCGGTCGAAGTCGGCGCGCTCCGCCCAGTTCTCATAGAAATAGAACATGTTGGGATCATCGAGACTGACGTGAAAGTGGTAGTCGACACATCCCTGTTCGGAGCGCGACCTGCCGACGAAGCTCGATAGCAGCGCGAGCAGCGCGCCTCGCTTCTCCGGTTTCGCGTGAAGCGTGGCGGTCAGGTTGAATTTCGGCTGCATGGGGTCGGCTCCTCTCTCGTTGGTCACAACTTAAATGAATCCTGGCCTTCATTCTCTTCAGCTGAAAACTCAGGGCCCCGCAATAGGGTCCCGTTCTTCACGGCTGACGAGCTCGTGGCGGCAGCCAGGATGCGGTCCTCGGTGGCCTCTCCGCGATGGAGCTCGGCGACGATAGCGCCCGACCTTACGACAAGGACGCGATCGGCGAGATCGACGACCTCGGGCAGGTCCGACGAGACGACGAGGACGCCGAGCCCACGCTCGTCGGCGAGTTGGCGCAGGATGCGGTGAATCTCGAACTTGGCGCCGACGTCGACGCCCCGCGTCGGCTCGTCAAGCATGAGGACGATCGGATTCGACGCCAGCCACTTCGCCAACACGACCTTTTGACGATTGCCCCCCGAGAGCGACGCCACGTCGGTTTCGACATCAGGCGCCTTGATCGAAAGCGCGCGCCTCTCCTGTTCGGCGATGGCGCGCTCCTTCTTCGGGGCGAGGAAGCCGAACCGGCCGAGTTTTTCCATCGTCGGCAGCGCTACGTTTTCGCGCATCCCGAAGCCGAGGACGAGGCCATGCCGGTCCCGCTCCTCGGGAACGAGGTCGACGCCGAGCCGCACCATGCGGCGTGGAGTGCGACGCACGATCGCTTTGCCGTTCACGCTGACCGCGCCCGCGTCGGCGCGGCGCAGCCCCATTATCGTCTCGAGGATTTCGGTCCTCCCCGATCCGACAAGGCCGGCAAGCACGACCACCTCGCCGGCGTGCACAACGAACGAGACGTCGCGAAAGCGCCGCCCGCTTGAAAGCCCGGTGACTTCGAGCAGCGCCTTGATCGTGCCGTGTTCGCGAATCCGCCGCTCGCTCCCCCGGCTCTCGATCGCCTCGCCGAGCATATACTTGACGATCTCGTCGTCGCTGACCTCTCTCATCGCCTTCGTGGCGACTAGGCGGCCATCGCGCAGCACCGTGATTCGATCGCAGACGCGCCGCACTTCCTCGAGACGGTGCGAGATCAACAACACCGACGTGCCCCGTTCAGCGAGACGCCGGAGAACGGCAAACAGCCGATCGGCCTCGCCCGGGGTGAGCGACGAGGTCGGCTCGTCCAGGATAATGAGCTTGGAGTCCCGCACGAGCGCCCTGGCGATGGCGACGAATTGGAGCTCGGCGGGCGACAGCTCGGCCGCGATCTGGTCCGCCTTGAGCTCGACGCCGAGCTGAGCCATCGCGTCGTTGACGATCGACTCCGATCGCTTGCGGTCGACGAGTCTCAGGCTTGTCCGCGGGAACTCGCCCATCAGGACGTTCTGGGCGACGGTGAGATGCAAGAAGAGCTGCGGGTCCTGGTAGACGGTCGAGATCCCGGCGCGCCGGGCGTCCGCTGCGCTGCGGAATTGCACCGCCTGCCCATCGACGAGCACTTCCCCGGCGTCGAGGGCGGCGACGCCGGTGATGATGCTGACCAGCGTCGACTTGCCGGCCCCGTTCTCGCCGGCGAGGGCATGGATCTCCCCGGGCAGGATCGTCATGTCGACCCCGGCGAGCGCGGTGACGGTGTTGAACCGCTTGTCGACGCCGCGCACCTCGAGGCGAGGAATTTGGGCGATGGAGCGCCCGTTTGCTTCCATAACCACCTCACCGATCGCGCAAGGGCGCCCCGACAGAGCGACGGCGCCCAGGAAGTCCCGTGAGCTCAGAAGCTGAACTGCGCAACGTTCTCCTTAGTGAAAAAGAGGGGACGGTTCAGATCGACGACGCTGTCGGCCAGAACCTTGAAGTCTCCGAAATCCGGAATCTTCAGCTCCGCGCCGGGTTGGGGGGTGAACTGCTTCTTCTTGATGAGGTGCGCCGAGTAAGCGGCCATGTAGCCGAGTTGGCTCGGATCCCACATCATGAATTGCTTCGCTGAGCCGTCATCGAGGAACTTTTTGCAGTCCGACGGCAGGCAGCAGCCGGCCGCCCAGACCTTGCCCGCATGGCCCGTCGCGACGATGGCTTGCTGCGCCGCAGGGACGCTCACGGCCGAGCCCGACAGCATGAACTTCACGTTCGGATCGGCCTGCATGATGTTCACCATCGTGTTGTAGCTCTGCGACACGTCGTCGCTGACGAAGTAGGTCTTGCCCGGCTTGATCAGCTCGTACTTCGGGTTCGAGGTCATCAGCTTCTTCATCGCCGCGATCTGCTGCATATGGTTGACCGTCGTCGGCGACGCCGCCATGAACACGGAGTCGCCGCCCTCCGGGTGATCCGCCAAGGCGCAGTCGAGGTAAGACTGGGCGGCGAGCTCATAGCTCAGCTGGTTGCAGAAAAGGTTGCGCGCATCCGGAGCGGTGTCGGCGTCATAGGTGACCACCGCCACTCCGCGGGCCAGCGCCTTTTTCAGCACCGGGACGACGTTCTGCTCCTCGATCGCCGCGAGCAGAATGACATCTGGCTGCTGGACGAGGACGTTCTGGAGCGAGGCGACCTGCTGCTCGGCGTTCGGGCTGGTCGGACCCGTGTAGGTGAAAGTGTCGCCGAGCTGATCGGCAGCCTTCTTCGCGCCCTTGGCGGCCGCTTCGAAGTACGGATAGGTGGTCCACTTCGGCACCATGAAGATGCGAAGCCCGCCGGCTGTTGCGGCGAGGGCCTGGCCCGGAGCCGCTGCGACAGCGCCGGCGGCCGCGACAATGAATTGCCGGCGGCTTACCGCCGAGACTCCCGATTGGCCGCTTGCATTTTTTGTCGCGTCAAATTCGTCGTTCGCCATTGTCTACCTCCTGCTGTGATTGTCTCTGTCGCCTTTTGCTAAAGCTCTTTCGCGATGCTCCCCGACTTGCCAAGCAATCTTCCGGTTCTTCGCGTATCTCGACTCAACGGCCGAAGCGCAGCGCCTGCAACAGACTTCGGTTGGCGAAGGCGTGCTCATTGCGAAGGCGGCCGATCATTTCGGGCACAAGCAGGCTGAGGACGAGCACGAGGCCGATCACGATCGTCTGGGTCGTGGTCGACAGGTTCACGAGGCCCATCCCGTTCTGGATGACGTTGAGCAGCGCGACCGCCAGCACCAGGCTCGAAATGCGCCCGGCGCCGCCGTAGATGTCGAGGCCGCCGAGCGCCACGGCGGTGACCACGGTGAGGATCGTGCCGCTGGCGCTGTCGCCGCCTCCGGAGCCGTACTGGCCAATGAAAATGAGGGCCGCGAGGCCGGCGGTTATCCCGGCGATGCAGAAGGCGACCATCTTGACGCCGGCCACCGAGATGCCGCTGTGGCGAACCGCTTCGCTTGCCCGGCCGACCGCGTAGAAGGAGCGTCCGATCGCCGTCAGCCCGAACACGACCGCCAAGGCGATCGCGACCGCGGCGAACACGATGAGCGAGATCGGCACAGGTCCGATGTTGTCGCCGCCGATTGCGTAGATCGCGCTCGGGAAGCTGGTGAAGCCGTTCGCGCCGCCGACGAGGTAGGCAAGTCCCTGGTAGGAACCGAGCGTCCCGAGAGTGACCGCGAGCGACGGCAGCCCGCCATAGGCGACGAGCACGCCGTTGAAAGCGCCGAACGCGAGCCCGGTGGCGAGCGTCGCCAGCACGATCATCGCGGGATTGACCTGAGCTTGCGAAAGCAGTCCGAGCACCACCGTGCAAAATGCGAGATTCGAGGTCAGCGAGATGTCGATCTCCCCGACGAGGACGACCGGCGCCAGTCCGAGCGCCAGCACGCCCGAGACGACCATCGCCCCGGTGCTCGCCAGCAGCTGGTCGGCATGGAGGAACAGCGGAGAAGCGAAGCTTGCCCAGATCGACGCAAGCGCGATGAGCGCGACCAGCGTCAGATTCCAGCCTCTCCTCCCGAGGTAGACCTTCTGAACACGTTCCGACGGCATGGCTACGCTCGTCTCTGCAAGAGATAGCGCTGCAAGAAAACATCGAAGCCGACGGCGAACACGATCGCAACACCCTGAACCAAAGTCTGCCAGCTGCCGGACAGCCCGAGCTGGACGAGGCCGTTGCTCACCGTGGCGATGACAAGCGCGCCGACCGCGGCGCCAACCATGGTTCCGGACCCGCCCAGCAGGCTCACCCCGCCGATGACCGCCGCGGCGAGGGTCATCAGCTCCCATCCGGTTCCGATGTCGACCGTGATGGTGCCGACCTGGGCGCCAAGCAACAGTCCGGCAAAGCCGGCGAGCGCGCCTTCGAGCACATAGGCCCCGAGGACGAGCCGCTCGCGATTGAGCCCAAAGTAGACGGCGGCGCGCGGGTTCGAACCGATGGCGTAAAGCGAGGCGCCGAAAGACGTGTGCCGCATCGCGAGCGCCGCCAGCGCCGTGAGCGCGAGCGCCAGGATCACGATCACAGGGATCCCCGCCACCTTCGCCGCCACGAATTGCAGGATCCAGTTGGCTTGCTGCGCCGTGCCGATTTCCTCGCCCTGGGCGAGGGAGTAGACGACGCCCCGAAAAATCGAGAGCGTGCCGAGCGTTGCGACCAGGGAGGGGATTCTCCCGTAGGCGACGATCGCTCCATTGATGAGCCCGAAGAGCGCGCCGATGATCAGCGCGCCGGGGATCAGCAGCGGGCCCATGGCGCTCGTGTGGGTGTAGATGAGGGCCGGGATGTAGCCGGCGGCCGCCATCACCGAGCCGATCGACAGATCCAGATTGCGGGTGAATACGACGAGCGCCTGCGCCAGCGCTGCGATGATCAAGATCGCGGCCGTGAACAGCACCGTCGTGATGTTCGAGACGAGCAGGAAGCGCGGCGCAAGAACGGCGAACAGCGGTACGAGGACAACAAGGATCGCGAAGGGCCCGAGATTGCGGGCGCGCAGCAGGACGCCCTCGACGGCGCGGCTGTCGAGCGCCGGGCGCGTCCTGGCGACGATTGCCGGCGCCTCCTTCACCGCTGGCTCCATTCTTCGGAAAGTCTCTCTCAACAGGATCAAACGCCGAAACGTTCTTCGTTCGCCACCCCTTGATTTGTTTGTTGTGGCCCCATACAAAACCAGAGTCAAGCGGCTTCCCGGCGGGTTCGGGCGCCGATTTAAAATCGAGCCGAGACGGGGAAGAGGCAGAGGGTTGGAAGCGGTGAGAGCGGCCTCACAGTCGGTGAGGTATTTGAACGAACTGAGAGCGCTCGACGTCCTGTTCCGCGAAGGGGCCATGAGCCGCGCGGATCTCGCCCGCGCGCTCGGATTGAACCGGTCGACGACAGGAAGCATCGTCAGCACATTGCTCGCGGAGTCATTGGCGGTCGAGCGTCCTGTCAATAAGAACGGCGAACCCCGCGCGCAGACGGGTCGGCCCGGCATCGAGGTCGAACTCAATCCGGGTGGCGCCCTCTTCATCGGGGCGGAGATCGAGGTCGAGCAACTGACCGTGGTCGCCATCGATCTCACCGGTCGCTTGATCCGTCGGGAATCGGCCGCGTTTCCCGCCGGGAGTGTGCAGCCCGAGAAGAGCGCCGCGAGAATCGCCAGGATGATCGAGGCGCTGATGCTCGCCTCTCCCGACCCCAGTCGCGTTCGAGGGATTTGCGTGGCGGCGCCCACCCTCGTCGAGGCAGGGGTTGCGCGCCTCGGACTGCTTCTGAATTGGCGCGACGTTCCGATCGGCGAACTGATCCGCGAGCGCCTCCACGCTCCCCTTCCCGTGCTGGTCGAAAACGACGCCAACGCTTTCGCGATCGCCGAGACGTACAGCGGGAACTCGCGCAGCGTGGGGACAGTGGCCTTCGTCGTCATCGAAAGCGGCGCCGGCGGGGGCATCGTCAGCGATGGCCGGTTGTTCCGGGGTTCTGGAGGAATGGCCGGAGAGTTCGGGCACCTGAGAATGGGCGGGATCGGATATGCGCCCGGCGGCGCGGGCATGCTGGAGAGCTACATCGGCAGAGACGCGGTGCTCGCGCGCTACCGACATCACGGAGGGTCGAGCGAGGCGACGATTCCGGCGATCCTGCAGTCGCTCGAGAGCGGCGAGCCGGCCGCCATGAGGACGGCGACGGACTGGGGCAAGTGGCTCGCCCGCGGACTCTCCCACATTGTCAACCTCCTGAACCCGGGCCTCGTCATCATCGGCGGGTCCGTCGGACGGATCTACTCGTTTGTTGCAAATGAGGTTGAGGCGGCCGTGCGCGCCGAATTGCGCTCCGAACGCCAAATGCCGAGGATTGAAATGTCGGAGCTCGGCGATGAGGGCCCGGCGCTCGGCGCGGCGCTCATCCTGCATCAGCGAATGTTTTCGGTCGACGAGCGCGCGATCTTCCCAAAGGGCGGCGCCCGCGGCCTCATCCGTATGGCGGGCGTCTGATTTCCGTTCGGCTTCGCGGGCTTGCCCAGAGGAAAAGCGAGGCGACTTGCGCTTGCCGACAGGAACCGCGCATCTACAAGTGTACGGCTAGGGAAGGGCCGGGGGCGTC
>DASRSL010000234.1:0-20068 GCA_035656495.1 Roseiarcus sp.
CGAGCCGATTGCTCCAATCGGAAAGCTCCTTGTAGGTGCGGCGCCGGCCGTGCCCGATGAGCGCGGTGCGGTCGCCGAAGCCATGCTCGGTCCCACCGCTCATGTCGACACGTTCTCGCGCGACAACCTGCCTCCGCCGGAGCAATGGCCGGACTTTCGGCTCGAAGGGTTCGACTATCCCGAATATCTCAACGCGGCGGTCGAACTGACCGATCGATTGGTCGAGCGCGGCTTCGGCGACCGCACCGCGCTCATCGGGCACGGCCGGCGCCGCACCTACAAGGAGCTTTCCGATTGGAGCAATCGGCTCGCCCGGGCGCTTATCGAGGATTACGGCCTAAAACCGGGCAATCGGGTGCTGATCCGCTCGGCGAACAATCCCGCGATGATCGCCTGCTGGCTCGCGGCGACGAAGGCGGGCGCGGTCGTCGCCAACACCATGCCGATGCTGCGGGCAGGCGAACTGACGAAGATCGTCGACAAGGCCGAGATCAGGCTCGCGCTGTGCGACACCCGCATCCTCGACGAGCTGGTCGCCTGCGCCAAGGAGAGCCGGTTTCTCAAGAGCGTGGTCGGCTTCGACGGCACCGCCAACCACGACGCGGAGCTCGACCGGGTCGCTCTCGACAAGCCGGTGACCTTCGACGCCGTGCGCACGGGGCGGGACGATGTCGCGCTGCTCGGCTTCACCTCCGGCACGACCGGGTCGCCGAAGGCGACGATGCACTTTCACCGCGACATTCTCATCATCGCCGACGCCTATGCCAGGCAGGCGCTCGAGGTTCGGCCTGACGACGTGTTCGTCGGCTCACCGCCGATCGCCTTCACCTTCGGGCTCGGCGGACTCGCGGTGTTTCCGCTGCGCTTCGGCGCCTCCGCGGCGCTGATCGAAAGCGCGACCCCGCCGAACCTGGTCAAGATCATCGAAACCTACAAGGCGACCGTCTGCTTCACCGCGCCGACCGCCTATCGCGCGATGCTCGCGGCGCTGGACGAGGGCGCCGATCTTTCCTCGCTTCGCCTGGCCGTGTCCGCGGGCGAGACGCTTCCTGCGCCGGTCTACGAAGCCTGGACGGAGCGCACCGGCGTGCCGATCCTCGACGGCCTCGGCTCGACAGAAATGCTGCATGTGTTCATCGGCTGCCGTCTCGACGACCGGAAACCGGGCGTCACCGGGAAGCCCGTGCCCGGCTACGAAGCCAGGATCGTCGACCAAAATTTCAACGACGTTCCGCGCGGCACGGTCGGGCGGCTCGCGGTGCGCGGGCCGACCGGCTGCCGCTATCTCGCCGATCCCCGTCAGCGGGAATACGTGCAGAACGGCTGGAACGTGACCGGGGACGCGTTCAGCCAGGACGAGGACGGGTACTTTCATTTCGCCGCGCGCAACGACGACATGATCATTTCGTCCGGCTACAACATCGCCGGACCCGAAGTGGAGGCGGCGCTGCTGACGCACGAGGCCGTCGCCGAATGCGCCGTAGTCGGGCTTCCCGACGACGACCGAGGGCAGATCGTGGCCGCCTTCGTCGTGCTGAAGTCGGGCGTTCCCCGGGACGAGGTCACGGCGCTCGGGCTGCAGAATCACGTCAAGGCGAACATCGCGCCCTACAAATATCCGCGCGCGGTGCGCTTCCTGGAGGCCTTGCCGAAGACGCAGACCGGCAAGATCCAGCGCTTCCAGCTGAGGTCCCTCGCATGAGCGAGGATCTCTTCGAGCGGACGCAAAAAATGTTCGATCTGCCGGAGGGCGTCGTCTATCTCGACGGCAATTCGCTCGGCGCCATGCCGAAATGCGCGCGGCAGCGGGTGCGCCGCGAGCTCGATGAGAGCTGGGGCGGCGAGCTGATCCGGGCCTGGAACACCGCCGGCTGGATCGACTTGCCCGCCCGCGTCGGCGAGAAGATCGGCGCGCTCGTCGGCGCGCCGAAGGGCTCAGTGGTTGCCGGCGATTCGACCTCGGTCAACCTCTTCAAGGCGCTGACCGCGGCTCTCGAGCTCGCTCATCCGCGCAAGGTGATCCTTTCCGACAGCGGCAATTTCCCGACCGATCTTTATGTCGCCGAGGGCGTCTGCCGCCTGCTCGGGCGGGGGCATGAATTGACGATCGTCGACCCCGAGGCCGTCGAAGGCGCGCTCGACGAGCGCGTCGCCGTCCTGATGCTGACCGAAGTCGACTACCGCACCGGGCGCAAGCACGACATGGGTTCGCTCAACCGGAAGGCCAAGGCGTTCGGTGCGGTCACGATCTGGGATCTCGCCCATTCGGCCGGCGCGCTGCCGGTCGATCTATCCGCTTGCGGCGTCGATTTCGCCGTCGGCTGCGGCTATAAATATCTGAACGGTGGACCGGGCGCGCCCGCCTTCGTCTATGTCCGGCCGGATCTGCAGGCGGGCGTCTCGCCCGCCCTGTCCGGCTGGATGGGCCATGCGGCGCCCTTCGCCTTCGAGCTCGGCTACCGTCCGGCGCCGGGCGTCGACCGGTTGCGCGCCGGCACGCCGCCGATCCTCTCCATGGCCGCGCTCGACGCGGCGCTGGACGTGTTCGAGGGCGTCGACATGCTCGCTCTGCGGGAGCGCTCGATCGCGCTCAGCGAGGATTTCATCCGGCGCATCGAGGCCGATTGCCCCGAGCTCGAGCTCGCTTCGCCCCGCAATCCCGCGCGGCGCGGCTCCCAGGTCTCGTTCCGCTTTGCGGAAGGCTATGCGGCGATGCAGGCTTTGATCGCGCGGGGTGTGATCGGCGACTTCCGCGAGCCCGACGTGATGCGCTTCGGCTTCACGCCGCTCTACATCGGTTTCGCGGAAGTCGAAGCGGCCGCGGGCGCGCTCGTCGAGATCGTGCGCGGCGGCTTGTGGGATCGTCCCGAATATCATGCTCGGAACAAGGTGACATGAACGAGATCGAGGGCGCCGAGGGCGATTTCCGCGCAAGGATGTCGTACGGCGACTACCTGCGGCTCTCCGAGCTGCTCGGCGCGCAATCGCCGCTGACCGACGCGCACGACGAGCTTCTGTTCATCATCCAGCACCAGACCAGCGAATTGTGGATGAAGCTCGTCATCCGGGAGATCCGCGCCGCCTGCGCGCTGATCCGCGCGGACAGCGTGCAGCCGGCCTTCAAACTGCTCGCCCGCGTCGCGCGGGTCTTCGAGCAGCTCAACAACGCGTGGGACGTCCTGCGAACCATGACCCCGAGCGACTATTCCGAGTTCCGCGACCGGCTCGGCCAGTCCTCGGGATTCCAGTCCTGGCAATACCGGGCGATCGAGTTCCTCG
This sequence comes from Roseiarcus sp., assembly GCA_035656495.1. Lineage (GTDB taxonomy): Bacteria > Pseudomonadota > Alphaproteobacteria > Rhizobiales > Beijerinckiaceae > Roseiarcus. Next base: position 3,280 of record DASRSL010000234.1, read on the forward strand.
CCGGCAACCGCAACCTCGCGATGCTGGGGCCGCACGAGCGCCGCCCGGAGATCGTCGCGGAGCTCGAGGCGATCCTCGCCGAGCCGAGCCTTTATCAGGAGGCGGTCCTGTTGTTGCGCCGGCGAAGTTTTGACGTGGGCGACGCGGCGGCGCGGGCCGAGGCGGCGGAGCCGCATGTCGAATGCGAGGCCCTCACGGAGGCCTGGGCGGTGGTCTACCGCGACCCCGCCCATCACTGGGACCTCTACGAGCTCGCGGAAAAGCTGATCGACTTCGAGGATTATTTCCGGCGCTGGCGTTTCAACCACGTCACCACGGTCGAGCGCATCATCGGTCTCAAGCGGGGCACCGGCGGCACCTCGGGCGTCGCCTATCTCAAGCGCATGCTGGAGGTGGAGCTCTTCCCGGAGCTCTGGCGCGTGCGCACGCGAATGTGAGCCGGAAGAATCGAATATTGACCAACGGCTATAGCCCAAGTGTCATTCCCGGCTTCGAATGCGACAGCGTCACGCGCCGGTTTGACTTGCGACATCGCGGAAAAATCCCTTGCAAAGCCCGTTATGACTTCGTTCTCGACAGGCTATGTTTCCCATCAGCTACATAAAACATTTGCTATATGTATGAATTTCATGAGAAGTTGCCCAAAAAGGCGCCCAAGCGACTGAAAAAGCTCAAATGGCTATCGATTCTCATCGACTCCGCCACAATTCCGCGCCCGGGGCGCGGACCCCAAAGCCATGCCGCGAATCCCTGCCTAATTAGACGCTCGATCCGCCCCGAGCCTTCACCTGTTGACCTGGCTCTGGGTGAAGCCGGCCTTGCCGGCGTAGCCTTTGACGATCGCCTCGCGTTCGGCGTAGCTCAGCACCCGGTCGACGAATTCGAAGCCCGCCGGAGCGCGTTTCTCCACTTCATCGATCACCCGCTCCGGTCCGCCCTTGCGATTGAGGCGCACGATCTCGGCGGTCTTGGGTAGCCGGTCCAGCTCGTATTCGTGCAGCGCCTGCATCGGATGGTCGGCCTTTCCGAGCCAGTCGGCGAGAGAGCGCGCGTCGAGGATCGCCTGCGCGGCGCCGTTGGAGCCGACCGGGTACATGGGATGAGCGGCGTCGCCGATGAGCGTGACGCGGCCATGCGTCCAATGGGGCAGGGGGTCGCGGTCGCACATCGGGTACTCCCAGCAGACCGGCGTCGCCCGCACCAGCGCCTCGACATCGACGCCGGGAACGTTGAAGCGCCGGGCGTAGGGGATCACCTCGTCCATGCGGCCGAGCCGCGACCAGGAGTCGACCGGAGGAGGCGTGATCTCGCCGTCTGCAATGCGCGACACGATCGCCCAGTTGGTGAGGCGCGTCTCCTCCTTCGAGCCCGGCGCGATCGGATAGAGCGCAATCTTGGCGCTCATGCCGCCGGCGATATACATCGAGCGGCCGGTCAGGAATTTTTGCCATTCGGCCGCTCCGCGCCAGAGCATGAGGCCCTGCCAGCATGGCGGGCCCTGCTTCGGATGGAAATGGCGCCGCACGACCGAGTGGATGCCGTCGGCGCCGACGAGCACGTCGCCGCGCACGGTCTCGCTGCTCAGCCCGAACTTCGCGTCAGTGAAATGCGCGACGACGCCGCCCTCGTCCTGGATGAAGCCCTGCAGCTTCATGCCCGTCCGAACGGCGCCGGGACCGAGCTTTGCGATGATCGCATCGTGGATCAGTTTTTGCAGCCGGCCGCGATGGATCGAGAACTGCGGATAGTCGAAGCCGGCGTCCGCGCCGCGCAGCTCGCTCCACACTTTCTGACCGAGCCGACTGATGTAGTGCAGCTCCTTGGTGCGGATTCCGACGGCGTCGAGCTTGGGCATCAGGTCGAGCGCGGCGAGCTCCTTGATGGCGTGCGGCAGGATGTTGATGCCGACCCCGACCTCCCGGATCTCGGACGCCTGCTCGAAAATGACGGACTCGACGCCCCGCTTGTGAAGCATGAGCGCGAGCGTCAGTCCGCCAACCCCGGCGCCCGCGATGAGCACTTTCATGGGTCCGCTCCTCCCTTCGGCGCAAGCTCACTTCGCCTCTTCGGGCGGCGGCAGGAAGTCGACTTCGTGCTTGGCGGACAGCGCCACGACTTCCGCAGGCGTCTGCTCCGGCATGTTGTGGATCGCCCAGAACAGGTCGTAGAGCCGGCGCGTCGGCGCCACCCAGAACATGCACTTCACCACATGGCCGGACTTGTTGTAGATCGCATGCGGCAGGCCCATCGGCAGGCGCACGAGATCGCCGGGATTGGCGAAGGCGTCGTGGCCGTCGAGCATCAGTTCGAGCCGGCCCTCGAACATGTAGATGAATTCGTGCTGCGCCGGATGGATATGCGGCGGCACGAACGTGTCCGGCGGAAAGGTCGCGTGCCAGGCGAAGGAGCTCTCGCAAACTTCCTTGGGCACGTAGGTCTGACCGAGAATGTTCCAGGCGATGTTGTCGAGGCCCTCGCCAGCCTTGGTGATGCCGGGCGCCAATGCCATGTCGATGTCCTTTCCTTATGCCACTCGAGAAACGGCGGGCGCGGGAGCGCCGCCGACATGAAGAAAGCGTTCGACGATCGAAGGCTCGGAACGGAACGCGCCGGCCGAGCCGCGCCAGACGATGCGCCCCTTCTCGATCACGGCGATGCGGTCGACGAGGTCGAGCAGGGCCTTGAGGTTCTTGTCGATCATCAGGATCGACTGTCCCTCGGCCTTGAGCCGCTTCAAGCAATCCCAGATTTCCGCGCGGACGAGCGGCGCGAGGCCTTCGGTCGCCTCGTCCAGCACGATGAGCTCCGGATTGGTCATCAGCGCGCGCCCGATGGCGAGCATCTGCTGCTCGCCGCCGGAGATCTGGTTGCCGGTGTTGCGGCGGCGCTCGGCGAGGCTCGGAAAGAGGCGGAAGACCTCGCCGAGCGTCCAGCGTCCGCGCCCGTGGCGCGCCGCGGCCGTCGCGACGAGGTTCTCCTCGACTGTGAGGGTCGCGAACGTCTGGCGTCCTTCCGGCACGAGGCCGAGACCTGCTCGGGCGATCGCATAGGGCGGCCGTCCGTTGAGGGCGCGGCCCTGGAACACGATGCGCCCCGCCTCGAGCGGCAACAGGCCGAACAAGGCGCGCACCGTCGTCGTCTTGCCCATGCCGTTGCGGCCGATCAGCGCGAGCGCCTCGCCCTCGCCGAGGTCGAATTCGACGCCCCGTAGCACTTTCGCGCCGCCATAGCCCGCCTCGATCGCCTCGACGCTCAGCATCATGCGAGCGTCTCCTCGCCAAGGTAAGCCGAGCGCACCCTCTCGTTGGCGCGGATCGCCTCGGGCGCTCCCCAGGCGATCAGGCGCCCGTTCACCAGGACCCCGATCTCGTCGGCGAGAGCGAACACGGCGTCCATGTCGTGTTCGACCAGCAGCATGGTGAATTCGCTCTTGAGGGCGCGGATGAGCTCGACGCCAGCTCGGGTCTCTTCGGAGCCGAGGCCAGCGAAGGGCTCGTCAAACAGCATCAAACGTGGGCGGAGGGCGAGCGCGATCGCGATCTCGAGCGAGCGCTTCTCGCCATGCGACAGCTCGCCGGCCGGGTCGTCGGCGCGAGCGAGAAGTCCAACGCGCTTCAGCGCCGCCCGCGCGGGCGCATTCAGCTCTTCCTCGCGCGCCGCGCTGCCGAAGAAGCGGAAGCTCGAACCGGAGCGGGCCTGCACGGCCAGGGCGACATTTTCCAGAGCGCTGTATTCGGGCAGCACCGCGGCGATCTGGAACGATCGCACAAGTCCAAGTCGGGCGCGCGCGGACATGTCGAGCCCGGATATGTCGAGGCCGGCGAAGCGGATTCGCCCCGCGTCGGATTGAACGGCGCCGGAGAGCTGGTCGATCAGGGTCGTCTTGCCGGCCCCATTGGGGCCGATCAGCGCGACGAGGCGGCCTTCGCCCACGCTGAAGCTGACGTCGTCCGTGACCGCGAGCGCGCCGAAGCTCTTCGCGAGTCCTTCGATATGTAGCAGGGGCGGGCTCACGCCGCGCTCCCTGAGGCCTTGGGCGCCAAGGCTCCCGCCAACCCGCGCCGGCCGAAGATGGCGACGACGATGAGAAGCGGACCGATGAGCACATGCGTCTGGTCGGTCAGGAGCGAAAGCGCCTCTTCGAGCGCGAGATAGATGATGGCGCCGAGCACGGCGCCCCACAGCGAGCCGACGCCGCCGAGGATCGTCATCACCAGGAGTTCGCCCGAGCGCTGCCAGGACATGAAGGCCGGCGCGACGAATTCGCTCTGGTTGGCGAGCAGCGCCCCGGCGACCGCAGCGATCGCCCCGGCGATCAGGCAGGCCGCGAGCCGGGACGGGAAGGGCCGAAAGCCGAGCGCCCTGGCGCGCAACGGATTCTGGCGGATCGCGTTGAGAACGCGTCCGAAGCGCGAACCGCAGATCCGCGTAAGCATGACATAGGCGAGGGCAAGGGCGGCGAGGCAGAGATAGTAGAAGGCAAAGTCGCTCGTCAGGCGCGGCTCGCCGAAGAGGCGGCTGCGGCTCGAAAGGGTGTAACCGTCGTCCCCGCCCAGGGCCGAGAGCGACACGAACAGGAAATAGAGCATCTGCCCGAAGGCGAGCGTGCTCATGATGTAGTAGACCCCGGTCGCGCGCAGCGAGACATAGCCGGTCAGGGCGGCGAAGAGGGCCGCGGCTGCGACGGCGATCAGCGCCTGCGCCAGGAGATCGTTGATCCCCGCCATCGAGGCCAGCACCACCGCATAGGCGCCGATACCGAGGTAGGCGGCATGGCCGAAGGAAATGAGAGCGCCCTGGCCGACGAGGAAATCGAGCGAGAGCGCGGCGAGCGCGAGGATGAGCGTGCGCGCGCCGAGCGTGAGCAGATAGGCCTGCGCGCCAAAGCGCGCGACGAAAGGGAACAGCGCGAGCCCTGCGAAGAGGAGGATCGCAGGCGTCTGGCTGCGCATGGTCATCGCGTGACCGGGAAGAGGCCGGAAGGACGGTGGAAAAGCACCGCCGCCATCAGGATGTAGATCAGCATCGGCGCCAGCGCGCGACCCGTCTGGTTTGCGGCCGCAGGGGCAAGCGCGACACGCAGCATCTGGGCGCCGAACGCGCGTCCCAAAGTGTCGATGAGCCCGACCATCAGCGCGGCAAGGAAGGCGCCGCGGATCGAGCCGATTCCGCCGATCACGATGACGACGAAAGCCAGGATCAGGAGATTGTCTCCCATGCCCGGCTCGACCGAAAGAATGGGCGCGACCATCGCGCCTGCGAAGCCCGCAAGCATGGCGCCGAAGCCGAAGACGAGCATGAACAGGCGACGGATGTCGACGCCGAGCGCGGAAACCATCGCGGCGTTCGTCGCGCCCGCGCGAATGAGCATGCCGACCCGCGTGTGGTTGATCACGAGGTAGAGCGCCAGCCCCGTCGCGAGGCCAACCGCGATCAGCGCGAGGCGGTAGACCGGGAACAGCAGGCCCGGCATGAGCGCCACGCTCCCCGACAGCGCGTCGGGCATGGGGACGCTGAGAGGCGCTGCGCCCCAGATCGTCTTCACCCCCTGATTCATGAACAAGATCACGCCGAAGGTCGCGAGGATCTGGGAAAGGTGGTCGCGATCGTAGAGCCAGCGGAAGACCAGGAACTCGAGCGCCAGGCCGAAGGCGAGCGCGGTCGGCAGGGTAAGCGCCAACGCACTCCAGAATCCGCCCGTCAGCGAGGCGAACATGGCCGCGAGATAGGCGCCGACCATATATTGCACGCCGTGAGCCAGATTGACGAAATTCATGACGCCGAATGTCAGCGTCAGGCCGGCCGCGATCAGGAAAAGCAGGATGCCGAGCTGGAGGCCGTTCAGGGTCTGGACCGCCAGGAGCGCGAGGGACACGGGTCGCGGCGCCGCTACTTCATCATGCATTCCGGAGCGTAGCGGTCGGCATAGTCCTCGAACACGCGCTGCACGATCTCAGTCTCGTATTTGCCGTCGGGGCGCTTGGCGGCCTTGACGAGATAGAAATCCTGGATCGGATAGTTGTTGACCCCGAACTTGAACTTCCCGCGCAGCGAAGTGAAGTTCGCCTTCTTCAGTTCGGCGCGCAATGCGTCCTTGTCGGAAAGCTTCCCACCCGTTCCCTTGATCGCGCTGTCGATCAGGAGCGCCGCATCATAGGCCTGCATCGCATAAGTGCCGGGCACGCTCTTGTAGGCGGCCTCGTACGCCTTGACGAAGGCCTTGGACTGCGGATTGTCCATGTCCGGCGCCCAATCGGCGCCGCCAAGGAACCCGAGCGCATCATCCTTCTCAGCCGGAAGCGTCGACTCGTCCGCGGTGAACGCGGACAGGAACGGAATCGTGGCGAGCCCGGCCTGACGGTATTGCTTGACGAGGTTCACGCCCATGCCGCCGGGCATGAAGGTGAAGAATGCGTCCGGCTTGTCGGCGGCGATTTTGGCGAGCTCGGCGGAAAAGTCGAGCTGGCCGAGCGGCGTGTAGTCCTCGTCGAGGATCTTACCCTTGAAGTCGTGCTTGAAGCCGGCCATCGCGTCTTTGCCGGCCTGATAGTTCGGCGCCAGCAGGAAGGCCGACTTGTAGCCCTTGTCCTGCGCATATTGGCCGAGCACCTCGTGAATCTGGTCGTTCTGGTAGGAGGTGACGAAGAAGTTCGGGTTGCATTGCTTGCCGGCGAAACTGGACGTGCCGGCGTTCGGAGAAATGAGGAACGCGTTCGACTCGGTGACCGGCTTGTGGATCGCCATCAGCACGTTCGAAAAGACCGGACCCACGACGAAATTGACCTCATCGCGCTCGAGAAGCCCCTTGACCTTGGTCACCGCGACGTCGGGCTTGAGTTCGTCGTCGACCACGATCACCTCGGCGTTGAGGCCGCCAAGCTTGCCGCCGAGAGTCTTGACCGCGAGATTGAAGCCGTCGCGCACCTGGCCGCCGAGCACTGCAGCGGGGCCCGAGAGGGTCACGATGAGCCCGACCTTCACCTTGTCCTCGGCAGTCGCACTCACCGTAGCAGCCGCCCATGCGGCCGCCGCCGCGAGAAGGATCGAAGCCGGTTTCATTTCTCTAACTCCTTGGCGCGCCCTCGCTTCCCGGTCTTCCGCCGGTTGCCATTGCGGCATAGTGACGCATAGTATGTGCAAGTCAACCTAATTTGCGCTCCTGGTCGGGACGCGCGGGAGGGCGAGTGCTGGAGCGCGCGCGCGGAGTGGAAGAGGGCGAGGCGCGGGCTTTCAGGCTCGAGGATCATCTCTTTTTCCACTTCAGTCAGATTCTTGCCCGGCGCACGCGGACGCTCAACGAACGTCTGCGCCCCTACGGTCTCGATTACCCCCGCTGGCGGGTTCTCGCCGTCTTGCAGGAGTCTCCCCGCGCGACGATGGGGCGGCTCGCCGAGCTGACGTCGGTCGACCGGACCACGCTCACGCGCACGCTTGGACTGATGGAAAAGGTGGGGCTGGTCGAGCGGCGGGAACGCGAAAGCGACCGCCGCAGCCTCGCGATTTCGCTCACGGCCAAAGGCCGGCGCCTGTTCGAGCGCATTCTGCCGCTGGCCCTCCTGGAAACCGACCGGGCCCTCACGGGCTTTTCTTCCGAGGAGATCGACGCTCTCCGCGAACGACTGAAGCGGATGGCCGACAACCTCAAATCCTCCTGACCTCACTCGCCAGCCCAGGGGAAGCCCGAGTGGATTACGACCGCGCCTATGCCAATGGCCCCTTCATTCCGGGCGCAGAAGCGTATCCGCCGCGGTGGGCGCGTGAAGCGGCGGAATTTCGGGCGGCTCTCGGGCAGCGGGCCCGGACGGGACTCCCTTACGGTCCGAAACCGCGCAACCATTTCGACCTCTTTCTGCCCGAAGCCGCGCCGCAAGGTCTTCTGTTGTTCATCCATGGCGGCTATTGGCTGAGCTTCGATCGCGAAACCTGGTCGCATCTCGCCGCCGGCGCGGTGGCGCGCGGATGGGCCTGCGCCATGCCCTCCTACACGCTCGCGCCCGAGGCTCGGATCGGCGCGATGACCCAAGAGGTGGCGAGCGCGCTCGACGTTGCGGCGAGCCTCGTCGCAGGTCCTGTCGTCGTCACCGGCCACTCCGCGGGCGGCCATTTGAGCGCCCGGATGGGTTGCGCGGATCTGTCGCCGTCCGCCCTCGTCAAGCGGGTCGTGCCGATCTCGCCGCTCGCCGACCTGGAGCCGCTCGCTCTCACGGCGATGAACGCAGACCTGCGCCTCGATCCGGCGGAAATCGCGCGCGAGAGCCCCGCCCGGCTCTCCCTGCGTCCCGGCGTCGAGGCCCATGTCTGGGTCGGCGCGCAGGAGAGACCGGCATTTCTCTGGCAAGCTCGGCTATTGTCCGAAGCGTGGTCGTGCCCGTGGACGCCAGAGGGCGGCAGGCATCACTTCGACGTCATCGACGGCCTGACGGATCCGGCTTCGGCGCTATTGTCCGCGTGTCTGGATTGAGAAAGCTCTGGGCGTAGAGACCCTGGTTCATCCGTCGGCCGAAGAAGCTTATGGCGCTCGCCACAGTTCGATAGCGTCCACAAACGGAGAGCTCGACATAGGAACCGCGCCGCCGCCTGTGACAATCACCTGTTGTTCCAACTTAACTCCCTCCTTTGCACCTTTCTCACCAATAAAGCTTTCGACGCAAAGGACCATATTCTCTTCAAAAATGCCGTCGAAACCCCAGTTGTCCCAATCGGTCGGGAATACGACAGTGGGGTACTCGTCGACGAAGCCGGCGCCGTGAATCATCATCATGTATCGCTGCGGAACGTAAATGTCGGGGACTGACCAACATCGCTCCGCAAACTCGCGGAACGACACGCCAGGTTTGATCAAATCGATGTTGGTTAGGATTTGGTCTTGAGCAATATCGTACAATCTTCTCTGCTCGGCGGTTGGCTTTTTTCCAGGACAGACGATGCTGCGCGAGATGTCCGCCAGATAGCCGAGTGGCCCCACCATGTCGGTATCGAAAGCGACCATATCGCCGGCTTCGATGATGCGATTACTGCTTTCCTGGTACCAGGGATTCGTACGTTCGCCCGACGCCAGCAATCGGCATTCGATCCACTCTCCATCATGCGCGATATTCGTTTCGTGCAACATGCTCCAGAGCTGATTTTCGGTGATCCCCGGTCTCAGCGCGCGACGTATGCGATCGACTGCGATGTCACAGACGTCCATCGACAATCTCATGCACTTGATTTCGTCGGGAGTTTTGATCACGCGCGCGCGCTCGATGGGTTCCTGGGCGTCAAAAAGCCGTATGCCGGCGTCAACAAGAATCTGGGCTCCCCACGGCTCGCATCGATCGACCGCCAATCGCCGATTGTCTCCCCCATATTCTCTCGTTAGGTCGATTACGTCTCGGGCCCATAGCCGAGTTTTTTCTTGTACACGTGGTCCAGCAAGAAAGTAGAACCACGAAATACTTTTGCGTGTCTGATCAATAGTCTCAAGATGTGCGCTAAGATGAAAAGTGCTGCCGTATTCAAATAAGACCACGGGGCCGTCCGTTGCGACGAAGACATAGCGACCCGGGGCATGCATGGTCCAGATCGCCATATTTCGCGAGCCGGTTGCATAGCGGATATTTATAGGATCCGAGAGGAGAGCTCCCGCGTAGTCGCGCGATGCGAGTTCACGGCGGAGCTTTTCAAGCCTGGCTCTACTCATACGCGGTTCATCGATTTCGGAGATGCGTTTGGCCATATCCAACTGAAGCGGCATGACTTCGACGGCCTCGGATCCGGGCCGCGGAGCGCGATCGCGTGCAGTGTTCAGGATCCGGCTCATACCAGCCCCCAGGCGCGGATGCTTAAGAGGCTTGCATTTTGCCCTCGCTCATCGGGTTTTCCAACCGCATAAATTGTCAAGCAATCCATAATCTGGAATCATCTATGGAAAGGTCGGAGAACTGATTTTGGACGCCATAGACGGCCCTGGCCCGTGCCGGCCGGAGGGCGATCCCGAGGTCGAAGCGGGCGCGCCGAGGAAGTTGGGGAACTGTGCCGGAACTTTCCGATTTATCGCTGACGAAGGCCCGTCGCCGGCAGCGCAACCTCTTGAGCGGACCAGTTCGATGTTCCTCAGCGTATTCGAGGTGTTCAAGATTGGCGTCGGCCCATCGTCTTCACATACAATGGGGCCGATGACGGCGGCGGCCGACTTTCTCGATCTCTTGCGCAAATGCGAAGCGGGCGCGCAGGCCGTCTCCATTCGGGCTACACTTCATGGATCCTTGTCGTATACGGGCAAGGGCCATGCGACGGACAAAGCGGTGGCCCTCGGCCTCCTCGGCTGGCGGCCGGCTGAACTCGACATGGATGAGGCAGAGCGCCAGCTGGAGGAGCTGTGGGCTAGCCACAGACTGGTTCCGCCGGGCCTGCCAACGCTCGCTTTCGATCCAGCATCCGATATCGTGTTCGACTACGGACCGCGGCTGCCGGGTCATGCGAATGGGATGATTGTAGAAGCACGGGACGCCTCGGGGCGTCCTCTGTTATCGGAGACCTATTACTCGATCGGCGGCGGCTTCGTCGTGACCGCGGCAGAGCGGGAGAAACAAAGAAACACAGCGTCGGACGCGTCCGAGTTTGGACAATCGACTTTTCCCTTCGCAACTGCCGGCCAAATGCTTCGAATGGCGCGCGACAGCGGCCTGACCATTGCGCAGATGAAGCGCGCGAACGAGTGTTTGAGGCGTCCGGAAGCTGAGGTCGAAGCCGGAATCGAGCAGATTTGGGCTGCGATGAATGCCTGCATCGAGCGCGGACTGTCCCACGATGGCGAGCTGCCGGGAGGCTTGAGGGTCAAGCGGCGAGCGAAGCGGATCCGCGACCAACTCGAGCGAGAGCGCGGATCGAACGTCGCCCAGCCCCATGTGGTTTCGGATTGGCTCAGCGTCTATGCTTTGGCCGTCAACGAGGAGAATGCGGCCGGGGGCAAGGTCGTGACTGCTCCGACAAACGGGGCGGCAGGCGTCGTTCCGGCCGTCCTGCGCTACTATCTCGACCACTGCCTTGGCGCCGCCCCCGAACGAATTTCCGATTTTCTTCTCACCGCGGCCGCGATCGGCGGTCTGATCCGGCACAACGCCTCGATCTCCGGCGCGGAGGCCGGCTGTCAAGGCGAGGTCGGCTCCGCCGCCGCGATGGCCGCGGCAGGGCTATGCGCGGCGCTCGGCGGCACACCGGAACAAATTGAGAATGCGGCCGAAATCGCCCTCGAGCACCATCTCGGAATGACCTGTGATCCGGTTGCTGGTCTCGTCCAGGTCCCATGTATCGAGCGAAACGGAATCGGCGCCATGAAAGCCGTCGCCGCCGCGTCGCTGGCGCTGCGTGGCGACGGCTCGCACTTCATGCCGCTCGACAATTGCATCGAAGCCATGCGTCAGACCGGCGAAGAGATGAGCGCAAAGTTCAAGGAGACCAGCCTCGGCGGTCTCGCGGTCAACCTCCCTGGGTGCTGAAGCCAAACGTCTCAGCGCATCCGAAAGCCGTAGGTTTGCTGGCGCGCCCGAAGAGATTCGAACTCCCGACCCCCAGATTCGTAGTCTGGTGCTCTATCCAGCTGAGCTACGGGCGCACAAGCCGCCGTCCGTGGCGGCAAAGGCGCGCCCGGAGACGGATGCGGGCGTCTAGCCGCTTTTGCCTCGGCCGGCAAGAGCAAACCGTCGGGCGCCCGACGGTTTGACCCAATTAGGAGCGGACATCATCCTCGAGCTACGGCCGCGCGGCCCGGATTATGCTGCATGCCGGACCCGGCTCTAAGGAGGGCAGAGGTCCCAGAAGCCCTGGTGGCGGCTCGGGTCGGTGTAGTACCAGCAGAGGCCCGCCTCGGGCGGCGCGCCGGCCCAGGCGACCGCGGTCGCCGCCGTGACGAAGCCGAGCGCGGCGCCGGCCGCCACGGCGCCGCCGGGCGCCCAGTGGTACCCGCCCGGTCGCCCGGGCCAGACCGCAGGGCCTCGAGACCCATAACCGCCTCGATATGCGGAACCGCCGCGATAGCCGTAGCGATGGACGTTCCGGTTGACGTTCAGGTTCCGGTGGACGTCCACATTCCGATTGACGTTCACGTTCCGATTGACGGTGACGTTCCGGTTGATATTGCGGCCGACATTGCCATGCGCGACGCGATGCGCTCCGCCGGCGGAGTGCGCGCCGCCGTGCGCTGCGCCCCTGTGCACGTTGCCGCGGTGACGCATGCCGCCGGGGGCGATGACTTGCGTGACGAGGCCGTCGCTCATGTGGACTGCCGGATCTGTTCCCGTGAAAATCTCGATGGCGTTCGCCTCGGGCGCGACCAGCCCCGCAAGGGCGAGCGCAAACAGTCCGTTCCTGAAACGACCCTTCCAACTCATGCGTCGCCTCCCGGGCCGACTCGCCGTCCGGCCCTCCCGCAGAACCGAACACGCCCGCAGCCGATATGGCCGCCCGCCTCGCGAAAGCCTGCGCCGCGGCCGAGCGGAACTATCTGCGGGACCGGCGAAATTTGCAATCGGCCGCCCCGCCGCGGAATCTTCCGGCAACAGGGTCAACCGACGGGCCGGTCGACCGGGCCGCGATGCTTCGGCGCCGCCGGCGACGCGGAAAGTCCGGTTGCTCCGTTGCAGCTGTCTGGCCGCGGCGCTCGAGCATGTCTTTCTTTTCGGCGGTCCCCCGCCCAGCCTTGTCCCTCCACGCGCGACAAAGGGCCCCATTTCGCCCCTTGAACGCGGTCGCGCGAAAAGCGCTATGATGGCTACGCGAGAGCCAGATCAGGCTCCCGCAGGAGACGACCTCAAAATGGGTCCGCCCGAGCGAACGACGCTTCAGACGGCCCTCATTGAGCCCTAGGGAGGAGCAAATGACCAAATTCTTCAAAACAACGATTCTGTCCGCCGAAGGCCTCACCCGCCGCGGCTTCATCGCCGCCGGGGCGGCCGGCTCAGCGGCGATTTTGACCGGCGGCCTGCAGCCGGCGTTCGCCGCCGACAAGCCGAAAGTCGGGCTGGTGATGAAGTCGCTCGCCAACGAGTTCTTCAAGCAGATGGAGGCGGGCGCTGAGAAATACGCGGCCGCCAACGCCGACAAGTTCGAATTCAAGGCCGTCGGTATGAAGGACGAGCGCGATTTCGCCGCCCAGGTCGACGCGATCGAGAATTTCGTCACCCAGAAATACGACATCATCGTCGTCGCGCCGGCCGACTCCAAGGCGATGGTCACGCCGATCGCCAAGGCGGTCAAGGACGGCGTCAAGGTGATCAACATCGACGTCGAGCTCGACAAGGACGCCAAGAAAGCGGCCGGCGTCGATCTCGCCTTCTTCGGGCCCGACAACCGCGCCGGGGCCAAGCTGGCCGGCGACGCGCTCGCCCAGAAGCTCGGGGCGGGCGGGAAGGTCGTCATTCTCGAGGGCAATCCCGAGGCGGACAACGCCGTTCAGCGGAAGCTCGGCTTCATGGAATCGGTCAAGGAGGGTCAGCTGCAGCTGCTCGACAGCAAGACCGCGCACTGGGAGACGGAAGAGGCCAACACGCTGATGACCAACTTCCTCACCCAGTATCACGACATCCAGGGCGTGATGGCGGCGAACGACTCGATGGCGCTCGGCGTCGTCAAGGCGCTCGACGCCGCGGGTCTCAGCGGCAAGGTGCAGGTCGTGGGCTTCGACAACATTCCGGCGGTGCAGCCCTTGGTCAAGAACGGCAAGATGCTGGCGACCGTCGAGCAGTACGGAGCCGATATGGCCGTGCTCGGCATCAAGTACGGGATGCGCGAGAGGGCGGGCGAGACGTTCACCGGGTGGGTCAAGACGCCGATCAAGTTGATCGAGGCCAAAGACCTCTCGTAGCGTACTCTCCCCTCTCGCCTTCATGCTGAGCTTGTCGAAGCAAGGGTAGGGGCCAGGCGCGAGGGGGTTCGACGCTTCGTCGGAGGCGCGGACCCCTCATGCGGCGGCCTACGGCCGCCACCTTCTCCCAAAGGGAGAAGGGAGGAGCGCGATGGCCAATCCGATTCTGATCATGAAAGCGGTCGGCAAACGCTTCCCTGGCGTGGTCGCCCTGCGCGGCGTGTCGCTCGACGTCGCGCGCGGGGAGGGGCGCGTCCTGCTCGGGGAGAACGGCGCGGGAAAGTCGACGCTCATCAATCTCCTCGCCGGCGTCTATCCGGCGGACGAGGGCGAGATCGTCTTCGACGGCGCGCCCTATTCTCCCAGCGCCCCGACCGATGCCTATCGGGCCGGCATCCGCGTCGTGCATCAGGAACTCGCCATGCTGACGCAGATGACGGTGGCCGAGAACCTCATGTTCGAGCGCCTGCCGCAGCGCTGGGGCGTCGTGAACTATCGTGCGACGAACCAGCGCGCGGCCGAGCTCCTGGAGGAGGTGGGCCTCGACGTCGCGCCGACGACCCTCGTCTCGCGCCTCGGCGTCGCGCAGATGCAGCTCGTCGAGATCGCCAAGACGCTGGCTCACGAAAGCAAGCTCCTCATTCTCGACGAGCCGACCGCGACCCTCACCGCGAAGGAGGTCGACCGGCTGTTCGACATCCTGCGCAGGCTGAAGGCGCGCGGCGTCACGATTCTCTACATCTCCCACCGTCTCCAGGAGATCGCCGAGATCGGCGACCGCGTGACCGTGCTGCGCGACGGCCAGCTCGTCGCGACGCGCCCGCTCGCGGGTCTCGCCATTCCCGACATCGTGCGCATGATGGTGGGAAGAAGCATCCACGACGGGCACGCCTTCCGCGACGCCGTGAAGGCGTCGGGAGAGGCGCTGCGTGTCGAAGGCCTGCGACGCAACGCCAAAAGCCCCGAAGTGTCGTTTTCCGTCGCCAGAGGCGAGATCGTTGGTCTCGCCGGGCTCGTCGGCAGCGGACGCACCGAGACGGTGCGCGCGATCTTCGGCGCGGACCCGAAGGTTTCGGGCGAGATCTTCGTCGAGGGCGAGCGCGTGACGATCAAGACGCCGCGCGACGCGGTCAAGCGCGGCCTCTGCCTCATGACCGAGGACCGCAAGGCGCAGGGCCTCCTGCTTGGCATGTCCTGCACGGAAAACATCACCATCACCGATCTTAAGAAGATCTCGAGCCACGGCGTTCTCGAACGCGCCGCCGAGCGCGGAGCGGCGAAAAAACTCGTCGGCGATCTTCGCATCAAGACCCCGTCGATCGACCAGACGGTGCGCACCTTCTCCGGCGGCAATCAGCAGAAGGTGGTGATCGCCAAATGGCTTTTCCGCGGCTCGAAGGTGCTCGTTTGCGACGAGCCGACGCGGGGCATCGACGTCGGCGCGCGCGCGGAGATCTACGACCTCCTGTGGGATCTCGCGTCCGAGGGCCGCGGCATCCTCTTCATCTCCTCCGACCTCCCCGAGCTGATCGCGATCTGCCACCGCATCATCGTGTTCGCCAAGGGCCGGGTGGTCGGCGAGGTCAAGAGAGGCGCGTTCGACCAGCACCGCATCCTGTCGATGGCCTACGAGGAATTTGCGACATGAGCGAAGCCGTTGAGGCTGCCGGCGGCAGGCGCGCCGCCGCCGTCTGGAACGACATCCTCCGCTTCGGCATGCGCGAGGCGGGGGTCGCCGTCGCCCTCGTGCTGATCGTGCTCTTCTTCTCGCTGACCGCCCCCTACTTCGCCACGCCCGAGAATTTTTTGAAGATCTTCGTCCAGATCGGGATCAACACCGTGCTCGCCTCAGGCATGACCTTCGTCATCCTGACCGGCGGCATCGACCTTTCGGTGGGGTCGGTGCTGGCTCTGTGCACGGTGGTGGGCGCGCTCATCATGACCGACAAGGATCTTCCCGTCGCGCTCTCTGTGCCGCTGGCGCTCATCGGCTGCATGGGGGTCGGCGCGCTCTGCGGCGCGATCAACGGCTTCGTCGTCGAGCAATGGAGGATCCCCTCGTTCATCGTCACGCTCGGCATGCTGAACGTCGCGAGCGGCGCGGCGCGGGTCACAAGCAACAACTCGACGATCACCGGCCTGCCGCAGCCCTTCGTCGATTTCGGCAACCTCATCGTATTCGGCGTGCTCCCCTCGATCTTCCTGATCGCGGTCGGGGTCATCCTGGTCGGCTGGTTCATCCTGCGCTTCACGGTGTTCGGCCGGCTCATCTATGCGATCGGCACGAACGAGGAAGCGGTCCGGCTCTCCGGCCATTCGCCGCGCGTCTACAAGAACGCCGCTTTCACCATCAGCGGGCTCACCGCCGGCGTCGCCGCGATGGTCTATCTCCTGCGCCTCAACGTCGGTAGCCCGATCGCGGGCGTCGGCTACGAGCTCAACGCCATCGCCGCCGTCATCATCGGCGGCACGAGCCTGATGGGCGGCAAGGGCTCGATCATCGGCACGCTGGTCGGCGCCTGCATCATCCAGGTGCTGTCGACCGGTCTGCAGCTCTTCGGCGTCGGCGATAACGTGAAGCCGATCGTTATCGGCACGGTGATCGTGCTGGCCGTGGTGCTCGACGCCTACCGCGACCGGTTCCTCAGGGCGATCGAGTCGCGGTGATTCCCGCGGCTCGCTGATCCGGGCGACGGGCGTGGGAATAGCGGGAGCTGACAGGATCAGTCAGGCAGGCTCTTCGGCCGGCGGCTGGTTCTCATCCGGCCCGTCGCCGAAGACGATCCCTTCGTAGAGTTCGGCAAGCGGGAGTTCGACTCCGATCTCTGGAAGGGCCAGGATGGAGTCCGCGATCAGGATTTCGTGCGTCCATGATTCGTCGGCACGGGCGTAGACGGTCGCGCCGACGCTGTCCTGTTCGAGCATGACGTAACGCCGAACGGACGG
>DASRSL010000235.1:0-29867 GCA_035656495.1 Roseiarcus sp.
AGCGACTTGCAGGCCGTGCTGCTCGGCCGAGTGAACCGGATCTATTCGAGGTCGGGGGCGCTTCGACCCTTGTCCGGCTATGCGGGGAAGATCGGATTCGTCACTCAGTAGACGCGAGCGACACAATGACTGGCATCGAACAAATCAGGCCCGGACGGGCGGCTCTTTCCGTTTGGGCGAAGGCGGCGGCGAGTCCCGCCGTCAGCCTTGGCTTTTTGGCGGTAGCCTGCTGCCTGCAACCCGGCTGCACAACCGATTATGCTTCGTCCGACCCCGCATTCCCGGGCGATTTCCAGGCGCGCCATCCGATCGCGCTCGCTTCCGCGCCGACGCGCATGGATGTCTATCCGATCGTCGGAGCGCTCGATGCGCGCACGGTTGCGAACCTGCGCGTCTTTGCCCAACGATACCGCGAGTTCGGCTCGGGAGAGGTCGTGATCTTGACCCCCGGCCGCCGGGACTTCGACGCAAGGGCCGTCGGCGAAATCCGGCGAATCCTTGCTAGCGCCGGCTTGCGCGGCAGGGTCGCCATCGGCTCTTACGCACCTTCCGACCCGAACGGCGCAGCGCCGATCCAAGTGGCTTTCATGGGTCTCAAAGCAGAGGTCAGGACGCCTTGCGGGCTCTGGCCGCAAGACCTCGCATCCGGATCATCTGTCGAAGGTTGGAAGAACGAGCCATACTACAATTTCGGATGCGCGACCCAGTCCGTCATCGCCGCCCAGGTCGATGATCCCCGCGATTTCGTCCAGCCGCGGGCTCTGGGTCCGTCCGACGTCGCTATGCGCACGCGGGCGATCGAGGACGTTCGCAATGGCCAAGATCCTGGCACGGACTGGAAGACCAAACTGAATCCTATCGGCAGCGTTGGCGGCGGCGGGGGACAGTGACAAATGGGCGTTGTAAGCGGCGGCGACGCAATCGTCGACGAAGTGGCGGCAAACCGCGCGGCCCTCCAGATCGACCCGGCGCCTCGTATCTCGATTCAGGCCTTCTGCGAAACCGCCGAGGTCGCAGCCTTGATCGGCGCCGCAGCGGCGGATCGAAGGTTGGCCAAGGCGCAGGTCAGGCAAAACACGGGAGGGGCGCCGGCGGCGATCGAAGCCTATCGAAACGCGCCGACGCCGAACGTCATCGTCCTGGAAGCGCCGCTCGACGGGGGGCACTTGATCGAGCGCCTCGACGAGCTCGCCCACATGTGCGACCCGAGGACGAAGGTGGTTGTCCTCGGCAGGACGAACGACATCGTCCTCTACCGTCAGCTGGTGGCGCGCGGCGTCAACGAGTATCTCGTGGCGCCGTTCGAGGTCATCGATTTCGTCCGCGCGATCTCCCACCTCTTCCGTTCACCCGGCGCCAAGCCGCTGGGCCGCCTGATCGGAGTCGTCGGCGCGAAGGGCGGAGTCGGCGCGTCGACAATTGCGCACAATCTGGCGTGGTCCCTTGCCTCGATCACCGAGATGGCCACGATCATCGCTGATTTCGATCTGGCCTTCGGGACCGCCGCTCTCAACTACAATCAGGACCCGCCGCAGGGTGTGGCCGACGCGGTGTTCGACCCCGAACGAGTGGACGCCATGCTCGTCGACCGGGTGCTGTCCAAGTGCGGCGACCGCCTCAGTTTGCTCGCGGCGCCCGCGACCCTCGATCGGATCCTCGACTTTTCGGAAACGTCGTTCGATACGCTGCTCGACGCCATGCGCGCCTCGACGCCGTGGAGCGTGCTCGATATCCCGCATGTCTGGAGCGGATGGACCAGACGCACCCTGATCGCCGTCGACGAAGTCGTGGTGGTCGCCAATCCGGATCTCGCAAATCTGCGCAACGCGAAAAATCTGGTCGACTTCCTCAAGAGCGCGCGTCCGAACGACCATCCGCCGCGGCTCATTCTCAATGCCGTGGGCATGATGAAGCGCCCGGAAATCGCATTGGCCGAATTCGCCAAGTCTGTGGAGATCACTCCGGTCGGCGTCATCCCGCACGACGCGAAATTGTTCGGATCGGCGGCGAACAACGGACAGATGCTCGCCGAGATCGACCCGAAGGGAAAAGCCGCGCAGATGTTCGTCGGCCTTGCGTCTGCGGTCGCCGGGCGCCGCGAGCAGGCAAAGTCGAGGAAAGGCTTCTTCAATTCACTTGTCGGAAAATCCCCGCGCATGCGGGCCTAGAGGAATTTGGCGCGCCTCGCCCCCGGCGCGCAGCCATGAAGGAAGCTAGCTATGTTCGGCAAGCGCGGTAACCCGGCTCCTGGCGCGCCGCCGCTTCCTGCGGGCGCCGTGATCGCGACCGCGGTTCCGGAGCCTGCCAAACCGCCGACCCATGCGAGCGCGCCGGAACGCAAGTCCGACGCCTACTATCAGATGAAGGCGCTGATCTTCAGCGCTTTGATCGAAGCGATCGATCTCGCCGCACTGTCCAAACTGGACACAGAAGCGGCTCGAGAGGAGATCCGCGACATCGTGCACGAGATCGTCACGATCAAGAATCTCGTGCTGTCCATCGCCGAGCAGGAAGACCTGCTTGACGACATCTGCAATGACGTCCTCGGCTTTGGCCCGCTCGAGCCCCTGCTCGCGCGCGACGACATCGCCGACATCATGGTCAATGGTCCGGCGCGATGCTTCATCGAGGTCGCCGGCAAGATCCAGCTGACCAACGTCCGCTTTCGTGACAACGCACAGCTGATGAACATCTGCCAGCGGATCGTCAGCCAGGTCGGAAGGCGGGTCGACGAAGCCTCGCCGATATGTGACGCCCGTCTCCTCGACGGGTCCCGCGTCAACGTCATCGCGCCCCCCCTGGCAATCGACGGGGTGGCCCTTACGATCCGAAAGTTCAGGAAGGACAAGCTCACGCTGGACCAGCTGGTCCGGTTCGGCGCGATCTCTCCGGCCGGCGCCGAGATCCTGAAAATCATCGGCCGGGTGCAGTGCAACGTCGTCATTTCCGGCGGAACGGGTTCGGGCAAGACGACGCTTCTGAACTGCCTGACGAATTTCATCGACGTCGACGAGCGCGTCGTCACTTGTGAGGACGCGGCGGAGCTGCAGCTTCAGCAGCCCCACGTGGTGCGGCTCGAGACTCGTCCTCCCAATCTCGAGGGCGCCGGGCAGATCACGATGCGCGATCTCGTCCGGAACTGCCTGCGCATGCGCCCCGAACGCATCATCGTCGGCGAGGTGCGCGGCCCCGAGGCGTTCGACTTGCTTCAAGCGATGAACACCGGCCACGACGGCTCCATGGGCACCTTGCATGCAAACTCGCCGCGCGAGGCGCTCAGTCGAATGGAGTCCATGATCACCATGGGCGGCTATGCCCTGCCGACCAAAACGATACGCGAAATGATCGCCTCCTCGATAGACGTGATCATACAGGCGGCTCGCCTGCGCGACGGCTCCCGGCGGATCACGCACATCACCGAAATCGTGGGCATGGAAGGCGACGTCGTGATCACCCAGGACCTTCTCGTCTACGACATACTGGGCGAAGACGCGCAAGGGAGGCTGAAAGGCCAGCATCGCTCAACCGGAATCGGTCGGCCGCGTTTCTGGGAGCGGGCGCGCGTCTTTGGCGAGGAAAAGCGTCTGGCGGCGGCTTTGGACGCGTCCGAAGCCCCAGAGGCGCGCTGAGTCGAGGGAATGGGGCTCCTATCAGCATGTTCAACCCGATGGTGATCGCAGGGTCGTTGGCGCTCGGGCTCGGCGGACTGGTGTTTCTCCTGGCCGGACGCGAATCGCGCGCGCAAAAGAGGCGCGCGGCGGTTGGACGTCCGGCGGCCAGAACGATCGCCGTCTCCCCTCAAGATCAGAGAGCGACGCGCAAGAAGCAGATCGCTGAGGGCCTGCGCGACCTCGAGAAGGCGAACCGAAAGCGGCGCAATCTGCAGGCCAGGATCGAACAGGCTGGCCTCTCGATGAGCCGCCAGCGATTCGTCGTGGTGTGCGTGGTCGTTGGTCTCCTGCTCGGCGCAGCGACCTGGTTCGAATCGAGGAACGCGCTGCTTTCGGCGATGGTCGTCGTGATCGGCTCGGCCGGCCTGCCGAGGCTGATGCTCGAACGGCTCCGCCAGCGGCGGATCGCCAAGTTCGTCGCCAACTTCCCCAACGCGATCGACATCATCGTCCGCGGCATCAAGTCGGGTCTCCCGCTCGGCGACACGATCCGCATCGCGGCGAACGAGAGCGTCGAGCCGGTGAAATCCGAGTTCGTCAAGGTCGTCGAGTCGCTTTCGCTCGGCCTGACGATGCCCGAGGCCGTCGAACGGATGGCGCAGCGGACTCCGGTCGCCGAAACGAACTTCTTCTCGATCGTCATATCGATCCAGGGGCAGGCCGGAGGCAATCTTTCCGAGGCGATCGGCAATCTTTCGCGGGTCCTTCGCGAGCGCAAGAAAATGAAGGGAAAGATCGCCGCCATGTCGATGGAGGCGAAGGCCTCAGCCGCCATAATCGGCGTGGTGCCGTTCCTGGTGGTCGGCGCCCTCTACGTATCCTCGCCTTCTTATGTGTCACTCCTGTGGATCACGACCCACGGACGCATGATCGCCGGCATCGCGATCTGCTGGATGGCCATCGGGGTCGCGATGATGAAAAAAATGATCACCTTCGACATCTGAGCGGAGACGTTGCGCGTGTGGGATCTCATCCAATCCAAGATAACGGACCCGCACACCCTGGCTTTTCTGCTCGCCGCCGCAGGCCTGGCCGCAACGGTGGTCGCGCTTGCGTCGCCCTTGCTGCAAACCGATACGCTGTCGCGTCGAATCAAGGCGGTCAGCACGGAGCGTGAGCGCATCCGCGTCCGCGAGCGCGAGCGGTTGCGCTCAGCTCAGACGAGGTCGACGTTGCGGGTGAAGCCGAGCGGGATCGTCAAACAGCTGGTCGAAACGCTCAAGCTCACGACGTGGCTCAGCACCGAGACGGCGAAGGCGGAACTCGCCAAGGCCGGATACCGCGGCGCCGGCGCCGAATACGTCTTCCTCGCGTTCCGCCTCATCGCGCCGATCGCCTTCTTTCTGATCGCAGCGGTCTATTCCGTCTTCATTGTCAATTGGGATCGGCCTTTGATCGTCAAGATCGGGGCGGCGATCGCCGCCGCCTACGCCGGCATCAAGGCGCCGGAACTGTTTCTCCGCAACACGATCGCCAAGAGACACAAGGACCTGGAGAGGGCCTATCCGAACACTCTCGACCTTCTCCTGATCTGCGTCGAGTCCGGCATGTCGATCGAGCTCGCCGTGCGCAAGGTGAGCCAGGAGATCGGAGTCGAGAGCGTCGCCATGGCCGAGGAAATGGCGCTGCTCGCTGCCGAGCTGTCATTTCTGGAGGAGCGGCGGATGGCCTTCGAGAATCTCGGCGCCCGCACCGGCCTCGAGTCCATTCGCTCGCTGATCACTGTTCTTTCGCAGTCGGAGCGTTACGGCACGCCGCTTGGCGCGGCGCTGCGCGTCCTCGCCCAGGAGAGCCGAGATCAGCGCATGACAGCGGCGGAAAAGAAGGCCGCGGCTCTGCCCCCCACTTTGACGGTGCCGATGATCCTCTTCTTCCTGCCTAGCCTTTTCGCCGCGATTCTGGGTCCGGCCGCCATCCAGATCAATCACTGGAGCTAAGCAGAGATTCTCGGGCGGGCCAACGGATCAAGGAAAGACGAATTCACTACAAAGGCAGGCACGAAGGACACGAAGACACGCAAAGGACGCTATCGTTCTTTGTGTTCTTTGTGTTCTTTTGCGGTGAATTTTTGAATCGCTCCTTCATTGGACCATTCGTTGGGCTTAGAGAAGCGGCGGCGTCGGACCGGGCTCGCGTCATTTGATGACGACCGGCCTCGGCCGGCCGAGATCGTCGACGGCGACGAAGGTGAAGGTCGCGTCCGTCACCTTCTCCCGATGGTGGGTGTGAAAGCGTCGCGCCCAAGCCTCGATATGGACCTTCATCGAGCTGCGGCCGACGCGATCGACCGCCGTGTACACGCACAGCACGTCGCCGACCCGGACCGGACGGATGAAGGTCATCGCGTCGATGGCGATCGTCACGACTCGGCCATGCGCCCTTTCGGCCGCCGCGATTCCGCCGGCCTGGTCCATCTGGCTCAACACCCATCCGCCGAAGATGTCGCCGTTGGCGTTGGTGTCGCATGGCATAGCGATCAGGCGAACCGTCAGTTCGCCGCGCGGCTCGAGCTCAAAAGACGCAGCCATCGCAATTCCCTCAGGCGCAAAAGCGCTTGGCTCGCAGAGCGCCGGCCCCGGCTGCTCCGGGCGAGAGGGGCCAATGCCCGCCTGGGCGATGCCCGCGAGTCAAAGTCTTCAACGCGTTAGGCGCCAAACTGGAACTCCGCAACTCCCAACCGGGCTCTGCGCCTCCTGGGGTCCCGCCAAGCGAGACGTCTCGCAGCAGGGCCATGTTCGTACGAGATCCGAGCACGAATCGAGACTTTTCAAAGAGTTGCGGCGCCATTTCCGGGCAGAGCGAAGGGAATGCGGCCCTGCCGGCGAGGCCGGCGACAATTCTACACTATATATATGCATATAATGCTCTACCGAACAAATATAGAACAAGCCTGCGCGCTTGGCAAGATATTGTCGCTCGCGGCCAAGCGCGCATCCGCCAGCTCCGGCGACCGTCGCTGTGCCGGTTGTGATATTCGTTTTATGATGGTTAACGCGGCGACGGGGTTGAGGCTGCTTTGATCTGCGCGCCCCGTGACCGCCGCAATTGGGCCGCAGCGCGGCCTCATGATTGAAGCGCCGGCGGCGGCATCGAACGGCGGCGGAAAGAGGATCATCATGGTCGCGCAGCTTCTCGCCCGGCGGTTCTCTGCGATCGACGCTCAATTAAGGGCGGCGATTGTGGCGGCCATCGTCTCGATTTCGATTGCCGGGCTCGGCGGCCCCCAAGAGGCCCGGACGTGAGCGAGCGGCGCCTCCATCATGCCGAGAGCGCCGCCTTCCGCCATGCGATGCGGGCGCTGTCCTGCGGCGTCGCGATCGTCGCCTGCGGGGACGGCGACGAGCGCGTCGGCTGCACGGTCACCTCGATCGCTTCCCTGTCGCTGACCCCGCCGACGCTGTTCATCTGCCTGGCGCGGTCGGCCTCGACGCTGGCAGGCGTGCGGGATACCGGCGCCTTTTCGGTCAATCTTCTGGCGGCGCGGCACGAGGCGCTGGCGCACCGCTTCAGCGGGCGCGGCGGCGTGCATGGCCAGCGCCGCTTCGCCGACGCCCGCTGGACCACGCTCGCGACCGGCGCGCCGATCCTCGCCGACGCGCTTGCCGCCTTCGATTGCCTGCTCGAGGAGGTGATCGAACGGCATTCGCACGCGATCATTCTCGGCGCCGTCGTCAGCCTCCAGGAAGGTCAGGACGAACCGGCGCTGGCGCACTGGCGGGGGACTTATGCGCCTTCCCGCTAGAGCTGGAGCGCCTGTTGAGCCTCCAAACCGCGGGACTTTCACTGCTTTGGATTTGCCCATTCCTCGCGGAAAGACGCGCTTCCCAGCATTCCTGCCCGTATCTCTTCCGCCGACTTCATCTCCCGCATCCACGGATAGCCCGTGAGAATGACGCTTGGTCAAGCTTTCGGCGGTTACGCCCGGTTACGCCGCCGCCATCAGTCGCGCGCATGACATGTCGGCCATGGCGGCGAGCGCCCTTCTGACCGTGCCCTTGGGCGGAACGGCGATAGGAACCGGCCTGGGCGCCTGTGCAGGCTGGCTCCTCGATCATGCCGGGCAAGATCAATCCCGTCTTGCCAATGATGATGCAGCAGGTCGCTTTCGCGGTCACGGGCAATGATCTCGCTGTGTCGATGGCGGCGCTCCAGGGACAGCTGGAGATCAACCATTTCGAACCCATCATGGCTTCGCGCCTGTTCGAATCCCTCGATCTGCTGACCAACGGAACCCGCCTGTTCATCGAGCGTTGCATCGAGGGCGTTGCGGTCAATCGCGAGACGTCGTGGCGCAATCTCCTCGAGTCGAGCGTTCTCGCCGCCGTCTTCGTTGCGGCGCTTGGCTATGAAGCGACAGCGGCGCTCGTCAAACAAAGCCTGGAGCAGAAACGACCGCTCAGCGCGCTTGCCGTCGAGAGCCGACTGCTCACGGAAGGCGACATCGTTGCGTCACTCTATCACAGCGCGGGGGCGCCGGCGCCGAGGGAATGGCGCCGCTCGGCGTCATGATTCGAACAGTCGAAACTGACGGGAATTTTTCGGAAAACTTCTGAAAGCCTCTCCAAAGAATGACGGGCCGCCGGCGGCGAGGTTCAGGTCCGAGCGCGCGATCCAGGGGAAAGCACATATCCAGGGGCGCGTCGCCACGAGCGGGACCCCGGTCTGTCATGGCGATCGATGACCCCTCGCAAGCTCGGGGCAGGCTCTTCGCCGATCGATGACGGTTCCGATCGATCGGGACCTGTTCTGCCTGCTCACCCTTCCGCAATGACGTGGAAGAACGAGCCGGTGACGAGGCCGCGGCGCGAGCCGGCTGGTTTCGCCGGCTCGCCGTAGGCGTCCGTGACCAGGGCGAAAGGCTCGTCCGCGCCGGCGTCGTCGATCGTCGCGTAGTGGAACTCGTGGCCGCGCAGGGCCGTCCCGGCGGCGCCGAGCGCGCAGTCGGCCGCGAGCCTCGTCTCGCGATAGCCGAGCGTCATGCGGCGCCTGGCGAAGCTCGTCCGGACGGAAAGCAGCCCCGCCATCGCGTGCGCCGCGCCGGAGGAATCGACGAGGCTTACGCCGAGCGCCATGTAACCGCCGCACTCGCCGTGAACCGGCTTCGTCTCCGCGAAACGACGCAGGCCTCCGAGGAAGCGGCGGGCTCCGGCCAGCTTTCCGGCGTGCAGCTCGGGATAGCCCCCCGGCAGCCAGCATGCGTCGCATTCGGGCGGCGGGGGCTCGTCGGCGAGCGGCGAGAAGGCGACGATCTCCGCCCCGACCGCCCGCCAGCCGCGCACGAGATGCGGATAGATGAAGGAAAAGGCCTCGTCGCACGGCAGCGCGATTCTTTGGCCCGGCGGCTTGAGAGCGGGCCGCGGCGCCTCCGCGACCGGATCGAGGCCGCCCGCCAGGGCGAGAAGACGCTCGCAATCCACGCGCTGCTCGATGAAGTCGGCGATCGCTTCGAGCCGCGCGTCGAGCGCCTCCGTCTCGTGAGCCTGCACGAGGCCCAGATGGCGTTCGGGCAGGACGATCCTGTCGTCGCGCGGCAGCACGCCGACGACCGGGATTCCCAGCGCCTCGACCGCCTGCGCGACAAGGCGCCGGTGCCGCTCGCTGCCGACCCGGTTGATCACGACGCCGGCGATCCCGATCCTCTCGTCATAGCCGGCGCAGCCCTTGACGACGGCCGCCGCCGACTGCGCCTGGCCCGACACGTCGACGACGAGCAGGACCGGAAGCCCGAGCGCCGCCGCGACGTCGGCCGAGGCGCCACTGCGCCCCCGCGCCGCCGGAACGCCGTCGAACAGGCCCATCGAGGCCTCGCACAGCGCAAGGGCGCGCCCGGCCGTCGCCTCGGCCGCGAGGCTCCGCAAGAGCTCAGGCGCCATCGCCCAGGAATCGAGATTGACCCCCTCGCAACCGGACGCCGCGGCGTGAAAGGCCGGATCGATGTAGTCCGGCCCCGACTTGAGCCCGACGACGGCGACGCCGCGCCGCCGGAAAGCGCGCAGAAGGCCGAGCGTCAGCGTCGTCTTGCCGCTGCCCGACCGCGGCGCGGCGATCATCAAGCCGCGGGTCATCGCATCGCTTCCGCCGAGGGGCCGGCCTGAGCGCCTATCGTCTTCGCGACGAGGCGTCGCTCAATCAGGCCGCCAGCCGGGCTCGAGACGTCAGGTCTCGTTACGCCAGCGATGAATTCCCATCCTTGGCCGCCGGCGCTTTTCAGGGCGCCGTCGAGGCGAAGCGAGTTCACAGAGCGCATTCCCTGAAGGACGAGAGCCAGTCGTTGCATGTGTTGGCCGCTTTGCAGACCGAATTTTTGCTGCCGGATCGCTATAGGATCGAGGACGGGCGGGGGCAAAAAGATCTTTCGATGAATTTCAGCCTGCGGCGCGCGAAAGGCCGGGCCGCGCGGCGGGGGGCGGCGCTGTCGCAGTTTGGATTTCGGGTAGGGGCGGACACCCTCCGGCCGACCGGCGCGACGAACGAGAGTGTTTCCTGCGATGAGCGTCTCCCTTGGCGCCAGGATCGCGACCAGCGTTGGCAGGGCCGCGCCCACGGAGAAGGCCAGCGCAGACGCCGCCGCGAGCAGAGGATTGGCGCCGGCGCTGTCCGAGAATTCCAGCTCGTCGCGGGCGTGCACGGAGAGAGCGTCCTTCGCCATCAATTGCACGGCGACCTGTCGCGGCAGCGCAGGATCAAGGATGCGGTCGACTTAGATTTGCGCGGGCTCGGTAAGCTCCTCCTCCGGCACTTCCTTCAGCGCCTTCTTTTCGCGCGCCAGGTCGGCCCGCTCGCTTATTTCGTCCCGGCGATGACGGTCCGGCTGGGGGCCTGAAACCGCAACGGGCGCCTCACGCTACGCCTCGGCAGGAGCGTCCTCGCAATGAAATGTGAGACGATGTCCCGCGCGCTCCGCCATGGTCAGGAGATACCGGCGATTGCTCGTCCTGATCGGGCCCTGAAGCGGTATGCTCCCCGATACCTCCACGCCCGCGCTCTTAAGCCCGGCAAGCTTGTCGGGATTGTTTGTCAGCAGCAGGATGCGATGAAAACCCAAGAGTTGGAGCAAGCGGCCGGCAATACGATAATCGCGCTCGTCGCTTTCGAAACCAAGCGTCAGATTGGCCTCGATCGTGTCGAGGCCTGCATCCTGCAAAGAGTAGGCCCTCAGCTTGTTCGCGAGTCCCACCCCGCGGCCCTCCTGGTCGAGATAGAGAATGATCCCGCCGCTCCCTCGCATCCGGCGCGTCGCGAGCTCGAGCTGGTCGCCGCAATCGCAGCGTTGTGAGCCGAAGACATCGCCGGTGAGGCAGCGCGAATGCACCCGGACAAGGACGGGTCCGACGGGATCGGGCCGGCCGAGGATGAGCGCGACATGCACGGCGCCAACAGCATCCTGGAACAGAACAAACTGCGTTGCTCCCACTCCCTCGATGGGAATCGTCGAGCACGCAACCCTGTCCAACGTATGCAGCAAGTGCTGGCGAAATTCTGCGACGGCGCCGGACTCGACACGAAGGAGATGGCCCGGACAATCCGTTCGCTCGGCCCGGAAAACGAGCAGTGAGGGAAGTCGGCCGGACAGCTTGGCCAGATCGATTGCCGCCCTCACGGCGACGCCGGCGCGCCGCCGGCGGAACTCTCCCACGAACAGGCCGCCGCCCGCCGGAGAGAGAATCTGCTCAATTGTCGCGTCCGGTTGGAGCTCGATCGTTATATCCTCGTCAACGTCGATCCCGAGAGCGCGGGCGCGCCTCCTGGTCATCGCCAGATGGATGTCTGCGCCGCATGCACGGCGGAACATTTCAAACTTGGGCTCACTGCAGGCGTCGGCGGGAATGGCGACGACCGTTTCATCCCGCGTCATGAACATGACTGGCCTGCCGCAACGAAACTCTGCGAGCGCGCGCTCTGACGCGACATGAGGCCCTGCCGTCAAATTGGAGAGCGCATCGACTGACGCATGCTTCATTTGCGAGGCCCCGAATCAGGGCCCGCGCGACCAAGAGCCCCGGGATGGCTTGGAAGCTCTTGCCGGACAGTCCCCAACGGCTCAGGAGAATGGCGCATCATTTCGGCCGCTCTTTCCGCGTCAACAATCGACAGACGCCGAATCCATTGATTGCCGCTGAAACGGACAGATTCCTCTTCCGTTCCATGTCACGGATCACGATCGCATGAAATCTTTTGAATCAAGGGGAACAATGGCGCCGCTTGATGAGATTCGCATCGCGAGAATCGCGCCGCAAAAACCATCGGGCGCGGAGCTTGCGTCGTCGCCAAAACCACGGCCTGATCGCCGTCATGGCGGGTCGAGGGAGGCAAATGGAGACAGGATCCGTACCGGGTGGCGGCAGGGGACTACCCAGGCGATCAGCATCCCGCGAGAGCGCAGTTGCGAAAGCGCTTTGGTACGTCGCGCCCTGCCGAACGGAGCTTCGCAGCGAGGAACTCGAAGCGGCGGGCTGCGACGAGCTCCGGGTGCGCGCCCTGTTTGGGGGCATAAGCCGCGGCACCGAATCCCTGGTCTTTGCCGGTCGTGTCCCCGAAAGCGAATTCCGGCGCATGCGGGGGCCGCATATGGGCGGAGATTTCCCTTTTCCCGTGAAGTACGGCTATTCGCTGGTCGGCGTGGTCGAGATCGGTGACGCCAGCCTGATCGGGCGAACCGTGTTTGTGCTGCATCCGCATCAGACACTCTTCAACGTTCCGGCCGGCGCCGCAATTCCACTCCCCCGCGGACTGCCGCCACAGCGCGCGGTGTTGGCCGCCAACATGGAGACGGCGCTCAACGGAGTGTGGGACGGCGCCCCGGGTCCGGCGGATCGGATCGCTGTTGTCGGGTGTGGCGTGCTGGGCGCGCTGGTCGCGTTCCTTTGCGGCCGAATAGCCGGCACGGAAGTCACGATCATCGACACCAACCCCGCGCGGGCGGAGACGGCGTCCCGCCTCGGAGTCGCGTTCGCCGATCCTCGGGCTGCGCCCTGCGATCGCGATCTCGTGTTCCACGCCAGCGGCACGGAAGCGGGACTCGCAAGCGCGCTCGGCTGCGCCGGCGAAGAAGCGACGATCATCGATCTGAGCTGGTACGGCGATGGTCGGATTGCCGTGCCGCTTGGGGGCGCCTTCCACAGCAGGCGCCTTCGTTTGATTTCGAGCCAGGTCGGCCAGGTCGCCGCCTCGCGACGGCCGCGTTGGACGCGAGAGCGCCGCCTCGCCAGCGCGCTCGACCTGCTCATGGACGCGCGCCTGGATGCGCTGATCGAATCAGCGGTCCCCTTCCGCGATCTGCCGGAACGGCTGCCCGACATCTTGCGCGCCGACAGCGGCGTCTTGTGCCAGCTCATCGAGCATTAGCAGAGAGGCTCCCATGTTCGCCGTCGAAGTTCGTGACTCCATCATGGTCGCCCATTCGTTGCGTGGCGACGTTTTCGGCCCGGCGCAGGCGTTGCACGGGGCGACTTTCGTTGTCGATGTTGCATTTTTCGCGGAGACGCTGAGCCCGGACGGCGTGGTCGTCGACATCGGGCGGGCCGCCGAACTGGTGAAGGAGGCGCTTGCGCCTCTGAACTATCGCAACCTTGACGAGGTCCAGGAGCTGCACGGAGTGAACTCGACGACGGAAGCGCTGGCCAGACACATTCACGAGAAAGTGGCTGCAATGGCGCGCGTCCGGTCGCCCGGTCGGGAGGTGCGAGAATTATCGGCCATGCGGGTCTCCCTTTCCGAGTCGCATGTCGCGCGCGCCTGGTACGAGGCGCCTCTGTCGTGAGGCGAATCGCATTCGCTGTGCCTGGCGACATCATGACGCTGACCGGCGGCTATGCATACGATCGCCGGATCATCCTGGAATTGAAGCGGCTCGGCTGGCAGGTCGATGCAATGACTCTGGGTGAAGGATATCCGTGGCCGAGCGAAACGACACGGGCCGCCGCATACCGGCGTCTATCGGTCATCTCAGCCGATACCACCATCGTCATCGACGGCCTGGCGCTCGGGGCCCTTCCGGACATCGGCGCAAGAGTCCGCCCCCCTCATCCGATTGTGGCGCTCGTGCACCATCCGCTCGCGCTCGAGTCCGGGTTGTCTGTCGTGCATGCGGCCGTCTTGCGCGAAAGCGAGCGCGCCGCCCTGAGCGCGGCTGTGCGCGTCGTCACCACCAGCGAGACGACCGCACGATGCCTGATTGCGGGTTACGCAGTGCCCGCGGATCGGATCGTCGTCGCAGCGCCCGGCGTCGACTCCTGTCCGATCGCGCGTGCCGGCGCCGACGAGATCGTGAGCCTGCTTTCGGTCGGCGCATTGGCGCCGCGGAAAGGATACGACACGCTGATTGCGGCGCTCGCCAAACTCGCCGATCTGCCGTGGCGGCTGGCGATTGCCGGCGATCGCAATCGGGATCCGCGAACCTCGCGCGAGCTCGAAGCAAGCATCGTCGAGTGCGGGCTGAGCAATCGGATAAGCCTGCTCGGGGCAGTGACGTCCCTTCAACTGGAGGAGCTTTTTTTGAGCGCTGACCTTTTCGTCCTTGCCTCCCGCTTCGAAGGCTATGGCATGGCGTTCGCTGAAGCCATCGCTCATGGATTGCCTGTCATCGGAACGACCGCAGGCGCAATCCCCGACACGGCGCCCGTTGGGGCCGGAGTGTTCGTTCCCTCGGAAGACGTGGACGCGCTGGCGAACGCGCTGCGACTCCTGATAGAGAACCAGGCCGAACGCGGCAAATTGGCGGCCGGCGCGCGCGAGGCAATTCCTTATCTCCCCAGATGGTCGGATTCCGCGAGAAAATTTGCGCGAGCGCTGGAGACGATATGATCGCATTTTCGCGGCGCTGGCTGTCGCTGCGCGAGCCCTACGACGCGCTGGCGCGAAACCGGTCGGTGTTCGACTCGATTGTCTCATTCTATAGGCGCAGATCATCTCCGATGACGATTGTTGATCTGGGCTGCGGCTGCGGCGCCGCGGTGCGCGCGCTTGCGCTTCATCTCCCGGTTGAGCAGCGCTGGCGGCTATTCGACAATGATCGCGACCTGCTCGCGTATGCGGCGCGAATGACGTTTTCGGACGTTCATATCGAGCCGATCGCGCTCGATCTGGGCCGCGAACTCGAGGCCGCACTGGAGACGCCGATCGATCTGATTACCTGCTTTGCCCTGCTCGACCTCGTATCGGAGGACTGGCTCGAGCAGTTCGCATCGATGGTCGTGGCGCGTCGATGTCCGGTTTATGCGGCGCTGACTTATGATGGCCGCATTACGACGACTCCCGCCGACGCCTTCGATGAGCCGATTATTCAGGCTGTCAACGACCACCAGCGCAAGGATAAGGGGTTCGGTCCGGCTCTGGGACCGAGATCCGCGCCTTGGGCGGTCGCTCGATTCCAGGCGCTCGGCTATTCCGTCATCCGTGGCGCATCGGATTGGATGTTGGCGCCGACCGACTGTGACATACAGATGGAATTGCTCTCTGGCTGGGCTCGTGCGGCAAACGAGCACGGACTCGCGCCCGAAGACGTTGCGGCCTGGCTCGATCGCCGTCGCGAGCTTGTTGCTGCGAGCCGATCAAGCATCGAGGTCGGTCACACAGACTTCTGGGCATGCCAGACTGGCGCACGGGCGCCGGAAAGGTCGAAATCAAACAATACGTCCTCATCCAACTGATAGAAGCGGGCGGGGAGGCGTAGAGCCTCCTCCACCCGATCGATTGCACCGAAAGCGAAGCCGGGTCGGCCGGAGCCAAGAATCAACGGCGCAACCATGACATGGAGCCGGTCGAGGCAGCCTTCCTGGAGAAAGTGCGAAAGCGTCTTCGCGCCTCCCTCGACAAGCAGACGTTTGAGCCCGCGCTCCGCCAGGCTGGCCAGGATTGCAGAGGGGGCGAAGAGGTCTGCGCGCGTCCGCAACGTCACCACCTCGACATCGGGCAGCTTGCCCGTGCAGCGCTGAGCGGTCACGACGATCTTACGAACGCCGGAGGCCAGGAACCTGGCGTCGGATGGCAGACGCCCATGCGGATCGAGCACCACGCGAGCCGGATTGGGGCCGTGGACGCGCCGCACGGTGAGCTGCGGGTCATCGGCGCACACGGTGCCGACGCCGACGACGACGGCGTCAACCGTCGCCCGTAGACGATGCAAATGGGCGAGGCTGGCGCTGCCGTTAATGTAATGCGAGCGGCCGGTATTCGTTGCGATCCGGCCGTCGACGGATTGACCGATCTGACCGATGACGACGAGATCATCCACGGTTCCGGAACGGAGTGGACCAAAGATATCCTCCCACGGCGAAGGCAAAGGAGAAATCCCCGCGCGCAGGAGGCGAGGGACGCGGGTCCAGGACTCGCCGCCTTGATCGCCATCCAGATCGACGGCTGACAACTCTCGCCGGAGAATGGGCGAGCTTCGGGGGAGGCTCTTGGAGACGCCCGCTGCGCGGGCTCCTTGAGGCATGAGGACGCGAGCGCACATGAAATCACTTGGCGACCGACTTTCAACCGTTGACTGTCGGCCATGTTCCCGCCCGCCCCGAAAGGCGCGACCGGCTAGCCCTTTCCCCTCCGGCCCATCCGCATTAAGTAAGCGCCTGCTCCTCTCCTTGAAATCGCCAGCCCCATGCCTGAAGAGAACCCTGTCGCGCGCCGGCGCACCTTTGCGATCATCTCGCACCCCGACGCCGGCAAGACGACGCTGACTGAAAAGATGCTGCTGTTCGGCGGCGCGATCCAGCTCGCCGGCGAAGTGCGCGCCAAGGCCAACCGTCGCAAGACCCGCTCCGACTGGATGGGCATCGAGCGCGAGCGCGGCATCTCGGTGGTCACCTCGGTGATGACCTTCGAATACGCCGGCTGCGTCTTCAACCTGCTCGACACGCCCGGCCACGAGGACTTTTCCGAGGACACCTATCGCACGCTGACCGCCGTCGACTCGGCGGTGATGGTCATCGACGCGGCGAAGGGCATCGAGTCGCGCACGCGAAAGCTGTTCGAGATCTGCCGCCTGCGCGACATCCCGATCGTCACCTTCATCAACAAGATGGACCGGGAGACGCGCGATCCTTTCGAGCTCCTGGACGAGATCGAAAAGACGCTCGCGCTGGACGCCGCGCCGCTCAACTGGACGGTCGGGCGCGGCCGCTCGCTCGTCGGCCTTTACGACATCCGCCGCAAGGGACTGAGAGCCATCGACAAGGACGGCGAGGAGATCGTGGTCGTGGGCCCCGACGACCCTCGGGTCGCAGGCCTCCTGCCCGAGCACGAGCGCGCCGAGGCGATCGACGAGCTCCATCTCGCGGTCGAAGGTCTGAGGCGCTTCGACAATCGGGCCTTCCTCGAAGGCCATCTGACGCCGGTGCTGTTCGGAGCCGCGCTCAAGGACTTCGGCGTCAAGGACCTGATCGACGCGATGGCGGAGTTTGCGCCCTCGCCCCGCGCCCAGGCCGCGGCGAGCCGCACCGTGAAAGCGGACGAGGCGAAGATGACCGGCTTCGTGTTCAAGATCCAGGCGAACATGGACCCGAACCACCGCGACCGCATCGCCTTCCTGCGGGTCTGCTCCGGCAGGCTCGAGCGCGGCATGCGGGCGAAGCTCGTGCGCACCGGCAAGCCGGTGACCCTCTCGGCCCCGCAGTTCTTCTTCGCCCAGGGACGCTCGCTGGCGGAACAGGCTTTCGCCGGCGACGTGGTCGGCATCCCCAACCACGGGCTCCTCAGGATCGGCGACACGCTGAGCGAGGGCGAGGAGATCGTCTTCCGCGGGGTGCCGAGCTTCGCCCCGGAGATCCTGCGGCGCGTGAAGCTCGCCGATGCGATGAAGGCGAAAAAACTGCGCGAGGCCCTGCAGCAGATGGCGGAGGAGGGCGTGGTGCAGGTGTTCCTGCCGTTCGACGGCGCGCCGGCGATCGTCGGCGTCGTCGGCCCGCTGCAGCTCGACGTGCTCGTCGAGCGGCTCGATTCGGAATACGGGCTGCCGGTCTCGTTCGAGCCGAGCCGCTTCGAGGTCTGCCGCTGGGTGTCCTCCAACGATAATGGAGAGTTGGAAAAGTTTCTCGCCGCCTATCCGTCGTCGCTCGCCTCCGATCTCGACGGCGCGCCGGTGTTCATGGCGACGAGCGCCTTCAACCTGCGCTACGAGCAGGAGCGCTGGCCGAAGATCGCCTTCACGGACGTCAAGGACTACCAGAAGGCGGCGTGAAGGGTCGCCGCGGTCAAGACGGCGCAGCGCCGGTCAGTGGTAGCGGATCCGCGTGACGAGATCGACGAAGCTGAGGAAGAACATCAGCGCCAGGAACATGAAAGCCGCGCCGGCGACGAGCCGCATCAGCGGCGGCTCGTCGGCGACGCCGACCAGCCCAAAGGCGAGCGTCAGGAGCATCACGGCGGCAAGCCCCAGCGCTCCGCCGAAGCGGAGGTCGCCTGAGCCGTAGACGCCGAGCAGGACGACGCCGACGAGCGCGCACATGATGATTGCCCAGGCGATCACGGGCCCGACCCAGTGCAGAGTCGGCGGCGGACGGTTGGCGTCGCTCATCCTCGCCCCATCACGTAGAGAACCGGAAACAGCACGATCCAGAACGCGTCGACCAGGTGCCAATAGAGCGAGGTGACCTCGAGCTGCGGCGAGCGGAGGCTTAGTTGATTCCTGTGCACGAGCCATGTCAGGCGCGACACGAGGCCGACGCCGACGGTCAGGTGGAACGCGTGGATGCCGGTCATGATCCAGTAGAACGCCCAGAAGATCTGGGTGGCGTTATGCCCCAGCGCGAAATGCAGCGTCGGGTAGAGATGATGTTCCAGGTCATCCTTATATTCGAGCCCCTTGATGACGAGGAAGACGAACCCGAGTATTGCAGTCGCTCCCAATAGCCTCGCGCAGAGGCGCCGGTTGGCGATGTTCGCCGCCCGCACAGCAATCGTCATCGCCAGGCTGCTGGTGACGAGGACGAAGGTGTTGGGCGCGCCGTAGACAATTTCGGTGTGGCGCGCCGCGTGCTGAAACTCCGCGACGTTCAGCGCCCGCGTGAAGCTGAAGGCCATGAAGACGGCGCCGAAGAACAGCATCTCGCTCATCAGGAAGAGCCACATGCCGAAGGTCGCCGCCTCCCGCTGACGCGCAATGTCGGACCATGGCTCGCGCAGCGGGTCCGGCAGGGCGATCCCGGCTGACGCGTTGATCGCGCTTTCGCTCATGGCGAGCGCCGCCCATTGTTCGGCGTCAACCCCGGCGCGGCGCGAACCGAGTCGATGTCGCGCCTCTCGGCTTCGGGTCCGATCCGGACGTCGTGGTAATTATAAGGGTCTTCATCGACGATGGGCATGGTCGCAAAGTTGTGCTTTGGCGGGGGCGAGGTTGTTTTCCACTCCAGGCCGGTCGCATTCCACGGGTTGGCCGGCGAGGCCTGCCCGTACACCAGGGACCAGCCGAGATAGAAAAGCGGCATCAGGTAGGCCGCGGCGAGCACTACGGCGCCGGTCGAAGACATCACGTTCCAGGTATGAAATTCTGGGGGGTAAACGTGATAGCGCCGCGGCATGCCGAGGTAGCCGAGGATGAACTGAGGAAAGAAGGTGAAGTTGAAGCCGAAGAACATGAGATAGGCTGCGAAGCGCGCCCACGACTCGGGATAGAGGCGTCCGGTGATCTTCGGCCACCAGAAGTGCAGCCCGGCGAAATAGGCCGATACCGCGCCGCCGACCATGACGTAATGGAAATGCGCGATGACGAAGTAGGTGCCGGTGACCTGGATGTCGACCGGAATGGAGGCGAGGAAGAGGCCGGTCATGCCGCCGACGGTGAACAGGCCGACGAAGCCCAGCGTGTAGAGCATCGGCGCCTCGAAAGTGATCTGCCCGCGGTAGAGCGTGGCCGTCCAATTGAACACCTTGATCGCCGACGGCACCGCGATGATGAACGTCAGGAACGAGAAGACGAGATTGGCGAAAGTCGACTGCCCGGCGACGAACATGTGGTGCCCCCAGACGGCGAAGCCGATGATCGCGATCGCGAGCATCGCGTAGACCATCGCCGCATAGCCGAACACGCGTCTCCGGGCGAAGCAGGCGATCACCTCGGAGACGACGCCGAACGCCGGCAGGATCATGATGTAGACGGCCGGGTGCGAGTAGAACCAGAAGAGATGCTGGAACAAGACAGGATCCCCGCCGCGGAAGCCGTCGAACACCGGAAGGCCGAACCAACGGTCGGCGACGACGAGCACGAGGGTCATCGCCAGGACCGGCGTCGCCAGGATCATCACGAGACTGACCGTGTAGAGCCCCCACACCATAAGCGGCAGCCGAAACCAGGTCATGCCGGGGCAGCGCAGCGTGTGGGTCGTCGTCACAAAATTGACGCCGGTCGCGATCGTGCCGAAGCCGGCGATGATCACGCCGAGCACGGCGATGGCGACATTGCTGTTCGAGTAGACTGTCGAGTAGGGCGGATAGAACGTCCACCCCGTATCGACGCCGCCCATGAGCGTGGCGCCGAGGACGAAGAGGCCTCCAATGAGCGTGAGATACCAGCTCGCCAGGTTCAGTTTCGGAAACGCGACGTCCGGCGCGCCGATCATCAGCGGCAGCAGGAAATTGCCGAGCGTCGTCGGAATGAGCGGCACGAGGAAGAACCAGACCATGACGATCCCGTGCACCGTGAACACGCGATTGTACCCGTCGTCGGTGAGGAAGGTGGCGGTCGGGGAGAAGAGCTCGAGGCGGATGAGCGTCGCTGCGGTCCCGCCGATGAAGAAGAAGAAGGTGACCAGGAGCGCATAGAGGATTGCGATCCTCTTGTGGTCCGTCGTCAACAGCCACTCGCTCAAGCCTCCGCCATGCGACTCCAGGTAGCTTCCTGTTTCTTCATGTTCGCGCGAAGGTTCGGCGTCGCCGAAAGAAGCGATGGCGTCGGTCATCGCGTGGCTCCTGTTTGCGGGGACAGCGAGCGGACGTAGGCGGTAAGCGCAAGGATCTGGCCGTCGTCGACCTCGCCCTTGAACGAGGGCATGATCGGCGGGTAGCCGGCGGGAGGATCGGCGGTCGAATGCCCCAGAATGCAGTCCCGGATCCACGCGTCGTCGACGAGCACGAATCGACCGCTCGCGAGGGGAACGCGTCTGCCGAAAAGGCCGTCGAAATCCGGCGCGTGGACAGGGCCTCCGGGAGTATGGCAACCGGCGCAGCCGAGGCTGACGAACAATTCCCGCCCTTGCGCGACGAAATCGCCGCCGCCGGGGCGGCTCTGAAGCCACTTGGCGAAGTCCGGTTTGCTCATCACGACGATCGATCCAGTCATCGCCGAGTGCGCCGTGCCGCAGAACTGGGTGCAGAACAGGCGGAACGTGCCGATCTCAGTGGGCTCGAACCAGATCTCGACGTAGCGGCCCGGCAGAATGTCCGACTTGATGCGAAAGTCGGGGACGGAGAAGGAGTGGATAACGTCCTGGGAGGTCATCACGAGACGCGCCGGCTCGCCGATGGGAACGTGCAGCATGTCGATCTCGCGGACTCCGTTCGGATGCTGGACCTTCCACATCCATTGCTTGGCGACGACATGGATCTCCGTCGCCGTGCGCGGCGGCAACAACTCGGGGACCTCGTTCGCGCCGGCCCACCAGAAGAAGAACAGAAAGGCGAACACCGTCGCGGTCGTCCAGCCGATCTCGACCTCGTGTTGCAGGAGGGTCGGCAGAGCGCCTCGCGGCGCCGCAGAGCCGCGGCGATAGCGGTAAGCGAATATGACGATCAGCGCGAAGACCAAAACGAGGATGGCGGCTGAGATGGCGACCAGGGCCAGGTAGAGGCCGTCCGTCCTTGGCGCGATCGTCGAGGCCGATCTCGGCATGAACAGGACTGTGTTCATGTGCGCCTCCGCGACGCTGACCGCGAAAGCATCAGGAGACCCGCTGCAATAGCGAGAAGCGTCGCCACGCCGCCGGCGGAGAGCAGGATCCGGACCCGATTGGTGTAAAGGCCGATGGAGGCGCCAAGGCCGTAGCAGAGAAGCCGGATCTGATTGGCGATTGCGCCGATCTCGCCTCTGCCCGCCGCAGTGAGTGCGACCCTCACGTCGTCGCCGGAGATCGCGAGTCCCGAGAGGACGCGGGAGAGACGCCCGTTCGCGCTGACCACGAGAAGCGCAACCGGGTGTGCATAGCGCTGGTTGGCCGCATCATAGACGTAGTGGTATCCCACGGCGGCGGTAAGCCTCGCGACAACGGGCTCACTCGCCCTCAGCGCGGTCGTCGCGCGCCCGACCGGGGTTTCGAATCCGATCTGCCCGCCGACCATCCGCTTGCCGTCAACCGCGCTAGCGCGCGGGTTGAATCCGATCACCACGAGGCGATAATCGACGCCCGGCGCAAGGCCGCTTTTTGCGAGCGCGCCGCCGGTCAGCGCGAGAATCGGCGAACAGAGCTGAGGACAATCGTAGTCGGCGAACACGACCACGGCAGGCCGGCCTCCGATCGCCTCGCCAAGGGTCCTCGGCCGTCCATCGAGGTCGGTCAGGGGCGCATCGAGCGGCAGGCTCGCGCTCGGCGGAGGCCGCACGCCGACGTCCGCCAGCCGATCGGGCGCGAGCGCGGCGGCTGCGGGCTGACCGAAGAGGATGGCGGTCATAAGGGCGAAAACGCGAATGCTGGACCCTGCCGTCATTGCATGCGCCCTCCATTGGTCTGCGAACTCTGCTCTCTATTGTCCTGAGATACCTGGCCTCCATTTGGGACGGGTTCGTAGGCTTTCGCGCCCCGCGCGGCCACGAGCCGCATCGCCCGTTCGATCGGAATCTGGAACTGCCCATGCGCCCGGTCGATCCAGCGGAACTGTCGAAGATCGGCCTGTTGCCTGGCGATCTCCGGATCGCGGAGCCCATCCGAGCGGGTTTGAAGCCGCGGCGAGGAAAACTCGGTTTCCGTGACGCGAGTCTCGTTCGGCGCGAGCGATTGGAAGAAGAAGTGGAGCCCGACCGCCGCCACGATGACGAAAACGAAGAACCCCCCCATGATCGCGGCGATGACGCCCTCCCGCACCGCCGGCTTTTCTCGCGGCGTCTCCTGCTCCGCGGTCATGGCGACCTCCCATGGGTTTGCAGGTCCCGGGTTCGGGGCGACAGGCGGCGGTCGAGACGCGGCGCGAGCCCGACGGAGACGCCGGCCATTGCGACGACCGAGAGGAACGCAGCGGGCGCCGCAAGATCAGGCGCAGCGGAACCGGCGAACCAGAGATCGTGTAGAAAGATGCCAAGGATCGTCGCGACGCCGACCGCCCGCATCGCCCCGGGGCTCCCGCGGACCCGCTCCCATGCGCAGCCGACAATCGGCGCGACCGAGCCGAGCAACCAGGCGCCGACGAGAAACGCGAGCCACAGACCATGCGCTCGCGCCAGATACCAGGCCGCGTCGACCGGCTGGTCGCCGTACCATTTGACGATGAAGGTCATGAGGGCGAGGTAGAAGGCGCCGAGGGCGGTCGCGAACAGGAGGCCGCCGATGTCGCCGCGAGCGATTTCGACCGTGCGCCGCGGCTGGATGGCGGCGATCGCGGCAAGCGCGAGCATGATCTGTTGCACGGCGATCTCCGCGCCGAACGCCGAGTCGCTGTAGCGCGGGTCGATCGAGAGCATCCACTGGACAGCGATGAGGCTGACCGCGAATCCGTGAAAGACGAGCGCGATCGAGGCGCCGAGCAGGCCGAGCGTCCCGATCGCCAGCATAGCGCCGATCGCCGCCCAGCCGATCAGCGCGACGAATCCGACGGCCGCGAAGGCGGGAAGGTTGAAATAGAAATGGGCCACGTCCTGCGCGGTCGAGGCGCCGCCGTTCGCCCAAGGGTAAAGGGTCTTGAGGCCCGCGAATAGGAAGGCGAAGAAGAACGGCAGGATTAGCGCGCAGAGCGCGCCCAGACGCAGGGCCGGCGCTGAGGCGAGGCCCCACCTTCCGCCGGTCGTCTCGTGGATCAGCGTAAGGACGATCGCCCCGATCGGCGCCGAGCTCCAGACGAGGAATCCGACCAGCCACCCCCAGGCGACCGCGCGCGGCGCGAACACGACGCCGATCGCGAGGAGAACCGCTGCGCCGAGCCCGAGCAGCAACACAGCGTTCGGCGCGGGCACAATGTCGAAGGTCCGCTCTTCGCGAGGGCTCGGCGCGCTCACGGCCGTTGTCCTTTAACGGAGCCGCCTTGCCCCGCCTCGGGCGCCTCGGCGAGAGAAGCCGAGCGGCTTTGCTGGAGGGCGCGGATATAGGCCGCGATCGCCCATCGATCGTGCGGCGGAACGCGCGAGGCGTAGGAGTACATGACGCCGTAGCCGTTGGTGATCGTGTCGAAGAAGAGCCGAGCGTCCGCCTGCATGAGCTTCGGCTCGTAGTAGGAAGGAGGGTGCGGAAAGCCGCGGCGCACGATCGCTCCGTCGCCGTCGCCTTCATAGCCGTGGCAGGGAGCGCAGAAGATCTCGAATCGCTGCTTGCCGCGCTCCAGCAGCGCCATGTCGACCGGCGGCGGATTGGCGCTTTCCTTGTCGTATGCCTCGTCGCCCTGCGAGACCACGCCGGCCGGCAGCGACTGAGCAGCGGAGCCGTTGGCGAAGACCGGCGCCGGGTCGTTCGTCCCATAGTGCGCTTGTCGCGTCATCGACTGGTTCGTGCAGCCGGCCGCTGCGACGGCGAGGAGCGGGACGAAAACCGCTTTCACGCCGACAACTCCCGAATGCGCAGCGCCCTGGCGTCGGAGAGGAGGCGGCGCAGGCGGTCGTTGTCGTTCTCGTTCTCGGGCGCGGCCATCAGAAGGAAATAGCGGTCGTCGGTGGAGCGCTCAACGGCGTCCCAGTCGAACAGCGGATGGTTGAGACGGGGGAGGCCGCAGAGGACGAGGAGCGCGATGAAGCCGGCGAGCCCGGCAAAGAGCACGCCGACTTCGAACGGCACCAGCAGCAATACCGGCCAACTGTGAAGCGGCCTTCCGCCCGAGTCGATCGGATAGGCGAAAACGGAGCTCCACCACTCCAGCCAATAGGCGAACGCGGCGGCTCCGACGCCTGCGATCAGCATCGGCCAGCGGATCGGCGATTGCTTCAAGCCGAGCGTCTCTTCGAGGCCTTCGACCGGACAGGGCGTGAGCGCATCGATCGCTCTGAAGCCCTCATTGCACACGCTCCGGGCGGCGTCGCTCAGAGCATCCGGATTGCCGAATTCGGCAATCATGGCGCGCTCGACCCGCGCGCTCATCCTTCCGCCTCCTTGTGACGGAGCTCCCGCGCCTCGAACATCGGCACGACGGGCGCTACTCGGCAGAAGAGCAGGAACAGCCAGGCGAAAAAGAACATCGGGCCGAACAGGAACAGCCAGTCCCACCATGTCGGGAAGAACACGCGATCCATCGAGGGCATGAAGGTGTGTGAGAGCGTGTTCCAGACGATGAGAATGCGCTCGAGCCACATGCCGACGAGGACGGCGAAGGACACACCGATGATGACGGCGA
Organism: Roseiarcus sp.; assembly: GCA_035656495.1. Taxonomy (GTDB): domain Bacteria; phylum Pseudomonadota; class Alphaproteobacteria; order Rhizobiales; family Beijerinckiaceae; genus Roseiarcus. The sequence goes on from DASRSL010000235.1 coordinate 25,125, forward strand.
GACTCGCGCGCATGCGCGGGAACCAGAGGATCTGCGGCGCGATCACGTTGCAGAACAGCATTCCGGCGTAGACCTGCCAGTAGGCGCCGGTGAACTCGAACGCCACCATGCCGCGGTCCTCAGGATGGCCCCCGTACCATGCGGCGAAATATTCGCTGAGATAGGAAAGGCCCATCACGATCGACGCCATCAGGATGATCTTGGCCATCGCCTCGAAGTGGCGCGCCGTGATCAGCGCCTGAAGGCCGAGCCCGTACGTGATCGTCGCCGCGAGCAGGACGACAAGGGCGAAGCCCGAGTACATCGCGCCGACGACAAAGTAGGGGGGAAAGATAGGCTCCCGCCAGCCGGGCATCAGGCTCGCGGCGAAATCGAGCCCGACGATCGAATGAACCGAGCAGACAAGCGGCGTCGCGAGCGCGGCGAGGGAGATCTGCAGGCGATGATAGTGACGCCAATGTCTCGCGGAGCCGCGCCATCCGAGCGCGGCCACGCCGTAAACCTTTTGCCACGCCCCTCTCGAGCGATCCCGGGCAGTCGCCAGGTCGGGCAAGACGCCGACGTACCAGAAGACGACGGAAAAGGTCAGGTAGCTGAGGACCGCCCAGAAATCCCAGACGAGCGCGCTGCGCCACTGCGGCCAGACGTGCATTGTGGCGGGATAAGGCGCAATCCAGTAGAAATAGAGCGGCCGCCCGAGATGAAAGATCGGGAACAGTCCGGCGATCGAAACCGCGAACAGGGTCATCGCCTCGGCGAAGCGGCTGATCGTGGCGCGCCACGACTGTCGCGTGAGAAGGAGGAGGGACGAAATCAGCGTGCCGGCGTTGCCGAGACCGATCCACCAGACGTAGTTCGCGATCGGGAAGCCCCAGACGACGCTGGTGTTGTTCCCAAAGATGCCGATGCCGACAGTGAACAGCAGGTGGATGCCATAAATCAGCGCCAGCGTCCCCGCCGAGCAGATGATGAAGGCGATCCACCAGCCCTTCCCGGCGGGACGCAGCAGGGGCTCGCAGACGATGTCGGTGATCGCCCGATCGTCGATTGCGCGCGGCAGAACAGGAACGTCCTCCAGCGCCGGCGCCCGATCGAAGGCGGATACGACCGTCATGCGCTCCCTCCGAGTTCGGGATTCGAATTGCGAAGCCGCGCCAGATAAGTGGTGCGCGGACGGGTATGGAGCTGGTCCAAGAGGACGTAGTGGGCGGGATCGCGCCTGAGCTCGGACACGCTGGACTTTGGATCGACGAGATTGCCGAAGTGGATCGCCCGGGTCGGGCAGGCCGCCTGGCAGGCGGTGACGACCTCGCCTTCCGCGATCAGGCGCGTTTCGCGCTCGGCGAGCCGACGGGCGCGGCTGATGCGCTGAACGCAATAGGTGCATTTCTCCATCACGCCCCGGTCGCGCACGCTGACGTCGGGATTGTTGGCGGCCTTGACCAGCGCGTTGCCGAGATTCTTGTACTCCTGCCCTGCGGCGTAGCCGAACCAGTTGAAGCGCCGCACCTTGTAGGGGCAGTTCGACTGGCAGAAGCGCGTGCCGATGCAGCGGTTGTAGACCTGGACGTTGAGTCCCTCATGATCGTGCACCGAGGCCTCGACCGGGCAGACCGGCTCACACGGCGCCGCCTCGCAATGCATGCACGGCACAGGCTGGAACACCGGCCGCGGTTCGGGCGCGCTTCCGTGGTCGTAGACGTCGATCCTGAGCCAGTGCATGATGCGGCCCCACCCGACTTCATCTGGGCCGATCGAAGGCACGTTGTTCTCCGACTGGCAGGCGACGACGCAGGCGTTGCAGCCGATGCAGGCGCCGGTGTCGATGACCATGGCCCACGCGTAGGGGTCGCCGATCGGGGTCGGCCGGGGCGGAAAGAAGCTCGCCATCGGTTGCGGCGGCGACGCCTTGGCGGCGCCGACCTCGACTTCCGGTGCAAGCTCCTCGGCCTTGCCCGGGAGCGCAAAGAGGCCTGCAGTCGACGGGGACAGATGACCGTTCGGGCCGATCCGTCGAAGCGCGACATTTCTGGCGATCCAGGGCGACGCGGCGGTGCGGAGGACGGCCACGCTGAAGCCGACGCCGTCGCCGATCGAGCCGGCATGGGCGCGCCCGTAGCCGAGCGAAAGCTGAACGACTCCCGGCGCGATGCCGTTGGAGAGTCGCATCGGGCCTGAGAGGGCGCGTTTGCCGACGCTCACTTCGACCTCGTCGCCTTCCTTGATCCCGAGGCGCTTCGCGTCGGCGAGCGCCATCTCGACGGCGTTGCCCCACACGGCTTTCGAGAAGGGCTGCGGACATTCCTGCAGCCAGGCGTTGTTGGCGAAGCGCCCGTCGAAAACCGAGGGGTCGATGCGAAAGATCGCCGACATCCCGCCCTGCGGAGCAGTTGGCGTCCATCCCGGGAATTTGGCGGCGGGTTTGGCCGCGGGCTCGAGCCCCGTGTCGGCGATCACGCCTTCGACGAGCGCCCGGCGCCAGCGGTCGTCGAAATTCCGCTCTCCCCAGCGCGAGCGCCACGTACTGCGGATTCGATCGTAGTCGCTCAAGGGCGGCTCGCCCGCGAGAGCGGCGAGAAGCCGATGGGCGCTATAGGATTCATGCAAAGGCCGGATCAAGGGCTGCACGATGCTGGCGACTCCCTCGGGCGAGGCGATGTCGGACCAGCTTTCGAGCGGATGCGGCATCGGCAGATGCCATGTCGAGGCCGCCGCGGTCTCGTCGTAATAGAGGCCGAGATGGACGCGGAACGGCAGGCGCTGAACGAGCGCTCCGAATTCGACATCGCCCGGAGCCGTGGCCACGGGGTTCGAGTCCAGGATGACGAGCATTTCGACCTTGCCGGCGTGAATGTCGTCGGCAAGCTCGGGGAGCGTTCCCGCGGCGGCTTGCCGCGGATCGACGTCGAAAGCATTCTCCGGCGCCCCGAGCCGGTCATTGATCCACACCCCGAGCGCGCGCGCGTTTTTCGACAAGGCGGGACCGAGCAGCACAAGGCCGCGGCCCGCCCGCGCCTGAAGGTCTTTCGTCACGACGTCGAGGAAGCGCGCGTGGTCCTGGGGCAGTTCCGGGCGCGCGATCGGCGCGCCGAGCGCTGCGGCGAGCGCCGCGACCATCGCTTCGATCGCATCCGGGTGCGCCGCCAGTCGATGGTCGGCGAAGGCGCCGGTCAAGGTCATGCCGGATTCGACCGAGTAGAAGCGCGCCGAGGCGCGGTCTCGCTTGCGGCGATCGACCAGCTCACGGCCGAAACGGACTTGATCGGGGCCGCAGCCGAGAGGGTCGGCGTCGAACGCAGCGACGACATCGGCGTCGCCGAAGCGGGGCCGGAGAGTCAGCGGCTTGCCGTAGACCACGTTCGCCGTTTCGCCGTCCGAAGCCTCGGTGGGCTCGAACGTGTGCCAGCGCATATTCGGATAGGCCTTGAGAAGGCCTTCGATCTGGTCGAGCAGAGTCGGAGACACGATCCGGCCGCTGAGCAGGCGCAGGCCCTGGCCTCGCCCGGAGACCCGCGCGGCGAGATGCTCCCCGAGCGCCTGTTCGAATGCCGGCCAGTCGCTGATCTCGCCGGCGACGCGGATGGCCTGCGAGCGGTCCGGATCGTAGAGCGCGAGAATCTCCGCCTGGGCGAAAACATCGGTCGCGCCGAGACTCGCGGGGTGGCGAGGATTGCCTTCCACCTTGATCGGGCGGCCCTCGGACGAGGTGACGAGGGCGCCGCGGCCGTAGCCTGCGAGCGTCAGGGCGGTGGCGTAGCGCTGGATGACGCCCGGGACGAGGCCCTCGGGAATCTTCACATAGGGAAGCTCCTCGAGCGTGACATTGGCGAGGATCTCCTCGTCCGGCCGTTTGCAGCCGGCCGCCAGCGCGGCGGCGCCGGCTGCCATGAGTTGCAGCGCCGCACGGCGCGAAACCGCGCCAGGGCGTGTCGGACTCGGCGCCGTCACCGGTGGCACACGGAGCAATCGATCAGGTGCGTCGTGTCGATCTCATAATGCGCCATGAGCTTGCGACCCTCCTCGTTCTGGTCGGGCGGGGGCGACCAGGAATCGGCGAAGACCTCCTCCGGCTTGCGCAGGTAGGGCGCCGGGTTGCGGTGGCAATTGATGCACCAGCCCATCGTCATGGGCTCCGCCTGAAGCGTCAGCGGCATCCGATCCACCTGCCCGTGACAGGTCGTGCAGCCGACGCCCTTGGCGATGTGGATCGAGTGATCGAAGTAGACGTAGTCCGGCAGCGCGCGCACCCTCTTCCAGGCGATCGGCATGCCGCTCGCAAGGCTGTGGCGGGCGGGCGCAAGCAGTGGAGCCTCGGCGAAGATCTGCGAGTGGCAGGTCATGCAGACTTCGGTCGGCGGTATTCCGGCCCACCGGGACGTCTCGACCCCGAAATGGCAGTAGCGGCAGTCGAGCCCGTCGAAGCCGACGTGATGCTCGTGGCTGAACGGAATCGGCTGATTGTGGATTTGGAATTGCCCGGTGACGAAGGGCGAGCGGGTGATCGCATAGCCGGCGCCGACGAGAATCGCCGGGGAGGCCGCCAACGCGATCAGCGCCACGCGAACGGCCATGTCGGCGTACGGCGTGAAAATTTGAGCCATAGCTCTCCCGCCCGGCGCCCGCCAAGCAGAAACTTCAACGTCGTTCACCAAGAGTTGTTCCGGCGATCGCGACGCGTTTTGGAACCGCGCGGCGTCCTCCCGTTGCTATGCCGGGAAGCGCCGCTGAGCGGACAGGTTTCTC
>DASRSL010000236.1:0-33629 GCA_035656495.1 Roseiarcus sp.
GTTGTTGGTCATGGACGACGGGTCTCCTCAAGCGGGCGCAAGCGTGAACGACCGGGGCCGCTCCGTTCGGAAGGGCAACGTCACGATTTAGGAAACGGCACGACCTGGGGCTTTGCGGCGGGGGCTTCCTCCGCTTCCCCGCCGACCGGGCTGCCGTCGATCGTAAGCCTCCCCTGCGCGGCGCTGATCCGGACGGTCGAGCCGTCGGCGATCTCACCGGACAGCAACCGCTGGGCGAGCGGGTCCTGCACCCATTTCTGGATCACTCGCTTCAGCGGCCGCGCCCCATAGGAAGGATCGTAGCCCTTGTCGGCGAGCCACTGGCGGCCCTTGGCGTCGAGCGCCAGCGTCACCTTACGGTCGTCGAGGAGCCGCTGAAGCCGGCGGAACTGGATGTCGACGATCGCGCCCATGTCCTCGCGCCGCAGCCGGTGGAACAGGAGGATTTCGTCGACGCGGTTGAGGAATTCGGGCCGGAAACGCGCCCGCACCACCGCCATCACTTCCTTCTCGACCGTTTTGGTGTCCTCGCCCTCGCCGAGGTTGACCAGGAAATCGGACCCGAGGTTGGAGGTCATCACGATCAGGACGTTGCGGAAGTCGACCGTCCGCCCCTGACCGTCGGTGAGGCGGCCGTCGTCGAGCACCTGCAGGAGGACGTTGAAAACGTCCGGATGCGCCTTCTCGATCTCGTCGAACAGCACGACCTGGTACGGCCGTCGGCGGACCGCCTCGGTCAGCGCGCCGCCCTCCTCATAGCCGACATAGCCGGGAGGCGCGCCGATCAGACGGGCGACCGAGTGCTTCTCCATGTACTCCGACATGTCGATGCGCACCATCGCGCTCTCGTCGTCGAACAGGAACGCCGCCAAAGCCTTGGTCAGCTCGGTCTTGCCGACGCCGGTCGGCCCCAGGAACATGAACGAGCCGATCGGCCGGTTCGGGTCCTGCAGGCCCGCCCGCGCGCGGCGCACAGCCGTCGAGACCGCGGTCACGGCCTCCCTCTGGCCGACGACGCGCCGCATGATCTCCCCTTCCATCTTGAGGAGTTTCTCGCGCTCGCCTTCCAGCATCTTGTCGACCGGCACGCCCGTCCAGCGCGAGACGACCTGGGCCACGTGATTGGCGGTGACGGCCTCGTCCACGAGCACGCCGTCGCCGGACTGTTTCTCGGCAGCGGCGAGCCTCTTTTCGAGCTCGGGGATGGCGCCGTAGGCGAGCCTGCCGGCCTCGGCGAAATCGCCCTTGCGCTGGGCTTGGGCAAGCGCGTTGCGCGCCGTGTCGAGCTCCTCCTTGAGTTTCTGCGCAAGGCCGATCTTGTCTTTCTCGGCGCGCCAGCGCGAAGTCAGGGAATCGGATTTCTCCTGCAGCTCGGCGAGTTCGGAGACGAGCTTCTTCAGCCGGTCCTTGGAGGCGGCGTCCGTCTCCTTTTTCAACGCCTCCTGCTCGATCTTGAGCTGCATGATGCGGCGGTCGAGCTCGTCGAGCTCCTCGGGCTTGGAATCGACCTGCATGCGCTGGCGGGACGCCGCCTCGTCGATGAGGTCGATCGCCTTGTCGGGCAAGAAGCGGTCGGCGATGTAGCGGTCCGAAAGCGTCGCCGCGGCGATGATCGCCGGGTCGGTGATGTGGACGCCGTGATGGACCTCGTATTTCTCCTTGAGGCCGCGCAGGATCGAGATCGTGTCCTCGACCGTCGGCTGAGACACGAAGACCGGCTGGAAGCGCCGCGCCAGCGCCGCGTCCTTCTCGACGTGCTTGCGGTATTCGTCGAGCGTGGTCGCCCCGACGCAGTGCAGCTCGCCCCGCGCCAGGGCGGGCTTGAGCAGGTTGGAGGCGTCCATGGCGCCCTCGGCCTTCCCGGCGCCGACGAGAGTGTGCATCTCGTCGATGAACAGGATGACGCCGCCCTGGGCGGCGGTCACCTCGTTCAGGACGGCCTTCAGCCGCTCCTCGAACTCGCCGCGGTATTTGGCTCCGGCGATCAGCGCGCCCATGTCGAGGGCGAGCAGCTTCTTATCGCGAATCGACTCGGGAACGTCGCCATTGACGATCCGGAGCGCGAGCCCCTCGACGATCGCCGTCTTGCCGACGCCCGGCTCGCCGATCAGGACCGGATTGTTCTTGGTCCGGCGCGACAGAACCTGGATCGTGCGGCGGATCTCCTCGTCGCGCCCGATCACCGGGTCGAGCTTGCCCGTCCGGGCGGCCTCGGTGAGGTCGCGGGTGTATTTCTTCAGCGCGTCATAGGCATTCTCGGCGCTCGCCGAATCCGCCGTGCGCCCCTTGCGCAAGTCGTTGACGGCCGCGTTCAGGGTCTGAGGCGATACGCCGGCGTTGGCCAGGATCTTGCTTGCCTCGCTGCCCTTCTCCATCGCCAGCGCCAGCAACAGCCGCTCGACGGTGACGAAGGAGTCGCCGGCCTTCTGAGCGATCTTTTCGGCGTTGTCGAGGACGCGGGCGGTCGTCGGAGCGAGGTAGAGCTGTCCCGCGCCGGAACCCTGCACCTTCGGCAGTTTCGCCAGCGCGAGCTCGACCAGCCTCAGCGCCTCGCGCGAATTGCCGCCCGCCTTGTCGATCAGGCCGGCGCAGAGCCCTTCCTCGTCGTCCAGCAGGACCTTCAGAATGTGCTCGGGCGTGAACTGCTGATGGCCCTCGCGGAGCGCAAGCGACTGGGCGGCCTGCACGAAGCCGCGCGCCCGTTCCGTGTATTTTTCGAGATTCATTGATGACCCCTGTTGGCGTCACTTCCCGTCCCGTAGCGACAGGGCGCGACCCGACCGATACCGCACGTCGCGGCCTTGACGCCATGTAAGATTGGTCATCGCCGCGCGGAAGGCGCCGCCGCAGAAATATGGCTCCGCGTCGGAATCAGGACGCGGCCCGCTTCAGGAATTCCTGGAGCCATTCGGCGTTCATGCCGACGATCGGCAGCCACGCCTTGAACAGAGATTCCGGCGAGTAGCGCTCGAGTTCGGCCAACATGCGCTTCTCGATCTCGGCCATCGCGGCCTTCTGCATGGGCTCGACATCCGGCAGCCCCATGAACTGGCGCGCCTCGAGGGGCGTGCAATCGACGTTGACGGTGATCTTCATCTGACGGCGACTCCTGAACCGCAGCCGAAGCGTCTGCCTGGCGCACGCCACAAAACATAGGCGACCTGGTTGCAAGAGTCCCGTCGGCCGCGTCTCCCCGCCGCGTGCGCTGCGGCGTCGGGAACAGACGGTCGGACCGGGACAAAGAGGGCCGCCCGGAGCAATGCGCCTGCCCTTGCGGATTAAGACTTGTCTGCAACTCGCGAAACAATTCGTTGACGAGCGCGTTGTAGTGACATCCCGCTGCGGTTCGGCCGCGACGCATACGATGATTTACCTTGCTGGGTGCGTCATTGGAAAACCTTGTAAGCCAAGACCAATAGGGTTTACATCGTTTCCTTGCGCAGCGTAAGATGACTTTTGCTGTGGCGGCTTAAAAGATGCAGTGAGATCTGACATGAGAAGTGAGGCAATGGATGAGGCGCCCGTTCCACGTCCTTATCGTCACGGCAACCTGCCGAACGCTCTGAGGGCTGCGGCGCGCGCTATTCTGGACGAATCCGGCCCCGACGCCGTCGGCCTGCGCGAGACGGCGCGCCGGGTGGGCGTGTCGGCGACCGCCGCCTATCGCCACTTTTCGAGCAAGGAGGACTTGCTTGCCTCCGTGGCGGCCGAGGGCTTCCGCGAGCTCACCGCGACGCTGGAGGCAGGCGTCGAAGGACCCGATCCGCTGATCGGATTGGGATTGGCCTATGTCGAATTCGCGTTGCAGAAAAGGGGATTGTTTCGCCTGATGTTCGGTCCGATCCTGGTCGAGCGGGCGAAGTATCCGGCCCTCAATGAGGCGGCCAAGGCGGCGTTCGACTGCGTTCAGCGCGTCGCCAGCGGCGTCGAAGGCGGGCGGCAGGAGGACAACGCCGCAAGTATTGCCGCCTGGGGCCTCGTCCACGGGCTGTCGTCTCTCTTCATCGACGATCTCGTGCCCCCATCGCGCGCAAGAGTCCTTGCGGAAGAAATTCTCCACGCCGGAACGAAGCCGGAGCACCGCCCCGCCGCGTGAATCGAGGCGGCTCGCCGAGGACGCCTCCAAAGCTTTTTTCCTTGTCTTCCCCCCGGCGCGGATGAGGGTGGACGCCGCATTCTCCGGATGCATTGGCGCGGCGCCTCGCCCCAGCCTTCTCCCCGCTTCGCGGCGCGGGTTCCGCCTCATATGTGCAGCGGCTTGCCCAAGGCCTTCAGCGCCGCCTCGTGGAAGGCCTCGCTCTCGGTCGGGTGGGCGTGGATCGTGCCGGCGACGTCCTCGAGCCGCGCGCCCATTTCGAGCGCAAGCGTGAAGGCGGACGAGAGCTCGGAGACACCGGAGCCCACCGCATGGACGCCGAGCACGACATGGTTGTCGGCGCGCGCGGTTATCCGCACGAGCCCCTCGTCGGCCTGCTTCGTCATCGCGCGGCCATTGGCGCGGAAGGGAAAAAGGCCCACGACGACTTCCCCGTGCCCCGCCTTGGCGGCCTTGGGCGACAGGCCCACTGAGACGATCTCCGGGTCGGTGAAGCAGATCGCCGGTATCGCCCGGTGGTCGAAGGCGCGCCGCTCGCCGGCGATGATCTCAGCGACCATTTCGCCCTGCGCCATCGCGCGATGAGCGAGCATCGGCTCGCCGGTCACGTCGCCGACCGCCCAGACGTTGCGCATGGAGGTCGCGCATTTGTCGTCGATGCGGATGAAGGGTCCGGCCATGGTCAGATCGAGGCTATCGAGGCCGAAGCCGACCGTGCGGGCCCGACGCCCCACCGCGACCAGGACTTTTTCCGCCGCCACTGTCTTTTCGACGCCGTCGGCGCCGGCGACCTTGAGGGCGCCCTTGGCGAAACTGAGCGCCTTCGCGCCGACCGTGGTCCAGATGCCCAGATCGGCCGCCCGCCGCGCGACCGGCTGCGTCAGCTCCTCGTCATAGAGCGGCAGGATTTTCGGCAGCGCCTCGACGATGGTCACCTTCGCGCCGAGCTTGGCGAAGGCCATGCCGAGCTCCATCCCGATATAGCCGGCCCCGACGACCGCAAGCGTCTCTGGCACTTTGGTCAGCGCCAGCGCCTCGGTCGAGGAGAGGACGTCCTCGCCGTCGAACGGCAGCGCCTCGAGGGCCATTGGCTCGGAGCCGGTCGCGATCAGGAGATGCTCGCAGACGATCCGTTGATCGCCGGTGTCGGCGTGGGCGATTGCGCTCTTGCCGTCGACAATGGTGGCCCGCCCCTTCAAGGAGCGCACGCCCGCCTTCTTGAGGAGCGCGCCGACGCCGGTCGCAAGCCGGGCGACGATCGCGTCCTTCCAGGCGATCGTCTTGGCGAAGTCGAGCGACGAGGCGCCGAGGCTCAGGCCGATCGCGTTCAACGCCAGCGGCTGGGCGAGCGCATGCGCCGCGTCCGCCGCGTGGATGATCGCCTTGGAGGGAATGCACCCGACATGAAGGCAGGCGCCGCCGAATTGTCCGTCTTCGACGAGCACCGTGTCGAGCCCGAGCTCGCCGGCGCGGATCGCCGCGACATAGCCGCCGGGGCCGCCGCCGATGATGAGAACCTTGCAGCGCAGCTCGTTCATGTCGCGCCTCTTCCGTTAGCGTCAGGTTCGTTGTCGCTCCCGCGAACGCGGGGGTCCAGACGCCGCTTCCCGACCGCCCAGCAACCGGAGTCGGCGCCGCTGGATACCCGCTTTCGCGGGTATGACAATCGCTAGTCCTCGATGAACAGCACGGCCGGCGCTTCGAGAAGGGCGCGCACGCGCTGGATGAAGATCGCTGCGTCGTGGCCGTCGACGACCCGATGATCGAAGGACGACGACAGGTTCATCGTCTTGCGCGGGACGAAGCCGCCGTCGCGCCATGACGGCCTGACCACGATCTTGTTGACGCCGACGATCGCCACTTCCGGGCGGTTGACGATCGGGGTCGAGGCCACTCCGCCGAGCGCGCCGAGCGAGGTCAGCGTGATCGTCGAGCCGGCGAGTTCCTCGCGTTGCGCAACGCCCTGCCGCGCCGCCTCGGTGACGCGGCGCATTTCGCGCGCCGCCTCGGCGAGGCCGAGCGTCTCGGCATGACGGACGACCGGAACCATGAGCCCGGCCGGCGTCTGGGTGGCGACGCCGAGATGGACGGCGCCGAACCGAGTGATCACGTCGTTGTCGTCGTCGTAATGCGCGTTGACCTGCGGGCAGTCGGCGACCGCCTTGACGACGGCCAGCATCAGGAAAGGCAGGATGGTCAGCCTGGGCCGCTCTTCGGCCGCCCGGGCGTTCAGCGCGGCGCGCAGCTCCTCGAGAGAGGTGACGTCGACCTCCTCGACATAGGAGAAATGCGCTGCCCGGCGCGACGACTCGGCCATGTTGTGGGCGATGCGCCGACGCAAGCCGGCGACCTTGATCGTCTCGACGGCGAGGTTCGGCTGCCGGCCCGGCGCCTTCACGGGCGTCTCGGGCGGCCAGGCGATGAAGGCGTCGAGATCGTCGTGAGTGATCCGTTCCGCCGGTCCCGTCCCGCGCACGAAGCGCAGGTCGACGCCCGCCTCGCGCGCTCTCAGGCGCACGGCGGGCGAAGCGAGCGGCTTCTCGCCGGCAGGACGCGGCGCGCCGCGCTGTGGCTCGATCGGCGCGGCGCGCGGCGGCGGAGGTTCTGCAGGTGCGGGCGAGGGCGCCTCGGGGCGCTCCTCCTCGGCGACGGACGCGGTGGGCGCTGGCGGAGGCTTGGCTGGCTCGGGCGCCTCGGCCCGCGCGGCGCCCTTCGCGACCCCCTTCGGCGGCGGCGGAGGCGGCGAATCCGGCAGGCCCGGCGCGTCGATGCGGATGAGCTCGGCCCCGACCGCCAGCACATCGCCGATCCCGCCGCCGAGCGCGACGACGGCGCCGGCGACCGGCGTCGGGATCTCGACCGTCGCCTTGTCGGTCATCACCGCCGCGACGACCTGGTCCTCGCGCACGAGATCGCCGATTTTCACATGCCATTCGACGATCTCGGCCTCGGCCACGCCTTCGCCGACGTCGGGCATCCGGATCGAGCGCGCGCCCATTTCTCAGGTCTCCATCGCTTTGACGAGCGCCCGGCCGACGCGCGCCGGTCCCGGAAAGTAGTCCCATTCCTCGGCGTGCGGATAGGGCGTGTCCCAGCCGGCGATGCGCTCGATCGGCGCCTCGAGGGCATAGAAGCAGCGCTCCGCCACCTGCGCCGCGAGCTCGGCGCCGAAGCCCGAGGTCAGCGTCGCCTCGTGGACGACGACGCACCGGCCGGTCTTCTCGACCGAGGCGGTGATCGCGTCGATGTCGAGCGGCACGAGGGTGCGCAGGTCGATGATCTCGGCGTCGACGCCGGTCTCCTCGGCCGCGGCCTCGGCGACATGGACCATGGTGCCGTAGCAGAGCACGGTCACGGCCTTGCCTTCGCGCCGCACCGCCGCCTTGCCGAGCGGCACCACATAACGCCCGGTCGGCGCCTCGCTCAAGGGGTGCTTCGCCCACGGCGTCACGGGCTGGTCTGGATGGCCGGAAAACGGCCCGTTGTAGAGCCGCTTCGGCTCGAGGAAGATCACCGGGTCGTCGTCCTCGATCGAGGCGATCAGGAGGCCCTTGGCGTCGTAGGGGTTCGACGGGATGACGGTCTTGATTCCGCACACATGGGTGAAGAGGGCCTCCGGGCTCTGGCTGTGGGTCTGGCCGCCGTAAATGCCCCCCCCGCACGGCATGCGGATGACGATCGGGGCAGAAAAATCGCCGGCCGAGCGGTAGCGCAGCCGCGCCGCTTCCGAGACGATCTGGTCGTAGCCCGGATAGACGTAGTCGGCGAACTGGACCTCCGCGACCGGCCTCAGGCCATAGGCGCCCATGCCGATCGCGACGCCGACGATGCCCGATTCGTTGATCGGCGCGTCGAAGCAGCGCGACTTGCCGTATTTGCGCTGCAGGCCATCGGTGCAGCGGAAGACGCCGCCGAAATAGCCGACGTCCTCGCCGAACACGACGACGCGCTCGTCCTCGGCCATCTTGCAATCCATCGCGTCGCGGATCGCCTCGACCATGGTAAGGCGCGGCATGGCTTATGCTCCGGCGCCGCTTTCCCTTCCCCAGCTTTGCTGGGGAAGGTGGCGCGGAGCGCCGGATGGGGTATGGCCCGCCGCCCTGAGCGTGAGTCGGATTGCACGAACGGCTGCCCGAAACCGCATCGTTCCATTCCTGCTCGCCACGCCCCATCCGGCCCTTCGGGCCAGCTTCCCCGCTGCGCGGAGAAGGGAGGACTCGCCTGCCATCGCCATGTCACACTCCCAGTTGCTGACGCTGCTCGCGCAAATGGCGCGGCATCTGACTGAAAACATCCTCGAACATGGTGGCGGTGCTCGGCTTCGGCCCGTCGTGCAGCGTGCCGTGCCCTTCCGCCTCTTTCGCAGCCTCGAGCACCTCCGCGTCGACCTCGGCCTGCATCTGCTTCATGCGCTCCTCGCTCCACTCGCCGTGCAAGACGAGATGGGTCTTCAGGCGCTCGATCGGATCGCCGAGCGGCCAGGCCGACCACTCCTCCTTCGGCCTGTATTTCGACGGGTCGTCGGACGTGGAATGGGCGCCGGCGCGGTAGGTGACCCATTCGATGACGGTCGGGCCGAGATTGGCGCGCGCCCGGTCGACCGCCCATTGCGAGACGGCGTAGACCGCGGGATAGTCGTTGCCGTCGACGCGCAGCGAGGCGATGCCGTAGCCGTGCGCGCGGGCGGCGAATTTGGCGCTCTCGCCGCCGGCGATCCCTTGGTAGGAGGAGATCGCCCACTGGTTGTTGACGATGTTGAGGATGATCGGCGGCCGATAGACGGAGGCGAACACCAGCGCCGAATGGAAATCGGTCTCGGCCGTCGCGCCGTCGCCGATCCAGCCCGAGGCGATCTTCGTGTCGCCCATGATCGCCGAGGCCATCGCCCAGCCGACAGCCTGCGGATATTGGGTGCCGAGATTGCCGGAAACGGTGAAGAAGCCCGCCTCCTTCGACGAATAGAGTCCCGGGAGCTGGCGGCCCTTGAGCCGGTCCTTCTCGTTGGAGAAGATCTCGCACATCATGTCGACCAGGGGATAGCCGTGGGCGATCAGGAGGCCCTGCTGGCGGTAGGTCGGAAAGCACATGTCGCCAGGCGCGAGGGCCTTGCGATGGGCGCAGGCGACCGCCTCCTCGCCGAGGCAGGTGATGTAGAACGACGTCTTGCCCTGGCGCTGCGAGAGCAGCATGCGCGCGTCGAAGGCGCGGGTCAGCATCATGTCGCGCAGGCCCTTGCGCAGGTCCTCGGCCTTGAGCGCCCCCGCCCAGTCGCCGACCGCCTCGCCCTTGTCGTCGAGCACGCGGATCATCGTATAGGCGAACTCGCGGATCTCGCCGGGAAGAACGTCGATCGGCGGGCGGGGCACCTCGCCCGCCTCGGGTACGCTCACATGGCTGAAATCGGGCCTGCCCCCCGGCCGCACGCTCGGCTCCGGCACATGCAGCGAAAGGGGCTTGCTCATCGAAACGTTCCTTCAGGCCGCGCGACAGTCGACTGCGCTGGGCCGGAACGCACTCTAGCGCCGCCAAAAGGCGATTGCCACGGATGCTCTTCGCGCCCTTCGGGGTGAATTGATTGACCGCCAAGGACACGAAGGGCACAAAGGCCGGTCGCCCCCCGGCCGAATTCAAAGGAGGTCCGCGCCCTGCGCAACATCGCTGTCCTCGGCTTGGCGCTCGCGGCGCTGGTCGGGCTCGCGTCCGCCGCGCCGGCGGCCGAGGCGTTGGTGACGTTCGACAGCGCCGCCCCGCGTGGCCAAATCGGCGGGACGGCGATTCGCGGCTATCTCGCGAAGCCGAAAGGCGCCGGCCCCTTCCCGGCGGTGATCCTCCTCCACTCCTGCCTCGGCCTGCCCTCGAACCGCCGCGCCATCGAGGCGGCCCTCGCGGCCGAGGGCTATGTCGCCCTGTTCGTCGACGATTTTTCCACGCGGGGCTTGCAGGAGACCTGCGCCGTCGATTTCCCCGAGGGCCTGAGCGACGCCTTTGGCGCGCTCGCCTATCTGTCGCGCCTCCCCGACGTCGACAGGAGCCGGATCGCCGCGGTCGGCTTCTCGCAGGGCGGCGACACGGCGCTCAAGATCGCCTCGTTTCGCAACGCTTCCGCTTTCGCCATTCCCGACGGCCCTGGGTTCAAGGCCGCCGCGGCCTTCTATCCGCCCTGCTCCAATGTCGAAGGCGAGCGGCTCAGACTCCCGACCCTCATCCTCGTCGGCGCCGCCGACGGGGTGACGCCGGCGGCCGACTGCGAGCGGCTGGCGAAAACACAACCGGGCGTCCAGCTCGTCGTCTATCCCGGCGCAAGCCATTGCTTCGACGATCCCGCCTTCAGCGGGGGCAGGAGCGTCATGGGCATGAGGCTCGAATACGATCCGGACGCCGCAAAACGGTCGAGGCGGGACCTCGCCGGTTTTCTTGCGGAAAAACTCGCTGGGGGCTGATTTTGTCGACTTTCCCGCCTAGACTGCCGACCTCAATTTAGCGAAAACTCTATGTTTGCAGCCGGCGGGATTGTCGCCGTCGGCGCGAGAGGGTCCTGATGAACAGACGCGAATTCCTGATCGGCGCCGCCGCCGGCCTCGCCGTTTTTCCGGCGCGGGCGGCGACGCCCTTCCGCGGCGACATGTCGCCGCCGCTCA
Organism: Roseiarcus sp.; assembly: GCA_035656495.1. Lineage (GTDB taxonomy): Bacteria > Pseudomonadota > Alphaproteobacteria > Rhizobiales > Beijerinckiaceae > Roseiarcus. The sequence continues at coordinate 10,735 of DASRSL010000236.1, forward strand.
ACGACAAGGCGGCCTTCGTCGAGTGGATGGTCAAGAACCGCGGCGGCGAGGAGCCGCAATATCTCGAGCGGCGGTTCGACCGCTACCGCGAGGTGCTCGCGTTCCACGATCTATGGACTCCGGCCGAGAAGCGCGCCTTCCTGATGACGCCGCGCCAGGAATTCGTCCTGCCGCAGGACAAGGAGCAGGCCTATGTCGGGCACTATCTCGACATTGGTTTCGGGGTCACCATCACCCCGCCCGGCACCATGGGCCGCATGACCAGCGCGCTGCAGGTCCGCCCGGGCGAAAAGGTGCTCGAGATCGGCACGGGCTCGGGCTACCAGTCGGCGCTTCTGACCTATCTCACCCCGAGAGTCTATTCGATCGAGATCATCCCCGAGCTCGCCTCTCGCACCCGCGGCGTCTACGACAGGTTGATCGGCGAGGGCTACCGCGAATATTCCGACATCGCGACCCGCAGCGGCGACGGCTATTACGGCTGGGCGGAGGCGGCGCCGTTCGACAAGATCATCGTCACCTGCGGCATCGACCACATTCCGCCGCCGCTCCTCCAGCAGCTCAAGGCCAGCGGCGTCATGGTCATTCCGATCGGGCCGCCCGGCGCTCAGCATATCCTCAAGGTGGTCAAGAGAACCGGCGCCGACGGCGCTCAATCGGTGTCGCGCTCAGACGTCTTCGGCGGAAAGGTCATCCCCTTCGTGCCGATGACCGGCGGGCATCAGGCGAGTTAGGGCGGCGAGCGTTCGGCATCACAGCCGCCGTTGGCCGAAAGGGGGCGAATCGGCGGGACAAAGGACATGCAAAGGCCGCCGGGGACGGCTTGTGATGGCCAACATAGACTGGCGACCGCTGCCTTCACTCTGGCCGAGTCCTGCGGTTTGGACTGATGTGGGAGGTTTTATGCTGTTGGTGTTCACGCAGGAGAATGTCCAAGATGGGAGGTCCGGCGGAAAGCCGAAAAGGTCGACGGCGGAGACGACGATCTGATCATCAGCGGCGCCGCCGACACATTCGAAGCGGCTAAGGCCGCAGCGCTGTTCGAAGCGATGCCCCGATCCTTGAAATGAAGACGCCAGCTCCAGCTTCCAAAAGAAACATCGGTTGTAAGCCAATTGGTTCAAAGGTTGCCCTTCACAGGGTCAACGTCGTTCCGACTCGGACACAAACCTCTTTAGCCCGGAGGCGGCGGACGCCGCTCTTGCGTTGTCGATTTCTTCGAGCGCGGAAATAATTGAAAGCGCCAAGTCCGGGCGAGCGCGGCCGACCCGCGCAAGCAACACGATGGCTTCGTCATCCGCCACTCCAACTGCGGCCTCGACCACGCGGGCCGATGGCCTTTCGGTCAGATATCGTTTCAAGTGAATACGCGCCTCCAATCTTCGCATTCGTCCGAGTGCGCATGCAGCAGCGACGGACACTTCGCTGTCAGGGTCCTCAAGCATCGCGATCAAAGTTGCTACGACTTCGTATCCCGCGCGGACACAGTCGCAGGCGCGCGCGCGAACCGAAGAATTCTGATCCCGCAGAAAGGCGAGGCCAATGTCAGCCGGAAAGATGACGCCGAGTTGCGAAGCTACGCCGGCCGCCACGACCAAAGTCGGACCTTGAACGATTCTCTTGGCGATCAATTGGACTACGGCCCGCGACGCCTCGGGACCACCAATGACACCGAGCGCCTCGAGCGCAGCGGCTTGTTCGGGCACTCCGACATCAATTCCATAACCCACGAAGCGATTGCAGAGGGTCATCAGTGCGGGGATGGCGCCGTCCAGCAGCCGCTTTCCCGTTTCCGCCGCCAACGCGCAGGCGTCGGCAAGCGTTGCTTCGGGAATAGCAGCAATCAGATCTTCGTTCGATAATTCCTGAGGGAGAAGGAGTTGCACCGGTACGACGTTCGGAGACCCGTCAAATTTAGGTCGATCGCCAAACAAGTCGAGTTGTACGAAATCAGGCATTGATCGAGTCTTGGATCCGGTGGATAGTTCGCGTAGTCTCCGAGTTTCCGAAGCCAAATGTTCTGGCGCTGGTCCGCGGCGCCACACGATAGCACAAAGGCGATGAGGCCGGAGGGTTGTTGAGGGTTTCGACTCCTTGCGGCTTCGGCTTGTGCAGCACGACGTCGAAGCCGATGCCGCTGTCCCGGGTGTCCGTGGTGCTAACGGGAAGCGGCCTGCCACAGCTGGCGCGGGTGCTGCTGCGGCGCTCCTTCACACTCTTGCGTCGCTTCTCGGTCAGTTCCTGCCCTGCTCCCACCGCCTCACGGTTGGAGCGGCGCGACTTTGCCCGACTCGAGGGACTGGCGAGCGACCTCGGCGGTCAGGACCGCAAGCCTTGCCTGCTCCGGTGTGCCGACAGTCGGGGCGCGGCCATTACGGACGCAATCGACGAAGTAAGCCGCCTGGTTGTCATAGGCGTCGCCCGGCTTGGCCTCCAAAACGAAGGACTTGCCGGGTTCGTAGGCAACGAGCGAGTTGGATCCGCCCATCTCGACGCTCACGCCGCCGGCGCGGAAATTGAACTCGACAATACCGCCCTCGCACGCAACGTTTAGCGCCATGGTGAACGGGTAGCCTTCCGGCATCGACTCGCTCCCCTCAACGAAGCCTTCCGCGTCGCCATAGTCGATCGTGGCGTGGACGTTGTTCCAAAGGCCCGGCTCCAATTGGCGGCCGCGAGCGTAGACCGACTTCGGCGCGCCGAAGATCCAGTTCATGACGTCGAAGTCGTGCACGCAAAGGTCGAGCACGGCGCCTCCGCCCCAGGCGGGATTGAGAAACCAGTCGGCCCAGCCGGGCAATTGCGACCGACGCGTCGCGACTGCCGAAAGTGGCCTGCCGAGCTTGCCGCTCTGAACGAACTCGACCAGGGAAACATATTCGCCCCAGAAGCGCAGGACATGGGCGACGAGCAGCACCTTGCCGCTCTCCTTCTGCGCAGCCATCATGCCGTCGCAGTCGCCCGCGGTCAGCGCGAACGGCTTCTCGAGGAGCACGTGCTTTCCGGCCTTCAGCGCGGCGGTCGTGTATTCCGCGTGCAGATGCGTCGGCAGCGTGTTGCTGATCGCGTCGATCGAGGGGTCGCTGATAATGGCCAGGTCGTCCGTCGTCGCACGCCCTCCGACTTCTTCGGCAAGTCTTTGAGCCTTTTCGAGCCGGCGAGAGGACACCGCAGCCACCTCGACGCCCTTGATCTTGGCGTAAGCTCGCGCGTGCGTGCCGCCCATGAACCCCGAACCGAGAACGCCGACTTTCATGAAGACCCCCTATCGCATTTACAACAGGCCTAACGATGCGAGCTTGTCTCTTGACGCCTTCATCGCGCGGTTGACCTCAGCGAGCGGCGGCCAGGGATCGCCCTTGAACTCGATCTCGACGCTCAGCGGGCCTTTGAAGCCGCCGCTTTCCATCGCGTCGAGCACCGCCTTGATATTGATGTGGCCCTCGCCGATTGCGGGAAAATCCCACACGCGCCCTTCGCCGCGCTTGTCCTTCAAATGGCAATGGACAAGTTTCGGCAGCGCAACCTTCAGATCGGCGACAGGATCGACGCCCCCGTAGAATTCCGCGTTCGCGGTATCGTAGTTGATGAGCACATTCTTGCGGTCGATGCGCTCGAGAACCGGCAGGGCGGCCGCAGCCGACCTGGTGATCTCGCCGTGGATCTCGATGCCAAGAACAATGTCGCGCGCCCCAGCATAGTCAGCGAGCTCATGAATGTTGCCCATGAAAGCTTCTTCGTCTTCGCTTTCGCTGTAATGGCCGCCGATGGCGGTGTTCATGATCCCGATGCCCATGCGCTCGCAGAGATCGACCGCTTTGAGACCATCCTTCAACCCGTCCTTGGTGGTAAGATCGGAATGGCCGCTGAGGCTGAGGGAAGTCAGCCCGAGCCGATTCATCATCCGATGAATCTGACCGAGCGCTTTGGCGTCGGCCTCGAGCGGAACATGCTCTGTCCAGCCGCGCACCGCGCTCAGCTCGACGAATCTGTAACCCGCCGCGGCGATCCCCTCGAGAGCTTCCTCGAGGCTGTAGGTATGGTAGCTGTTGGAATGCCCTCCCAACCGGTTGCTTAGCGGCATGTCGTCCTCCCCATATCTAAAGACACGGCGATTCTATGAGCTCTCCGGACGTTGTCCACTCCGTCAAACATCTCTTGCGATCGTAGCGGCGGGCCTGGAGGGAATACAGGGCGGGCTGCTGCCTATTTTGCGGCTGTCACCCACACTGAATCTCGTGGTTTGAGCGCTCGCTCTCGCCTCGGCGAGCCACAATTCGTTACTGACCGTGAGGCTCTGCCAAATTCGCCCTTCCTTTCGGGAGCCTCGCAGTCGTCGAAGCCCCCGATATGCCGGGTTGTACGCCGTCGTTCTTTGTGGCCTTTGTGTTCTTTGTGGTGAATATCCAATCGCTGCTTCATTGGACCATTCGTTGGCCGGAAAAATCTGCTTAAGCGATATATAACATTGTAATTCTGTTTATGTTGAGAATTTCAAGCTGCCGCTAAACGGGTCGTAAGCCTTTGATGGAAAACGGTCTCGCCGCTAAACTGGCGCTAAACCGGCGTTAAAGGCGACGCGAGGCCTCGATTGACGCCGTCCCGGCGAGACCCCACCTTCGGATCCATGGGGCGCGCAAGGAGGCGGACGATGAGCTTGGTTCTGGTGACGGGCGGGTCGGGCTTTATCGGCGGACACTGCATTCTGCAATGCCTCGCCGCCGGTCACCGTGTGCGCACGACCCTCCGCAGACTCTCCCGCGAGCCCGAGGTGCGGGCGTTGCTGAGAAAGGCCGGCGCCGATGGCGACGACGACCGGCTGTCGTTCGCCGCCGCGGATCTCGAGCGCGACGCCGGCTGGCCGGAGGCGGTCGCCGGTTGCGACTTCGCGCTGCACGTCGCCTCGCCTTTCCCGCTCGCCGTGCCGAAGCACGAGGACGAGCTCATCGTCCCCGCCCGCGACGGGGCGCTGAGAGTGCTCAAGGCCGCGCGCGCCGCCGGCGTTAGGCGGGTCGTGCTGACCTCCTCCTTCGCCGCGGTCGGCTATGGCCATAAGAGCCAGTCCGCGCCGTTCGACGAGACGAGCTGGACCGATCCGAAAGCCGAGGGCGTCAGCCCCTACGCCAAGTCGAAGACCCTCGCCGAGCGCGCCGCGTGGGATTTTGTCGCCCGGGAGGGCGGCCTCGAACTTTCCGTCGTCAATCCGGTCGGCGTGTTCGGGCCGGTTCTCGGGCCCGACGTCTCGACTTCGATCACCATCGTCCGGCGCCTGATGGACGGCGCGATGCCCGGGCTGCCGCGCCTGCAATTCGGCGTGGTCGACGTGCGCGACGTCGCCGACCTCCATTTGCGCGCCATGACCGACCCGCGCGCCAAGGGCGAGCGATTCCTGGCGGTCGCGGGCGACTTCATGAGCATCCGCGAAATGGCGCTGACCCTGAAAGCGCGCCTCGGCGCGGCGGCGCGCCGCGTTCCGACGCGCGAGCTGCCTGACTGGCTCATGCGGCTCGCCGCGCTCGCCGACTCCTCCGTCCGCCAGGTCCTTCCTGAGCTGGGCACGAGCAAGAACGCCACCAGCGCCAAGGCGAAACGCCTGCTCGGCTGGGCGCCGCGCTCGCGCGAGGACGCGCTCGTCGCGACCGCCGAGAGCCTCATGCGTCTCGGCATGCTGAAGGAGAAGGCCGCGGCCTGAGCGCCGGCGTGTCTGCCGGCGCCGCGCCTGCCGTTCCCGAATCCGCGCCCGATTTGATCTTCGTTGCGCTCGACCGCCGTCCCATCAGGACTGTTCTCAGAGCGGAGGGTCCGCCATACTGAGCCTGGTCCGCCGCGCCGCCGGGTTCGCCGGCGCCTCGGAAACTTAAGAACGAACGGAGGTTCGATGAGTCCCTTCTGGCACATCGGTCAACTTGTCGTCTGCGTGGACACGAACTGGCTGACGCCGCCGCAGGCCGGCGAAAGGTTCCCTTCGAAAGGCGACGTCCTCACGGTCGGCGACATCGATCCGGACCAGGGGTTCGCCCCGGGCGAGATCGGCTTCCGGTTCGAGGAATGCGTTCCACGCCACGGAGGCTGGTTCCTGTCGCGCCACTTCCGTCCGGCGCGGCTGTCGTCCAGCAAGGCGTTGCATGAACTGCGCGCGCTGCTGCCGAACAAGCGGAAGCGTATGCGCGAGGTCGCCGACGCGTGAGCGTCGACCGCTCGTCCAGGGTCGCTAGCGAAGTTCTGTCCGCCGGGCCATCGCTTCAGCGCCCGGCCGTCGTCACTGACAGAAGACGAGCCTCAGCCCGTGCCCGCGCCGGGAGCGGACTCGCAAAGGCTACAGCACCACCACGCGCGTTCCTTTCGCGACGCGTCGGTAAAGGTCGATCACGTCGGCGTTGAGCATGCGGATGCATCCCGAAGACACCGCATGGCCGATCGTTTCCGGCTCGCTGGTGCCGTGAATGCGAAACAACGTGTCCTTGGTTCCCTCGAACAGATAGAGGGCGCGCGCGCCGAGCGGGTTTTCGACGCTCCCGTCCATGTGCCGAGGCAGGCCGGGCTGACGAGCCAGCATTTCCGGCGGAGGCGTCCATCCCGGCCAAAAGGCTTTGCGGCCGACCTCGGCGATACCCTTCCATGCGAACCCCTGCCGGCCGACGCCGATGCCGTATTCGAGCGCCTGTCCGTCGTTCAACGAAAGGTAGAGCTTGCGCGACTTCGTATTGATGGTGATGGTGCCCGGCGGTTCGCGGGTCGGATCTTCGACCAAGCGCCGCGTCGTTTGCTCCATGTCGACCTCGTCATCGAGATCGATAGGCGTCGAATAGGCAGGATCGGCGTCTGGCGGCAGAACCGCTGCGCGAGCCCCCGGCGGCAGAAGCGCCGCGTGGGCGCCGGGCGGCGGAGGGGCCAGTGGCGCAGGGGCGCCGTATTGAGGAGGGCGCGCCCACGGGAGTGCGCCCGGGAAGGGCCAGAAATTCTGCGCGACCGCCGCTCGGCGCCCTTCCACGAGCGCGCCGGCGGCGAGGGACGCGAGGAGAAGCGTGCGCGCGAGAGACATGACGGGTTCCTGGCAGGCCATTGGTCGAGTTGTCGGGAATGATAACGGCGAAAACTGGACGAATGCTTACGGGGACGGGAGATGAACGACGCCAGCCGGATCGTGCGACCGCCCACGCCCGTCAGGGAAAGCGCTGACGAACGGTACGCGCGACACACGTCGCGGTTGATCAGGTTGCCGGAGCCGAATTCGCCTCCCGCCCGCCTCTTGCCATCGGCAGCCGCGGCTCGATAGCTTTCGCAATGATCCGAACTCCCGCTAAGTCCCTGTCGACCGCCAGCCGCTATGCGCCCGATGGCCCCTACGCCGTCGGCCGCCTCGGACTTTCGCTGCTCATCGGGGCGCTGGTCGGGGTGGGCATGTGGGCGGTGATTGTCGTCCTGCCGCAGGCGCAGCTCGAATTCGGCGTCGACCGCTCGGCCGCCTCGTTGCCCTACACGCTGATGATGTGCGGGCTCGCCTTCGGGACGATCGTGTTGGGGCGGATGGCGGACCGCCGCGGCTTCGCCGTTCCGCTGGCCGTCGCCGCCTCGATCCAGGCGCTTGGCTTTGTTCTCGCCGGCTATGCGCCGAACCTCGCTGTCTTTTCGGCCGCCCACGTGCTGATCGGCGTCGGCGCGGGGACGGGCTTCGGGCCGCTGATGGCGGATATCTCCCACTGGTTCGTCAAGCGGCGCGGGCTCGCGGTCGTCGTCGTGGCGTCCGGCAATTACGTCGCCGGCGTCATCTGGCCCTTGCTGATGAGCGCGGCGATGCCGCTCATCGGCTGGCGCGCGACCTACGCCGGCATCGGCCTGATCCTCGCCGCGACCGTCCTGCCGCTCGCGCTCATGATGCGCCGCCGGCCGTCCGCCGCGGTGATCGCCGAAGCCGAACGCGCGACCCGCGCGGCGCGCGCCGAAGTCGGCATTTCGCCGCGACTGCTCGTTTTCCTGCTGGTCCTCGCAGGCTTTTCCTGCTGCGTCGCGATGTCGATGCCGCAAGTCCATATCGTCGCCTATTGCGGCGATCTCGGCTACGGCGTCGCGCGCGGCGCCGAAATGCTGTCGCTCATGCTGCTTCTCGGGATCGTCTCGCGGATCGGCTCCGGCTTTGTTTCCGATGCAATCGGCGGCTCGGCGACCTTGTTGATCGGCTCGTTCATGCAAGGGGTCGCGCTCACGCTCTACCTCTATTTCGACGGACTGACGTCGCTCTTCGTCGTCTCGGGAATCTTCGGCCTGTTCCAGGGCGGAATCGTCCCGATGTACGCGGTGATCTGCCGCGAGCTGTTGCCGCCGCGCGAAGCGGGCGCCAAGATCGGGCTCGTCGTGTCCGCGACCATCTTCGGCATGGCCGTCGGCGGCTACGCCTCCGGCCTCATCTTCGATCTCACCAGTTCCTATCGCATGGCGTTCCTGAACGGCGTCTTATGGAACGCCTTCAACTTCGCGATCGTCGGCTGGCTCTTCTGGCGACGGCGCAGGGGGACGCCGCGGCTTCAGCTGGCCGCAGCGGTTTAGCGCGCCCTCCTGCGCTCTTTTGGCGCGACGTCGGCGACGCCCGCCGCGAAGGCGGCGTCATCGTCCGATGGTCCCGAGAGGCTTGAGCGCCTGAGTCGCAGCGACGTAAGCCTCGTACATCGCGTCGTATCGCGCCTTCATCCCCGGATCCGGCTCGAAACGGCGCTCCACCCGGGTCATGGCGGCAATCGCGTGGGCGAGCGAGTCGTGCGCGCGGACTCCGACCGCCGCCATGATCGCGGCCCCGAGACAGCCGACGTCCGGATAGGCTGCGCGATCGAGGGGGCGGCCTAGACAATCGGCGCGGATCTGCGCCCACAGGTCGGAGCGCGCGCCGCCGCCGGCGTGAAACAAACGCGGGACCGCCTGTCCGGCCGCGGCGTCGAGCGAGCCTAGCAGCATGCGCGCGGACAATGCGACCCCCTCCATCACCGCGAGCGCCAAGTCCGCCCCGCCGGCGCGCCTGTCGAGGCCGATGAAGGCGCCGCGCAGCTCTGCGTCCCAGAGAGGCGCGCGCTCGCCTTCGAGATGCGGCAGGAACAGGATGGGGCGGGCGGACCGATCGGCTTTCATGGCGAGCTCGAGCACGCCCGCAACGTCGCGGCCGATCGCCTCGCCCCACCAGCGAAGCGAGTCGCCGCCGCTCTGGGTCGGCCCGGCATGGACGATGAGGCCCGCGGCTTCGGGAAAGGTGACGACGCCCCGCGCGCCGGCGCGCTCGTCGCTCGCGACCGCGAGGATTTCGCTTGTCCCGCTGATGTAGACGCCCTGGCCGGCTGCGCGCACGCCCGCGCCGACGAGGCCGCTCCATGCGTCCATCGTGCCGGCGACGACCGGGGCGCGCCTTCCGGTCGAGCCGAGCTCGATCTCGCCGACGAGGTCGGTGAAAAATTTGAGCGGCGGCAGGCGCTCGCGCGCGCCGGGGACGCGGGCGATCAACGGCTCGACATAGGTCAGGTCCTGCCCGACGACGAAGAAATTGGAGATCGGATCGGCGATCGCGACGCCGGCCAAAGCCCGCAAGCAATAGTCTTTCGGCGTCAGGACATGGCGCGCGAGCTCGTAGACGTTCGGCCTTTCTCGGGCCATCCAGGTCATTCGAGCCAGCACGTGGCTCGCGCCGATGGGCAAGGGGGCGCCCCACCATGACGTCCTTTCAGTTGCCGAGACGCCAACGTCGAGCTCCGCGGCTTGCCGTGCGGCGCGGTTGTCCTGCCATGTGATGGCCGGGGACAGCGCCCGGCCGTGCGAGTCGACGAACACGTCGGTGTTGGCTTGGCCGCAGAGGCCGACGGCCGCGACACGTCCGGCGCGGCCGCCGGCCAAGAGCGCGTCCATCGCGGCGACGACGCCGTTCGTCCAGTCGCGCGGATCCTGCTCGACAATTCCCGGCGCCGGACGCGAGGTGGGGTAGGGGCGAGCGGCATCCGCGAGGACGCGGCCTTCACCATCGAAGAGCCCCGCTTTGATCGCCGTCGTGCCGATGTCGAGCCCGATGAAAAGGTCCCGGTCAGTCATTGACCCCTTCCGCTCGGTCCGCCCCCCGCGCCCTCACCCCGAGGAGCACGCGATCCCCGGACTGGATCCGGGGAGGCGTCTCGATGGGCGAGGGCTCGCTTCTGCGGCTAGCGAGCGTCCTTCGAGGCCCTTTGCCTCTGGCAAAGGGCGCTTCAGGACGACGTCGGAAGACCATCCGTGTCTACCCTAAGGCCCACCTTGGAAGCTACCCGAAGCCGGGAACGATCGGCGCTCTCGCCCGGCGGCGGGTCGCGCCATGGAAATATCGCATCAAATCGGACAGGCAAAAAGGGCTCGCGGGTTTCGCGCTCGTGCTTTCGGCTCGAGTCGGCGAAGGCGGTTCAAAGCGTTTCGATGTTGAATGGAAGGAATTCGGAATGTTAGGGAGCGACGCAAGGCGAAGGTTACGCCCTGAAGCTGCGGAGGAAACGAATGACCTGGAAAACCATGCTCGCGGGCGTCGCTGCGGCCGCGTTCTGGCTCGCCGCGAACGCGGCTCTCGCGGCCGAGAGGATCGCCATCGTCACGCCCTATCTCGCCCAGCCTGGCACGCAATATTACGTCGAGGCCTTCCAGAAGGTCGCGAAAGACAACGGTTGGACGGTGAACGTGGCCGACACGAAGGGCGACGTCGCCGGGGTCATCAGCCGCATCGAGGACGCCGTGAACCAGAAGGTCGACGCGATCGTCCTCAATGCGGATCCGGCGCAGGTCACGGCGGGCCTGGAGACCGCGAAAAAAGCGGGCGTTCCGGTATTCGGCATGGACGCCGGGTCGAGCCCGCTGCTCGTCACCAACGTCACCAGCAACGGCTACGAAATGGCCGCGGTCACCGCCTCCTATGTCGTCAACCGGATCGGCGGCAAGGGAGGGATCGTGATGTTCGTCTACGACGCTTTCCCCCCGGTTCAGGCGCGAGGCGTCGTCGCCGACGCGATTTTCAAGAACAATCCGGACATCAAGGTCATCGACCGCGTGACGCCGGACGTGCAGGACGGCGGCATCGCCGATTCGCGCGCCAAGATGGAGGCGATCCTCGCCGCCAATCCGAAGAAAGGGTCGATCGCCGCGGTATGGGCGGCGTGGGACCAGCCGGCGATCGGCGCGCTGCAAGCGATCGAAGCCGCCGGTCGGGCCGACGAGGGGATCGTGATCACCGGCATCGACGCCAACCCGCAAGCGCGCGAGGCGATCGCCAAGGGCGGCAATTTCGAGGCCTCGATGTCGCAGGACTTCAAGGGCATCGGCAGGACGGTCGCGGAGGCGGTGAAGCGCTATCTGGCGGGGGAAAAGATCAGGCAGAGCGTGATCTATGTCCCCACGAGACTGATCACGCAGGAAAACGTGAAGCAATGAGCGGCCTGTGTCCTCGTTCTGAGGCGCCGCGAAGCGGCCTCGAAGGACGTTCGGCGCCTCCTGGAGCATCCTTTGAGGCCTTTTGCGTAACCGCAAAAAGGCGCCTCAGGATGAGGAACTGCTCTTGAAACAGGCTCTGAGCACGGCGGGCCGGCGCTTCCCGTCGAAAGCAAAGCAAAGGGTCGCGTCGGCGGCCGCATGACCCTTCTCTCGGTCTCCGGTTTGCGCAAGTCCTACGGCGGCGCGGTCGGTTTGAGGGACGCCTCCCTTGAGCTCAGCGCCGGCGAAACGCATGCGCTGATCGGAGAGAACGGCGCCGGGAAAAGCACGCTCATAAGAATTCTGGCGGGCGCCGTCATGCCAGACGCGGGCGAGGTCCGGATCGATGGAAAGCACGCGGCCCCCCGCTCCCCGAGCGAGGCGCACCGGCGCGGGCTTCGTTTCATCCACCAGGAGCTCAACGTCGTGCGGGGCCTCAGCGCGGCGGAGAACATCTTCCTCGGTCGCCCATACCCGCGCCGGCTCGGGCTGGTCGATTGGCGAAAGCTCAACGCCCGTGCCCGCTCGGCGCTCGAGAGGCTCGAGGTGCGCCATATCAGTCCCAGCACGATCATGGCGCGGCTCTCCGTCGGAGACCGCATGCTGGTCAAGATCGCTGCGGCTTTCCTCGAGGACGACGACGCTCCTGCGCGCATCTTCGTGATGGACGAACCGACGGCGGCGCTGACGGGCGAAGAGTCCGAACGGCTCTTTCAGATCCTCGCCGCTCTCCGCCGGCGAAGGTGCGGGATCATTTATGTCTCGCACCGCCTCGACGAAGTCTTGTCCATCGCCGACAGGATCAGCGTCTTGCGCGACGGCGAAACGCGCGCGACCCTCGAGGCGAAGGAGGCGACCAAGTCGAAGCTGATCGAGTTGATGACCGGCCGCGCTGTTGCGGAGATCGCCGGAGCGGCCGCTTCGCCCATGGCCGATCGGATCGCCCTCTCGGTTCAAGGACTGAGCGGCGGAGGACTGCGGGACGTCTCGTTCGAATTGCGCCAGGGGGAAATCCTCGGTTTCACGGGCCTGGCCGACGCCGGCCAGGAGCGCCTGACGAGCGCGCTCGTTTCGAGCGGGCGGAGCGCGCGGCTCGCGCTGTACGGGGCGCCGACAAGGCTTCGCGGGCCGGCCGACGCCTGGGCGCGAGGCATCGCATTGGCGCCGCGGGAGCGGCGCACACAAGGGTTGCTGTTGGCGCTCGACATCGCGAGCAACGTCGCGTTGCCGCATCTCGGACGGCTCAATCGCCTGCGCCTGTTCGTCAACCGCCACGCCGAGCGCGCCCGCGCCGCCAAGGTGGGACACCGGGTGCGGCTGAAATCGACCGGCCCGCTTCAGAAGGTGGGCAAGCTATCCGGCGGGAATCAGCAGAAAGTGATGTTCGCGCGCGCGGTGGCAGGCAATCCGCGCGTCCTGCTGCTCGACGAACCGACGCGCGGCGTCGACGTCGGGGCGAAATTCGACATCTACGCGTTCCTGCGCGAGCTCGCCGCCGACGGAGCAGGCATCGTCGTCGTCTCCTCCGACCACGAGGAGATCCTTCACCTCTGCTCGCGCGTCGTCGTCATGCGGGAGGGGCGCGTCTCGGCTGCCGCATCGACCAAATCCCTCGCCCCCCAGAGTCTGCTCGCCTTGTGCTACGGCGAGGCGACGGATTGACGCCGCCATGCCGCTGCTTCTGCGTCGCTACGGGACGGCGATCGGCTTCCTCGCCGTCATCGTCTTCTTTTGGTTCAAACTGCCCGACACGTTTCTCACTTCGCGCAATCTGCTCAACATCAGCCAGCAAATGAGCATGCTCGCCGTCGTCTCCGCCACGATGACGGTGGTGATGGCGATGGGCGATTTCGATCTCAGCGTGGGCTCGATGGCGAGCCTCGCCGGAATTGTCGCCGCGCTGGTCTTCGTCGCGGGCGGCTCCTCCTGGATCGCGCTACCGGTCGCTCTCGCCGTCGGGATCGCGGGCGGCCTGCTCAACGGGTTTCTCGTTGCATATGTTGGAATCCTGCCGTTCATCGCGACGCTCGGAGCGTTGACGGTCTTCAGCGGGCTGGCCTTCTGGCTGTCAGGCGGCAAGACGATTTTCGGCTCGGCCATTCCCGCTTCGTTCGGAGGCTTCGCGCGCGGCGGCCTCGCTCTCGGGCCGACCGGCGTCACGATCCCGAATCTGACGCTGGTCGCCCTCGGCGCGCTGTTGCTGACCTGGATTTTCCTCGAACAGACGATACACGGCCGGCGGCTGTATGCCATCGGCGGCAACGCCGAGGCGGCCCGGCTCGCCGGGGTGCGCATCAAGCCGCTGAGGCTCGCGGCGTTCGGCCTCTCGGGGCTGGGCGCAGCCTCGGCCGGCTTGATGCTGGCGAGCCGGGTGGCCTCGGCCAACCCGACGCAAGGCGCCGGGCTGATGCTCGACGCCATCGCAGCGGTTTTTCTCGGCACGACCATGAGCGACGAGGGCCAGCCGCGCGTGGTCTTGACGCTCGTCGGCGTCATGATGCTCGGCGCGCTCGGCAACGGGCTCACTCAGATGAATGTCGACTCTTATGTGCGCGAGATGATCACCGGGTCGATCATCATCGCCGCCGTGGCGGCGAGCAGCCTGGGTCGGGCGCGCGAGGGATAGGCGAAACGCGTCAGGTTCATCCGTCGGAACGTCTGCGGGCGTTCATCCGCCTCTCGCAAGAATCCCAGGCGGCAGCCGGGCCGCGAGCGCGCGTCCGGCCTCGGCGCCGATCCGCGCCGCGTCCGAGGGCTCGCCTTCCCGTTCGATCTCGAAGCTCTCCGAGCCGTCGGTCCGCAGCACTTGGCCTCGGAACCGGAGCCGGCCGCCGTCGAGGCGGGCCAGGCCCGCGATCGGCGTCCGGCAGGAGCCGTCCAGCTCGGCGAGAAAGGCGCGTTCGGCCTCGAGCGCGGCCATCGTCTCGGTGTCGGCGATCGCCGCCAACGCCGCGATGGCCCGCTTGTCGTCGCTCCGCGCCGTCAATGCGATCGCCCCCTGACCGACGGCCGGCAGGAAGAGGTCGACGCCGAGCGGAACTCGGGCGCGATGGCTGAGGCCGAGGCGCTTGAGGCCAGCCATCGCCAGGAGGGTCGCGCCGATCCCGCCCGACTCGGCCTTGCGCAGACGCGTCTCGACATTGCCGCGCAGGAGCTCCAGCCGGAGATCGGGCCTGAGCCGCAAGGCCTGTGCCTGCCGCCTGAGCGAGGCCGCCCCCAGGCTCGCGCCCCGCGGGAGCCCCTCGATCGTGTCGGCGAATGACGAGATCAGCGCATCGCGCACGTCCTCCCGCGGAAGGAACCCGGCGATGACGATTCCATCGGGCAGCTGGGTCGGCAGGTCCTTGGCCGAGTGAACGGCGCCGTCGATCTCGCCCTCGAGCAGCGCGACGTCGATCTCCTTGGTGAACAACCCTTTGCCGCCAGCCTCGGCGAGCGGCCGGTCCTGGATCGCATCGCCGCTTGTGCGGATGATTCTGAACTCGATACGCTCGGCCGCCCACCCATGCGCCTGCGAGAGGCGCATACGCGTTTCGTTCGCCTGCGCCATCGCGAGAGGCGAGCCTCGTGTGCCGAGAACGAATGACGGAAACGGGGAGTCTGGCTGGCGTTGCGGCATCGAGCCTCTATTCGAGCATTCGACAGCCGTGTCAAACCGGGCTTCGGTTTGAGCATTGACCCTGCGTCAACCGGTCGCGTTGACCCGAAAGGCTCGATGCTCCTAGTTGCCTCCGTCACGTCGAGAGGTTTTTTGCGAGACATGGTGGCCACGAAAAGACGGTGAACAACAAGAGTTAGTGGCCAAGACGAACTGTGTGCAGAGTCTGAAAAGCGGCCGGGCCCGATGGATTCCGGCCTTTTTGTTTTGTGACCAACGGAGAAGAGGAACGACCAGGGCGCTCCCGGCATTGTTGTTGTGGAAGTTTGGAGAGCTCGGATGGCGACGATCGCCTATAGGGTCACCCGGGACGGCGACCATTGGTCGCTAAGCCGGGACGGAAAACCCGCCGATATCACCTATTTTACCCAGGAGGCGGCCTTCGAAGTGGCAGTCGGCGAAGCCGGCGGCGACCTCAGGTCGGGCCACAGCATACTCATTCAGGTTAATGCCGCGACCGACCCCGTCGGCGCGCGCGATCGCGGCGGCCAGCCGATGAAGGGCGACGGATTCGCTTCCTAGCCGCAAGGCGACGCCGTTCGTGCTGACTGTGGCGGATGCCGGGCGTGAGTTCTGCTCATAGCGGTCGCGGTGGCGGCGCGAGACTTGCCGCATCCGGGAATGGGATCAGATCGATTTTCACCGGCTAAACCGGAACTTTTTGTCGCCGGGCGGCGTTTAATGGGCGCCGAGAACCGGAGTTGGCGCTCATGCCTGTCGACGCGCCCCGAGCCCGCCGAAAGAAGAAATGGTCTGCGGAAGTCACCTCCCGCTCCGATGCGCTCGATCTGGAGGAAGGGGTCTTCACGAGAAGCGCGAAGCAGATCGCGCGATCGCTCAAGCGTTCCGCGCAGGCGAGCCCGCGCCGCAAGTCGACCCCGTTTCGCTCGGCCATGTCGATGCTCAATCTCTACATCAACCGCGCCGGCCGTAACCTTCCTCCGCGTCGCAAGCGGACCCTCGAGGCGGCGAAGAGTAAGCTGCGTGAACTGTTCGGCCGCAAGGCGTGACAGTCGCAAGGACGCCAGGCATGTCGAAGACCCGGTCCCGGATGACGCGTCGACGAAAAACGCTCGCAACTCCGCGACGAGAGACATTGGAGAGGCCGTATGAGCCGAGTCCCTAGGCCCGGCAGAAAGGACGCCAGCGCGCCGGAACGGCACGAGCCGGATCGCGATAAGCGCCAGCCCTACGCCAAGGAGCACGAGGAATATTCCGGAGCCGGCGTCGTCCGCCCCCCGGAGGAGAAAACCGTCAAGCGCGACGAGTCTCGCCCGCCGCGCAAGCCGTAATCGCTATTCGCCGGCCCGGCGCCGTCCGCCCGTATTCTCGATCTGCTCGGCGATCGCCCCGACGAATGCCGGCAGATCGTCGGGGTTGCGGCTGGTGACAAACCTTCCGTCAACCACGGCCTGCTCGTCGACCCAATCCGCGCCGGCGTTCTCGACATCCTTGCGGATCGACTTATACGACGTCATCCGGCGACCCTCGACGGCGTCGGCCTGCACAAGGAGCCAAGGGCCGTGACATACGGCGGCGACAAGCTTGTCGCTGTCGACGAAGGCCTTGACAAGGAGCATGGCGTCTGAGTCGATCCGCAGCTTGTCCGGACTGATGACGCCGCCGGGGATGACAAGCGCGTCGTAGTCGTCGGGCTTGGCGTCGGCAATCTTGAGGTCCGCCGGCTGCACCTGGCCCCAGTCGGTGAAATTCCAGGCGCGTATGGCCCTTCCGGTCGGCGTGGCCACCTGGACCCGCGCGCCCTTCTTGCGCAGTTCGTCGCGGGGCGTCGTGAGCTCGAGTTGTTCGACGCCGTCGGTGCATATGATGAGGATTCGGGCATCCTGAATCTTGGGCATGGAGAGGCTCCTTCGCGCGCCTCTCGGCCAACGGGCGCATGCTGAAATTGTTCCTGTCGCCGGCTCAGGCGAGCGGAACCGAAGCGAGCCTCCTGGACTTGTTTCATAACGTGACACCGCGGCAGGAAGCAGGATGACAGGCGATAAGTCCGCTCAGATCGAGGCCCTGCGGCGTGAGGCCGCCGGCTGCCGCGCCTGCCCCTTGTGGAAGAACGCGACACAGACCGTGTTTGGCGAAGGGCCGCAGGAAGCGGACATATTCTTCGTCGGCGAGCAGCCAGGCGACCGGGAGGACCGGGCCGGGCATCCGTTCGTCGGGCCGGCCGGCGGCATCCTGGACAAGGCGCTCGAGGAGGCGGGGATCGACCGGAAGCGGGTCTATGTCACGAACGCAGTCAAGCATTTCAAGTTCGAGCCGCGCGGCAAGCGGAGATTGCACAAGAAGCCGAACGCGGGGGAGATCGACGTCTGCAAGCGATGGCTCCTTGGTGAGATCGACATCTTGAAGCCGCGCCTCATTGTGGCCATGGGCTCCACCGCCGTCCAGAGCCTTGTCGGGCGGCCGACCCCGATCGGCAGGAATCGCGGCGCCACACTCACTCTCGTCAACGGGCTTCGCGTGTTCGTGACCGTCCACCCCTCTTCGCTTCTCCGCGTGCCGGACGAGGCGGACAAGCGGGCCGCCTACGCGCGCTTCGTGAAGGACCTTCGCGCGCTCCGCGCGCTGGCCGCGGAAAGCGAACGCGCCGGCGCGCCGCAGGCGGCCGCTCAGTGAACATTGGGGCCCGGTTCGGCGCCGTTCGCTCCGTATCTCCATGATCGCGTCCGCCCTCAACCTACAAGTCAGCCGGCTGGGGGATCGCGAGCCCTTCTATGGAAGGCAGAAACTCGGCTCCGCACCTCACGGCAAAATCGCGGAAGGCGCAGGCGGCGGGGGAGCAGGCCCGGTCAGTCCGGTTTATCACATACCACTGGCGCAAGATCGGCGGCCCCTCGACGTCGAGGCAGGGCCGGCACGACATCGGTCAAGAAGACCTTCGAGCAGATCTTTCGCCGCGAGAAGATCAGCCCCGGTCTACATTGAGGGCGACGCCTTCCATCGGTGGAATCGCCTGGAAATGCGGGAGCAGATGAAGCAGCCGCAGCCCGGCGCGACCACCACAACAGCCACTTCGGGTCCGAGGCCAATCTCTTCGAGGAGCTCGAGACGACGTTCCGCGACTATTCCGAGACCGGCGTCGGACGCACGCGAGCCTATGTGCATGACGCGGACGAGGCGGAACTGCATGGTTCGCCGCCGGGGACCTTCACCCCCTGGAGCCGCGCCAATTCGATCGTGATCCCGGGCGGGAAGTTGGACATCGCAATGCAGCTGATCCTCACGCCGATGATCCTCAAACTCGTCGAACGCCGCCGGCGCGCGCTTCGCGCCTGAGCCTTCAGGAAGGTCCCCCGACGCCGCTTGAAAAAGGCCGTCGATCTCGACGAAAATACGCATCGCAGCAAGAGGCAAAGTCGAAATGAGCGCACATCAGCCCGTCGCGATCGCGCCGTCGATCCTGTCGTCCGATTTTTCCAAGCTCGCCCAGGAGGTCCGCGACATCGCCGCGGCCGGCGCCGACTGGATCCACCTCGACGTGATGGACGGGCATTTCGTGCCCAACATCACCTTCGGACCGCCGGTCGTCGCCGCGCTTCGGCCCCACAGCGACAAGGTCTTCGACTGCCATCTCATGATCGAGCCCTGCGACCCTTACCTCGAGGCCTTCGCCCAGGCGGGATGTGACCGCATCACCGTCCATGCCGAGGCGACCCGCCATCTCGACCGCTCCCTGCACGCGATCCGCGAGCTCGGCAAGAAGGCCGGGGTTGCGCTCAATCCGGCGACGCCCGAGAGCGCGATCGAATATGTGCTCGACCGGCTCGACCTCGTCCTGGTCATGACCGTCAACCCTGGCTTCGGCGGGCAGACGTTCATCCCGGCGACGGTGGACAAGATCGCGCGGGTGAAGAAGCTGATCGGCGACCGCGACATCCGCATCGAGGTCGACGGGGGCATTGCGCCCGAGACCGCGCCGCTCGTCGTCCGCGCCGGCGCCGACGTTCTGGTCGCCGGCTCGCACGTCTTCAACGGCGGGCCGTCGGCCTACGCCGCCAACATCGCCGCTATCCGGGCGAGCGCCGGAGCGAAGGCCCGGGCGGCTTGACCGGGCGGCGTCCGGTTTGGCGACGCGCCCAGGATTTCACGTTGGTCAGGCCAGCGTCCGCTGGACGGGATCGCCCAAGGGCGGCGCTTCGTTGCTGCGACGGGCGACGATGATGGCGCTTACCCGTTCGGCAGGTTGCGCGCCAGCGCCTCGAGCACCGCCATCCTGACCGCGACGCCCATCTCGACTTGTTCGCGGACAAGCGATTGCGCGCCGTCGGCGACAGCCGTGTCGATCTCGACGCCGCGGTTCATCGGCCCGGGATGCATGACCAGGGCCCCGGGCTTCGCCCAGGCGAGCTTCTCGGAATCGAGGCCGAAATAGCGGAAATATTCCTTGAGCGAAGGAACGAAGGCGCCGCTCATCCGCTCGCGCTGCAGGCGCAGCATCATGACAATGTCTGCGTCCCTGAGTCCGTTGCGCATGTCATGGGCGACCTCGACGCCCATCCGGTCGACGCCGGCGGGCATGAGCGTGGAGGGGCCGACGACGCGCACATAGGCGCCGAGCTTGCCGAGCAGAAGAATGTTCGAGCGGGCGACACGCGAATGCGAAATATCGCCGCAGATGGCGACGGTGAGACCTTCGATGCGGCCAAGATTGCGGCGGATCGTCAATGCGTCGAGCAGCGCCTGGGTCGGGTGCTCATGCGCGCCGTCGCCGGCGTTGACCACCGAGCAGTCGACTTTTCGCGCGAGCAGGGACACGGCTCCCGCCGCATGGTGGCGGACGACGAGAATGTCCGGCCGCATCGCGTTCAGCGTCGTTGCGGTGTCGATCAGCGTCTCGCCCTTTTTGACGCTCGAGGCGGAGACGGCCATGTTCATCACGTCTGCCCCGAGCCGCTTGCCGGCGAGCTCGAAAGAGGATTGCGTGCGGGTCGAGGGCTCGAAAAACAGATTGATCTGGGTGCGGCCGCGCAAGGTGGCGCGCTTCTTCTCCACTTGGCGGGAGATGGCGACCGCTTCGTCAGCGAGGTCGAGGAGCGCGACGATCTCCTCGCGCGACAGGTGCTCGATGCCGAGCAGGTGGCGCTGGGAAAAGACGGGCGAGTCGGCCGGCATGCGGGCCCGAGCCTATATGCGCCGGCCCCGCGGCCGGCAAGCGGCTCTCCGAAGAAGGCGGATGGGATGCGGGGTGAGATCAGGTCTCTCTGCCCCACTTCATTGACGAGAAAACAGCCTCAGCCACGGGGCCAAGTGGAGGGCGCTCATCAGCAGATACATCACCGCCATTCCGCTCATCGACAATGGAGCTTGCGTCGCCGAGCAGACCATGTGCGCCTGGCCGCCGAAGAAAATAGTCCACAGCGCCATGAGCGCAAAAGTCGGCGCGGCGGCGAGGCCGAGCCGGCCCGCCATATCGGGAGCGGCCACGCCGCTCCCGTCACAGTTCTCGGCGTCGTGACCCGCGATCTGTGACATCGGCGCATCAGCCACGGCCGTACTCGTCGTGACGACGCCACCATATGCCCTGCTCGTTACGGCCCTTCGGCGCGCGGTCGAGCCACTGATAGGCTCCCCAGAGACCGTCCAGTCCGCGCGCATAGGTCGAATAGGTGTGATAGACGACGCCATCTTCGAGCGCGAACGCGCTCATGCCCGGCCTGTCACGCCGGTAGGTCGCAACGTCTGTGCCGCAGGTCGCCGCAAGCTGAGCGACGGGCGGCGGAACGGGGTTCATATCCATTGCGTGGGAGCCACGCGCGTAATTGTATTCGACGGGCCCTTCCTTCTCCTGCGCCTCGGTGAAGGAAACATTGAAGTCGAAGTTGAAGTCCCCACCGTGCGACGACGCCCAGGGGAAGGTCCAGCCCATGCGCTCCTTGTAGGCCTTGAGCTTGGCCAGGGCCGCACGCGAAACCGCCGTCAGCGTGACATCGTGGTTGGCGAGGTGGACGGCAAAGCCGTTGAAACCGTCAGCGATCATCGAGCAGGACGGGCAGCCGGCCTTGTAGTCAGGCCCGAACATGAAGTGGTACACGAGAAGCTGTGAACGGCCGTCAAACAGGTCCTTGAGCGCCTTGCCGCCAGTCTCGGTTTCGAACGTGTAGGTCTTGTCGATCCGGACCCAAGGCAGCCGCTGGCGCAGACGAGCGAGCTCGTCGCCACGTCGCGTCAGGTCTTTCTCGGCGGCGAGCAAGTCGCGCCGCGCCTCCAGCCACTCTTCACGTGTTGCGGTCACATGCGACGTCATTTTTCTCTCCTTTCACTTCCTGAAGCGTCCACTGCGTGTCTGCGGTTTGCGGAGTCTTGATCATGGGATAGATTTACCGCCGACCATGGAAGCGCCGTGAGTGACAAATGTGTCGGGATTTGAATGGACTCGCTGATTACCGCCGCTGCGCGGGCGCTTGCATCGGGCGATGCGCTAGGCGCGCTGAACTACATTGCCCTGCGCGATGATCCGGCGGCTCTGGCGCTTCGCGGCATCGCGATGGCGCAGCTCGACGATTTCAGCCGCGCCAAGACATTGCTGCGGCGCGCCACTCTCGCCTTCGGCGCGCATGAGGCCGTCGCCCGCGCGCGTTGTGTGGTCGCTGAATCCGAGATCGCCCTCGTTTCGCGCGACCTCAACTGGCCGGCAAAGGCGCTCGACTCGGCAGCGAGCGTGCTTGAGCGGCGCGGCGACCGCGTCAACGCTGCGCATGCCCGCTATCTGGCGATCCGACGTCTGCTCCTGATCGGCCGTCTCGATCAGGCCGAGCGTCTGATTGAAAATTTCGATTCCGAGCCGCTGCCGACCGCCTCGCGCGCCGCATACAAACTGACCGTCGCCGGCATCGCGATCCGGCGCCTGCGGATCAAGGCGGCGCGGGCCGCGCTGAAGGAAGCCGAAAGCGTTGCGCGCGAAACCCGCATCCCCTCTCTTATGGCCGAAGTCGAAAGCGCGCTCCGTATCCTCGATGCGCACGCGGCGCGGCTTGTCGCACGCGGTGAAGAGCGACTTTTGCGGCTCGACGACATCGAAACATTGCTGGCCTCGAAGACGCTTGTCGTCGACGCTTGCCGCCACAGGGTCTGCCAATCTGGGCGCGTGATTTCTTTGGAGACGCGGCCGGTACTATTCGCCCTTGCCCGCACGCTTGCCGAGGCGTGGCCCGGCGCCGCTTCGCGAACTGTGCTGCTTGCACGGGCTTTTCGCGCCAAATACAGCGATGAATCGCATCGCGCTCGTTTGCGCGTCGAGATTGGTCGCCTGCGCAAGGCGCTAGGCGCGGCCGCCGGCATCGATGCGACCAAGGTCGGCTTTGCGCTCGCGCCGCGCCACGCCCGCGACGTCGCTATCCTCGCGCCACCGACGGAGGAGGCGCATGGGACGGTGCTTGCCTTGCTAGGCGACGGCGAAGCATGGTCAAGTTCGGCGTTGGCGCTGGCGCTCAGCGTAAGTCAGCGGACAGTGCAACGCGCGCTCGACGATCTCACGGCGGACGGCAAGGTGCAGGCGATCGGTCGCGGCCGGGCTCGACGCTGGATGACGGCATTGGCGCCGGGTTTCCCGACGGCCTTGTTACTCCCTGCCGGGCCGCCGGCCGGCTAGGATGTCGCCATGAGACGAGCTCTCATGAATGCGACGCGCTGGGCGGAGCTCCGCCGTCCATGGCAATAATGTACTGCGGACAGCGTCGGAGTGAAGGACCGCGCGCCCCGCGAAGGCTTTGCCGACCGGAACGCGAAGCCCGCCCGTATCGGCCGCGATCGCGAGAAGAGCCTC
>DASRSL010000237.1:0-28676 GCA_035656495.1 Roseiarcus sp.
CGTCTTCCGCGCGCTGATCGGCTTCGCCTTCGCCGGCCTCTACGCGGTCATCGAAGCCTGGATCAACGCCAAGGCGACCAACTCGA
Source organism: Roseiarcus sp. (assembly GCA_035656495.1). Taxonomy (GTDB): domain Bacteria; phylum Pseudomonadota; class Alphaproteobacteria; order Rhizobiales; family Beijerinckiaceae; genus Roseiarcus. The sequence goes on from DASRSL010000237.1 coordinate 87, forward strand.
ACCGCGGGAAGCTTTACGCGCTCTATCAGATCGCCAATTTCGCCGCCTCCGCCTCCGGACAGATGGCGATGCAGCCCCTGGGGCCGGCCGGCTTTGCGCCTTTCGCCGTGGCCGGGGCGCTGCTCGCCTTCGCCATCGTGCCGATGGCGATGACGAGCGTCGATCCGCCGGTTGCGCCGCGCAGCGTCCGCCCGCGCCTGCTGTGGCTCGTGCGCGCCGCGCCGCTCGCCTGCTTTGCGGTTCTCGCCGCCGGCGCCGCCAACGGCGCCTCGTTCGCGCTGGCGCCCGTGTTCGCCGTCGACATCGGCATGTCGCCCGACCGGGCGCCGCTCTTCACCTCGGCGATCGTGGTGGGGTCGGCGCTGGGGGTCTTTCCGATCGGCGCCTTGTCCGACCGGGTCGATCGGCGCCTCGTCATGGCGGCCGCGATGATCGGCGGCGCCGCCTGCGAGGTCATGCTGAGCCGGCTGACCGGGCCGGGCCCCTGGCTGATCGGGCTCGGCTTCCTGGCCGGGCTCATGACCTATTCGCTCTATACGCTGGCCGTGTCGCTCGCCAACGACGGCGCCTCGCCGCATGACATGATCTTCATCTCTGTCGGGCTCTTGTTCATCTATTGCGTGGCCGCCGTCGCCGCGCCGGCGATCGCCTCGCTGCTGATGAAGGGCTTCGGCCCGCGGGCGCTCTTTTTGCAAAACGCCTACGTGCATCTCGCGATCGCGGGCTTCGCCCTCTGGCGCCGGGTGACCGAGCCCGGCAAGCGGCCTCAGTGGCTGCGGACCTGACAGGAATCCCCACGCTGTCGATATTTTCGCTGTTCCGGCGAAAAAATTCGCTCAGGCAACGAAAATATTCGCTGCTCGGTTCGCTGAGAGGTTTTCGCCCCACGGCCCGATTTCGCCCGCCTTTCCGCGGCAAAATCGGGGATCACAACGTCCCCGCCGGCAAAAAATCGCTGCTCGATTCGCTGTTCTCAGCGAATTCGGTCGTTGGCCCGCGAGCATCCCGCTCGCCTCAGTCCTTCGCGACGGAGATGTCGGGAGCATTCGGATTTTTCATGCCGACGACATGGTATCCAGCGTCGACATGGAGGATTTCGCCGGTCACCCCGCGCGCCATGGGCGACAGCAGGTAGACTGCGCTTTCTCCGACCTCTTCGGTCGTGACCGAACGCCTGAGCGGGGAGTTGAATTCGTTCCACCGCAGGATATAGCGGAAATCGCCAATCCCCGAGGCCGCCAATGTCTTGATCGGGCCGGCCGAGATGGCGTTGACGCGGATGCCTTTTTCGCCGAGATCGGCGGCGAGATAGCGGACGCTCGCCTCCAGCGCCGCCTTGGCCACGCCCATCACATTATAGTGCGGCATCCATTTCTCCGCCCCGTAATAGGTCAGCGTCAGCATCGAGCCGCCGTTCACCATCAGCTTTTCGGCTCGCTGGGCGATCGCGGTGAATGAATAGCAGGAGATCGCCAGCGACTTGGTGAAGTTCTCCTCGGTGGTGTCGATATAGCGGCCGGTCAGCTGGTCCTTGTCGGCGAATGCGATGCAATGGACGACAAAATCGAGCGATCCCCAAACTTTCTCGGCTTGCGCGAACACGGCGTCGATGCTCGCGCCGTCGGTCACGTCGCAATGGCCGAGCACTTCCGCGCCGATCTCCTTCGCCAGTGGGCGCACCCGTTTTTCCAGCGCCTCGCCCTGGTAAGTGAACGCCACCTCGGCTCCGGCCGCGCGCGTCGCTTTGGCGATGCCCCATGCGATCGAGCGATTGTTCGCCAGTCCGAGGATGACGCCGCGCATCCCCCGCATCACTCCCGCACCTGCGACGACCGGGTCCGTCTGCTCCATCAACGCCTCGCAATGCCCCGCCGCTCCTTGTCCCCAAAGGCGAGCGCGCGCGAGCATCCCTTAACCTCGCGGAACTCGCATGGGAAGCAGGCGGCGCTCTTCCCCCGTCACAAAATGTTTGGGCGCCGCCATGAGATTCGGCCGAAGTCGGCATCCTCGCGTCAGCCCATGCCCGAACGCGGGTCATAGGCCTTGCGATCGCGCCACTTGCGCATCAGCTCGGTCAGCTCCGGGTCTGCCGAGTTCGGAAGCACGATCCGAAGGGTTGCGAGAAGGTCGCCTGCCGGCTGACCGGCGGAGGCAGGCATGCCCTTGCCGCGCAACCTCAGCACCCGGCCGCCGCTCAGGCCCGGAGCGATCGACGTTTCGACCTCGCCGCCGAGCGTCGGCACGCGCACATTCCCTCCCAGCACCGCCTCGTAGAGCGTGACCGCCAGATCGAGCCGGAGGTCACGGCCCTCGACCCTGAAGATCGGGTGGGGCGCATAACGGATTGTAACGATGACATCGCCGGGTGGCCCGCCGCGCTGGCCTGGCTGGCCCTGGCCGCGCAAGCGGATCGATTTTCCTTCCTCGATTCCCGCCGGAACCGCGGCGTCAAGGGTTTTGCCAGTCGGAAGAGCAACGCGGATCGAGCCGCCGTTGGCGACAGTGGCGAGAGGCGCGGCGACAGTGACCGTGATGTCCTCGCCCCGAGAGGCCTGCGGCCGCGTCCGGCCGCCGCGCCGACCCACGCCGAACAGCTCCGAGAGAACGTCGGGCTCGACCGAGCCGCCGGCGGTAAAGCCGCCTGGTCCGAAGTCGAAGCCGAATCCGCGGAAATCTGCGCCGCCGCCCGGCTGCCGGCCAAACCCGAAGCCCTCGAATTGCGGCGCGCGGGGCTTGCCTTCGGCATCGATCTCGCCACGGTCGAAGGCGCCGCGCTTCCTTTCGTCCCCTAGAATCTCGTAAGCCGAGCCGACCTCCGCGAATCGCTCCTTCGCCTTCGGCTCCCTGCTCTGATCGGGATGGTACTTCTTGGCGAGTTTGCGGAAGGCCGACTTGATTTCGGCCGCGCTGGCTGACTTCGGCACCCCAAGAACGTCATATGGATTGCGCATCACGAGCCCACTGTCGAGCGCCGCCTCGGATAGGAGCGCGGGCGCCCATGTCTCCCCCGCCTATCTGGGCCTTCGCCGGACGGCCTGCAAGTCCCGGATTTCCCAAGCGTAAGTTTCACCGAATCGGTCGCTGTTGTCGATTCCGATCGTGACGACTATGACCGTCGCGTCCGGCCGGCCGGTCGATATTAACGGAAATGGGAGTGGACCGCCTTGAGCGCCGCGACATCGCCCGACTTGACCGAGACCGAGGACCCGATCGCGTTTTTCCGGCTGTGGCTCGAGGAGGCGGGGGCGGCGGAGGTCAACGATCCCGAAGCGATGGCTCTGGCGACAGTCGACGACGCCGGACTGCCCGACGTCCGGACGCTCCTCTGCAAAGGCGTCGACGCGCACGGCCTCGTTTTCTACGGCAACGTCGAAAGCGCCAAGGGGCGGGAGCTCACCACCCACCCGAAGGCGGCCGCGCTGTTTCATTGGAAGTCGCTGCGTCGCCAGGCGCGATTTCGGGGGCCGGTGAGCCCGCTCGCCGAGGCGGAGGCGGACGCGTATTTCGCCACCAGACCGAGGCAGAGCCGGATCGGCGCCTGGGCGAGCCAACAATCCCGTCCGCTTGAATCGCGCGCTGCGCTTGAAGCCTCGGTCGAGGCCTACGCCAAGCGCTTCGGCGACGGCGACATCCCGCGGCCGCCTTACTGGCGGGGCTGGCGACTCCAGCCGATCGAGATCGAGTTCTGGCGCGACGGCGCCTTCCGCCTACACGATCGGGTTCGCTTCACCCGGGCGAGGCTGGAGTCATCTTGGGAGCGGCGCCGGCTCTTTCCGTGAGGGCCGTCATGTCATGGTCGGCGGCCCAATACGTCAAGTTCGAGGAGGAGCGCACGCGGCCGGTGCGCGACCTCCTCGCCCGCATCCCCAACCTCGACGTGTGCAGCGCGGCGGACATCGGCTGCGGCCCCGGCAATTCCACCGAAGCGTTGCGCGAGCGCTATCCGAAGGCGGCGATCGTCGGCGTCGACAGCTCGCCCAACATGATCGAGGCCGCCCGCAAACGATTGCCCGGCGTCTCCTTCGAGGTCGGCGACATTGTCGGATGGGGCGGCTCGGGCTTCGACGTCGTTCTCGCCAACGCGGTCATCCAGTGGATTCCGGACCACGAGACGCTGCTGCCGGCGCTGATCGCCAAGCTCACCGCCGGCGGTTCGCTCGCGGTCCAGACGCCGGACAATCTCGACGAGCCTTCGCATCGGCTTATGCGCGAGGTCGCGGCCCGCGGCCCCTGGGCCGACAGGCTCGCCGAGGCGTCAAAAGCGCGCGCGGCGCGCCATGGCGCCGACTGGTATTTCCGCCTTCTCCGGGCGCACGCGCGAAAAGTCGACGTCTGGCGAACGACCTATTTTCACCCGCTCTCCGGCGCGCGCGCCGTGGTCGAGTGGGTGAAGGGGACAGGCCTGCGCCCCTTCATCGAGCCGCTCGACGCGGCCGAGCGTGAGGCCTATCTCGCCCGCTATGAGGCCGCAGTCGCGAAAGCCTATCCGCCCGAAGCAGACGGCGCTGTGCTCCTGCCGTTTCCGAGACTGTTCTTCGTTGCGACGCGATGACCTTGTTCACCATCGCAGGCGCATGGATAACGGAGGGCGGCCTCTTGCGCTCGGCTCAATGACTTTTCTGCGGAAGCGGCATCGTGTCACCCCGCGTCGCGCCTGGCGAGTCCACTGCTCCATGCTCATCCGGGAAGCCGATTCGCTGTTCGGCCGATGAAATTCGCTCAGCCGTCGAAAAAATTCGCTCAGCGATTGCGGCGATAATTCGCAACTCCCAAGCCGGGCCTTATGATCGCGGCGTTCAAGTCCTCTGACCTCATCCTGAGTTGGCCACCGACGAGGCCGACCCACCGCGCACGAAAGTTCGGGTTGCCAGCCGGCGACGAGAACTTTCGTGTAAGGCGCCCTTTGCCAGAGGCAAAGGGCCTCGAGGAAGGCGGCGAGCTTGAACGAGCGCGACCGATTCCCAGGGCGCGAATGTCTACGGACCGTAGTCTAGGCCTCGTAATTATGCACAAAATCGTCAGGCGGGTCGGGTCCCCAGACGTAGAACGAATCCTCCGGGGCGTTGTCGGCGGCTGCCCAGTCGAGGTCGGCGGGGACATAATCGATGCCTGCCGAATATTCGCAGTAGCTGCCCCACGGGTCCCGGACGTAGTGGAAGTAGTTTGATCCGAGGACATGCCGTCCGAGGCCCCAGCCCCTGCTGTGGCCCTTGCCGAGCATATGCATCGCCCCGACGCCGATTTCGTCGACGCTGCCGACGTCCCAGCTGAGATGGTGGAAGCCCGGCGCATCGGATTTCGCGAACGCCACCAAATGATGATCGCTGCCATGGATGCCGTGCAGGAAGGCGATGCCGTCGCCCGAACGGTCGGAGAGTCGCACGCCGAGCACATTCGTGTAGAAGTCGATAGCCTTGCTCACGTCGCGGGTGAACATGAGCACATGCGCGAGCCGCCGCGGATGGGTGCGCTCCACCGCGCGGCGGAACGGCGCTCCCCGCTCGCCGGGGCCCACGGAAGTGAAGCCGAATTCGCTCTTTTCGCTCGGCGACGTCTTCGGCGCGACGGCAATTTCGACCAGGTTGCCGTCGTGGTCGTGGAGCCAGAGGCCGTTCGACTCGATGCCTGCGGGAGGGTCGAGCCTCGTGATCCTCATCTCCTGCAGGCGCTCGGCGAAGCGGTCGATGTCGTCCTCGAAGGCGCCGAACGACATATACTGGTGCTTCTTGCGCGGGCCTTCGCCGATCGTGCCCCAGATGTGCGAGGCGCCCTCGGTACCAAGCCCGAGCGCCTTGCCCTGCGGCGAGACCGTGAGGCCGAACTCGGAATAGAAGCTCTCCGCCGCCGACAGGTCCGGGACGACGAAGTGGAAATGGTCCAGCGAATGGACGCCGAGCGCCCCCGGTCTCCTCTCCGGCTTGATGTGTCCCCTGATTGCGGTCATCGATTGTCCTCCCGCCTTTGCGTCTGCGCTGATCATAGATCGACGGCGCGTCCAATCCAGTCCTATTCTCCGCCATGCCCGCCGGGAGGTCGGGCGCGACGCGACGGTCGCCAGCGGGGTTCCCAGTTCGTGCGCGGCCGCCGCGGCGAGGCCGTCGATTTGCGACAGATGCTGGGCGCGCGCAAGGACCGGTTCGGTCGCGGCCAGGGCGCTGGCGGTTTGCCGCGCTTCGGCCGCCACCCGATAGGCATAGAGCGCCACGAAGGCCGCGCTGACCCCGAGCGCCGCCCATCGCGCGAGGACGTAACATCGGCGGCAGGATCAGGTTTTCGTTGCCCAGTCACGGCATCGGCAGTCTCACGCTCAACAATCCCGTTGTGCACGCGAGAGCGAAACCGAGCAGGCCAAGCGCCTCGCGCGACGGCAGCGACGTGGCGGCGATCGTCACCGGCGCCAGCAGCAGAACGGCGAAGGGGTTGGCGACGCCGCCGGTGATAAACAGGAGCCCGGCGAGTTGCAGGATGTCGTAAGCGAGCATGATTGCAGCGGCGCGCTCGCTCAATTGCATGCTGATCGGAAACCGCCAGCGAAGCAGGAGGTTGAGAGCGGCAGAAGCCGCCACGAGCGCGAAGCAGGCCAGGATCGGAAACTTCAGGCCGAACGCGAAAGCGGCGACCACGATTGCCGCCGACTGCCCGATGACGGCGAGCCAGCGAAGCCGGATCAGCGTGTTGAGCCGAAGCCGCCGCGCCTGACGGCCCAGGCTCTCTTCCTCAGTCGAAAACACGACGTCCAGACAGCTTTTGTTTCGGAGGCCGCTTCACTCGATCTTTTCGTTCGGGTAGACGCCCCAAAGCTTGATCTGCTGGATACAGCCCTTGAATCCGTCGCCGTCGACCAGACACCAGGCGCCGTCGCAGTTGCGGACGTTGACGATCACACCAGACTGGAGCGTCGCCGCGATGTCGGCGCTCTCGGTCGGGCGCGCATAGATCTTCGAGTTCTCTCCCTTCTTGAACGGAGTAACGAGCGCGGTCCGACGCCCGGACAGGAGCGAATGCAGGACCCAGCCCTCGACGCCCTCCGAATCTCGCACCTTGCGCCAGACTTCGAACTCGGCGGTGATTTCAACCGGAAGTCCGGCGCGCTGGTAGACCCATTTGGTGGTGTGGTCCTTCGACGGCCCCTCGCGTAGATTCACCCGGTCGGTCTTCAGGCTGGCGTACCTGGGCAGCGGCAAATGAGTGACGGAACCGACCGGATCCGCTAGCACAGGCGCCGCCGCAAGCGCGGATCTGCACAGGATCGACAAGAAGATGAGGCCGGCGCGGACCGAGTAGAATCGACTCATGTGGGTCCTCGAGGCGGCCAGGCGATCCTTGTCTTTGCCCGGCCATCTGGTAGAGAAGCCGGCGAGCCGGCGGCTCGGGAGCAGTGGATTGCACCCGGCGCAAGACATTTGCGACCCGTAGCGTTAACGAGCCGTAAAGCGCTTGAAAGCATGGACGCGAATGGCTGAAATCGGGGCAGAGGCGGCGACGGCGCCGCAAGGGCGGAGAGGGCGGCGCTCATGACCAAGAAGAAACCTCTGGTTGTGGTGACCCGGCGACTGCCCGAACCCGTCGAAACGCGCATGCGCGAATTGTTCGACGCGCGCCTCAACCTCGACGACAAGCCACAGTCCCAAGCCGAGATCGTCGAGGCGATGCACGAGGCTGACGTTCTCGTGCCGACCATCACTGACCACATCAATGCTGCGATGATCGCCCAGGCGGGCGACCAAATGAAGCTTATCGCCAATTTCGGCAACGGCGTCGACCACATCGACGTGACCAGCGCGCTCCGCCGCGGAATCACCGTCACCAACACGCCAGGGGTCATGACCGAAGACAGCGCCGACATGACGATGGCGCTGATTCTATCGACGGCGCGCCGACTGGTGGAAGGGTCGCACATCATTCCCGACGGAAAATGGACCGGCTGGTCGCCCACCTGGATGCTCGGGCGGCGCATCACCGGCAAGCGGCTCGGCATTGTCGGCATGGGCCGCATCGGCCAGGCGCTCGCGAGGCGCGCGCGCGCCTTCGGCATGTCAATTCACTATCACAACCGTCGTCGGATTGCCGGGCAGATAGAGGAGTCGCTCGAGGCGACCTATTGGGACTCGCTCGACCAAATGCTCGCGCGAATGGACTTCGTCTCGATCCACTGTCCGCACACGCCGGGAACCTATCACCTTCTGTCGGCGCGGCGGCTCAAGCATCTGCGCCCAGACGCCATTCTCATCAATACTGCTCGCGGCGAGATCGTCGACGAAAACGCGCTTGTCCGGATGCTCGAGGCGGACGAGCTCGCGAGCGCCGGGCTCGACGTTTTCGAACACGCGCCCGCCGTCAATGAAAAGCTCATCGCGCTCGCGAGAACCGGCAAGGTGACATTGTTGCCGCACATGGGCTCGTCGACATACGAGGGACGCGCCGACATGGGCGAGAAAGTCATCATAAACATCCGGACCTTCGTCGACGGCCATCGCCCGCCGGACCGCGTGCTTCCAAGCATGCTTTGACCGACAACGACAGCGCGAGTTCCTAGCCCGCCGCGAAGCTGCGCGGAGCCGGGCTGATGACCGTCGCTGCGTTGTCCTCGATCTCCATCACCGCGAGGCCCCGTTCGTTGGTTCCGTCGGAGCGGAAACGGAACACGCCGTCCACGCCGTTGAAGCCAGAGACGGAGGTCAGCCCCGCTTGGCCGTATCGCTCGGTCCCGGCGGCGTTTCGCCCCAGCGCGGCGGCCAGCGTCACCGCATCGTACGACAGTGTCGCCAGCCGAGTGGGCTCGGCGCCGAATTTTGCCTTATAGCGCTGCGCCATTGCGTTGAAGCCGGCATTGTCGGGCGCGGCGAACCAGGCTCCCTGAAGCTGCGGCAGCCGCAACACGCGCGCATCGTTCCAGACGCCGGTGCCCAGGAGCTGGGTCTTGACGCCGTTCGCGGCGAGCGCGGTCGCGACAGCCGGCATGCCATCGGCCTGTTCGGGGATAAACAGCGCGTCGATCTGGCCGCCGGCCGCCGCGACCTGTCGGGCCGCGCTCTGCGCGTCGCCCGACGCATATCGGGCGACGACCGCCACCGGCGCATTCAAGCGACCGACGATCTGCTGAAACTCGGCGACGGCGATGTTCCCGTATTCGCTCTGCGGCGCCATCACGGCGAAAGTCTTCTTGCCACGCGAAACGGCAAATTGAGCGATGCGGTCGACATAGCCTTCGATCAGGAACGACAGCAGATAGACGCCCGGCGAGGCCACGCCGACATCGGTCGAGAAGGCGATCATCGGCTTGCTGGCCGCCCTGGCGACCGACGCCGCCTGTCGCACGTCGGTCGCGTAAACGGGACCGAGAAGCAGCTCGGCCCCTGCGCCGAGCTCCGCCTGCGCGGCCTGCGCTGCGCCCTCGGACGTCGACCGGTCGTCCTCGATCATCAGGGTGACGTAAGGGCCGGAAAACTCGTCGATCGCCAGTTGCGCGGCATTGCGCATGGAAACGCCGACCGGGCTCGGCGCGCTGTTTTGGGTGAGCGGCAGAATCATGCCAACGCGAACGGGACCCGACCCGAGAGTCTCTCCTACCGTCGGCCCAGGCGCGCCCGGCGTTGGCTGAGGGTTCGGCGCGGTTGAGCCGAACTCCGGCATCTCGACCGCCGTGGAATTGCAACCGGCAAGCGTCAAGGCAAGCCCCGCGCCGAGCAATCCGCGCCGGGTCATCGCTTGTCGGCCTTCGGTAGACTCTGAGACCGTCCTCATCAACATCTCCCCGCCGGAGGCACGGGCGATTTCGGCGGACACGCCGCACAGCCCACTCCTCATGCTCGCCGGGCAAGGCCCGTTGAAACGTTGGCTGTCCACAGAAATTGTGGCATTTTCACCTTCGGTTGGCTATGCCGGTGTCTCGATTGCCTTCCGGATCGAGAGCGAGCGAACAAAAGCGCCGGCGTACATGAAAAAAGCCGTGATTTCGGGAAGCGCGACCAGCCAATCCGAACGGATGTTCGTTGTTTACGGCGCCCTGATCCCGGCTCCGTCGCTTGAGCCGGGACTCTACGTCGTCGCCACTCCGATCGGCAATCTCGGGGACGTGACGCTGCGCGCGCTTGCTGTGCTCGCCGGAGCGGACGAAATTCTGGCTGAAGACACCCGCTTCTCCCGGATCTTGCTCGCCCATTACGGAATTGAAACCCCCGTCTCATCCTATCATGAGCACAACGCCGCCGAAGCGCGTCCGCACGCCCTTCGGCGGATGACGGAGGGGCAAGCACTGGCACTCATTTCGGATGCGGGAACCCCGTTGATCTCCGATCCCGGCTACAAGCTCGTCGCCGAATCGATCGCAGCCGGTCTCACGGTCACGGCGGCGCCAGGCGCCTCGGCGGCGCTCGCGGCTCTGTGCGTCGCCGGCCTTCCGACCGACCGGTTCTTCTTCGAGGGGTTTCTGCCCCCGAGGAGCGCCGCGCGGAGGGAGCGGATCAACGCACTCGCCAACCTTTCGGCCACGATGGTCTTCTATGAAGCGCCGACCCGGTTGGCGGAGTCGTTAGGCGATCTCGCGCTCGAACTCGGTCCGAGACCCGCGGCGGTCGCGCGGGAATTGACCAAGCTTCACGAGGAGGTCCGGCGCGGCGGGCTCGACGTGCTGGCCGCGGAATACGCGGTGGCCGGCGCGCCCAAAGGCGAGATCGTGATCGTCGTTGGCGCCGGGGAGCCGCGAACGCCGGTCTCCCGGGAAGCCCTCGACGTGGATCTCCTCGAAGCATTGCGCACCCTCTCGGTCAAGGACGCCGCCGCCGCCGTGGCCGCGAAGCATGGGCTTCCGCGCCGTCAGGTCTACTCGCGCGCGCTCGAACTTGCGGGGGCCTCCCGGTGAACTCCAGAAGCCCGCTCGATCGCGCGGTGCGCAGACGGAAAGCGCATTTCTTCGGCTTGAACGCCGAATCGGTCGCCGCGATGCTGCTTCGGCTAAAAGGCTATTCCATTCTCGCCCAGCGGTACGTCGTCTTGGGCGGCGAAATCGATCTCATCGTCAGGCGAGGCGACGCCATCGCCTTCGTCGAGGTGAAAGCCCGCGTGAGCCTCGATGCGGCCCGGGAATCGATCACGGCGACGAAACGGCGGCGGGTTGCGCGGGCCGCCCGTGTTTGGCTCGCGCGCAACCCCTGGGCCGTCGGCTTCACCTTGCGCGGCGACGCGGTCTTCATCGCTCCCCGGAGCCTTCCCCGCCACACGCCGTCCGCGTATAGGCTGGAGCTCGACTGACCTCGCCGTCCGCCGATAGCCCGCAGGATCGCCTCATGTCCTTGACCCTCGCCGTGCAGATGGACCCGATCGCCGGCATCCGCATCGCGGGCGACTCGACGTTTGCGCTTCTGCTCGAGGCGCAGGCCCGAGGCCACCGTTTGCTGCACTACACCCCCGACCGTCTTCGGCTCAGCGGATCGCGGCTCGAAGCCATGGCCGAACCGCTCATAGTCAAGGACGTCGAGGGCGACCATTCGCGACTCGGCAAGCCGCTGCTTGTCGATCTCTCGACGGTCGACGTTGTGCTGTTGCGGCAGGATCCGCCGTTCGACCTCGCCTATGTGACGACGACGCATCTCCTCGAGCGCATCCACCCACGCACGCTCGTCGTCAACGATCCGCGCAGCGTTCGCGATTCGCCGGAAAAGCTGTTCGTGATGGATTTTCCCGAGTTGATGCCGCCGACCCTGATCACCCGCGACCGGGACGCGATCGAGGGCTTCCGCGCCGAGCACGGCGAGGTCGTGATGAAGCCGCTTTACGGCTTCGGCGGCGCGGCGGTGTTCAAGGTCGGCCCCAAGGATCCCAACTTCGGCTCTCTGTTCGATCTGTTCACGGTCACCCTGCGCGAACCATGGGTGATCCAGAAGTTCCTGCCGGCGGTATCTCGCGGCGACAAGCGGATCATCCTCGTCGACGGCGAAGCGAAGGGGGCGGTCAATCGCGTGCCGACGGGTGACGACATCCGCTCCAACATGGTGCGCGGCGGGGCCGCGAGGGAGACGGAGCTGACGCCGCGCGAGCGGGCGATCTGCGAGACGATCGGACCCGAGCTCAAGCGGCGTGGACTCCTCTTCGTCGGCATCGACGTGATCGACGGCTACCTCACGGAGATCAACATCACCTCGCCGACAGGGATCCGCGCCATCAAGCGTCTCGGCGGTCCTGATCTTGCCGTGGCGATCTGGGACGCGATCGAGGCGAGGCGCCGAACAGGGTGAGCCGAATTTAAGGTTGCCAGACCCATTGCCGGCGCCCAGCGGAGGGGAAATATACCTATCAATGTCCATCGCCAGCGTTTCCCCTCCCGAACGTCGCCGGCGTCTCGCGCGCAACTCGCCGACCTCGAGCAGGGCGGTCGACCGGGCGGGTCTTCTTGACCAGCTCTCGGCCCTTCACGAGACGCATTCGGGGGATCCGGCCGCGTTCCGGCGCGCCGCGATCGCGATCCTTCTGGCGACCCTCGCCGCAGGGCGCGACGATGCTCGCAGAGCGCTGGAGGCTGGCGGAACGGGACGGGCGTGCGCCGAGGCGCTGAGCGCCCAGATCGACGATCTCCTCCGCGTCGCGCTTGAAATGACGACCCGCTGGCTCTCCCCGCCGCCGCAGAATGCGGCGCTCCCCACGATCGTGGCTGTCGGGGGATACGGGCGGGGCATGCTGGCGCCGGGCTCCGACATCGATCTCCTGTTCCTCTTGCCGCACAAGCCGACGGCCGCAGTCGAAAAGATCGTCGAGGCCCTGCTCTACGTGCTGTGGGATCTTAAGCAGAAAGTCGGCCATGCGACGCGAACGGTCGACGAGTGCCTTAAGCAGGCCCGCGCCGACCTGACGATCCGGACGACCCTGATCGAGGCGCGGCTCGTCACGGGCGACAAGAGACACTTCCAGACTCTGCAGACGCGCTTTGACCGGGAGATCGTTGCGAAGACGGCGCCGGAATTCGTCGCGGCCAAGCTTGCCGAACGCGAGCAGCGCGTGAAGCGCGCCGGCGCATCGCGCTATCTCGTCGAACCCAACATCAAGGAAGGAAAGGGCGGGCTGCGCGACCTCAACACGCTCTTCTGGATTTCCAAATACGTCTATCGGGTGCAGAACGCGCATGAGCTGGTCGCGGACGGACTCTTCTCGCCGCGCGAATTCGCGCTGTTTCGCCGTTGCGAGGAATTTCTCTGGTCTGTCCGCTGCCGCCTGCATTTCCTCGCTGGCCGGGCGGAGGAGCGCCTCAGCTTCGACATCCAGAGGCCGATCGCCCGGCAACTGGGCTATTCGACCCGGGCCGGGCAGGCCGATGTCGAACGATTCATGAAGCACTATTTTCTCGTGGCGAAGGACGTCGGCGACCTCACGGCGATCGTCTGCGCCGCCCTGGAGGAGCGCCACACCAAGCCGACGCCGGTATTCGACCGGTTCATCGGGCGCCTGAGGCGCCGCACGCGGACCATCGCCGACGCCGAGGATTTCAGGGTAGACAACGATCGCATCAACGTCGTCGGAACGAACGCCTTCGAGCGCGATCCCGTCAATCTCGTCCGCATCTTCGGTGTTGCGGACCGCTCCAATCTGCCGATCCACCCGGACGCGACCCGCCTCGTCACGCAGTCCCTGAACCGCATCGACGGACGCCTGCGCGAGAACGCCGAAGCCAACCGCCTTTTCCTCGAGATCCTGACCTCCCGCCATGCTCCGGAAACGGCGCTCCGACGGATGAACGAGGCCGGCGTCCTCGGCCGCTTCATCCCCGATTTCGGCCGCGTGGTCGGGATGATGCAGTTCTCGATGTACCACCATTACACGATCGACGAGCATCTCTTGCGCACCCTGGGCGCGCTCAGCGATATCGAGGCGGGGCGGCTCAAGGAGGAGCACCCGCTCGAGAGCGAGATCGTTCACAAGATCGCGCATCGCACGGAGCTCTATCTCGCCGCCTTCCTGCACGACATCGCCAAGGGCAGGCCGAGCGACCACTCGCACGCCGGGGCGGAGGTCGCGCGCAAGCTCTGCCCGAGATTCGGCCTGTCGCCAGCGAACACGGAGCGCGCCGCTTGGCTCGTCGAGCAGCACCTCATCATGTCTAACACGGCGCAGGGGCGCGACCTGTCCGACCCGCGTACGGCGGAAGCACTGGCGGCGATCGTCCAGACGCAGGAGCGGCTCAAGATGCTGCTGGCGCTGACCGCGGCCGACATCCGCGCCGTCGGCCCTGGCGTGTGGAACGGGTGGAAGGGCCAGCTTCTCCGGAGCCTCTATTGGGAAACCGAAGTCGTGCTCGGCGGCGGCCATTCGGCGATCGACCGAAAATCCCGCGTGCAAGCGGCGCAGGAGGCCTTGCGGCGCGCGCTGCCCGGATGGTCGGACCCCGAGTTCGACGCCTACGCCCAGCGCCATTATCCCGCCTACTGGCTGAAGGTCGACCTCCCGCGCCAGATCGCACACGCCAAGCTGCTGCACGCCATGGCGGCCGACATGCGCTCGCTTGCGACCGAGGTGATGACCGACGGGTTCCACGGCGTGACGGCGGTGACCGTGGTGGCGCCGGACCACCCGAGGCTATTGACCGGCATCGCCGGCGCATGCGCGGTGGTGGGCGGCAATATCGTCGACGCCCAGATCTTCACCACCACCGACGGCCTCGCGCTCGATACGATCTTCGTTTCGCGGGCCTTCGAGCGGGACGACGAGTTGCGCCGCGGTCAGCGCATCGCCTCTAACATCGAGAGGACTCTGCGGGGAGAAGTCCGGCTCGCGGAAATCACGCCGCAGAAGGACGTGCGGGACGTGCGACACGGAGCCTTCGTGATCGAACCCGAGGTGATGATCGACAACAGCCTGTCCAGACGCTACACGGTCGTCGAGGTTTCAGGCCTCGACCGGCCCGGGCTCCTGCGCGATCTCACCGCCTCGCTTTCCAGCCTGAACCTCAATATCGGCTCAGCGCACATCGTGACTTTCGGCGAGAAGGCGGTCGACTCGTTCTACCTGACCGACCTGACCGGCCAGAAGATCAACTCTCCGTCGAAGCAGGCGGCGATCAGGCGGCGGTTGCTCGCGGATTTCGCGACGTGACACCGAACTTGCAACGGGCGCGCTTGATTTTTGGGGCGCCAGCGCTGATATGCGTCGCAAATTCCTAAGGGGCTTTGACATCATGAGTGACATGAACGCCGCACGCGGCGACGAAGCGGCTGCGACGCAAGCGGAAGCGGCTCCGGTCGAAACCGCCGAGCGCGACGCCTTTGCGGTGATCGAGGCGCTGAACGTTGAAAACAGCCAGCTCAAGGATCGGGTGCTGCGAACCCTAGCCGAGATGGAGAACTTGCGTCGCCGCACCGAGCGCGAGGTGTCCGACGCGAAAACCTACGGCGTCACCAGCTTCGCGCGCGACATGTTGACGGTCGTCGACAATCTCGCGCGCGCCTTGGAGCATCTGCCGGCCGAGGCGCGCGCCGCGGCCGATCCGCAGATCCAGTCGGTAATCGAGGGGGTCGAACTGACGGCGCGTGATCTCGTAGCCGTGCTCGGCCGTCACGGGGTCAAGCGGTTGGATCCTAAGGGTCAGAAATTCGATCCGAACTTCCATCAGGCGATATTCGAGGTTCCCGACGAGACGCTGCCGGCCGGCGCTGTATCCCAGGTCGTCCAGAGCGGCTGGACGATCGGCGACCGGGTCTTGCGTCCCGCGATGGTCGGCGTCTCCAAGGGCGGCCCCAAGACCGCGCCCAAAGAGGAGAACCCCGCCTCCGGCAAGTAAAACCAAGGCTTCACGGCGCGACTGCCGAGATCACCCCACCCAGGGCGGGGTTGATTTGCCGCTCGGGAAGCCACGGCCACTGATCGAACCTCCACGCGGGACAGGCAGCAGGCGCGTCGTCTTGCCTTTCCTAACCCCTGCGCCATAGCGTATAGGGCGTCGATTTCCCTTCATCCGCCGTGCGCGAAGGCGCGGGTCCCTCGAGGCAATTATGGCCGGCCATAGTCAGTTTAAGAATATCATGCATAAGAAGGGGAAG
This sequence comes from Roseiarcus sp., assembly GCA_035656495.1. Lineage (GTDB taxonomy): Bacteria > Pseudomonadota > Alphaproteobacteria > Rhizobiales > Beijerinckiaceae > Roseiarcus. The sequence goes on from DASRSL010000237.1 coordinate 16,109, forward strand.
CAGGACGCGATCCGGTCCAAGCTCTTCTCCAAGCTCGCGCGCGAAATCACCGTCGCGGCCAAGTTGGGCCTGCCCGATCCGGCGATGAACGCGCGCCTGCGCGCTGCCGTCCTCGCCGCCAGGGCTGAGAACATGCCCAAGGACAATATCGAGCGCGCCGTCAAGAAGGCGGCGGCGGCGGAGAGCGAGAATTATGACGAGGTGCGCTACGAAGGCTATGCGCCGGGCGGCGTTGCGGTCATCGTCGAGGCCTTGACCGACAACCGCAACCGCACCGCCGGCGAGGTGCGGGCGTCCTTCGCCAGGGTGGGCGGGTCATTAGCCGAGACGGGGGCCGTTTCGTTCATGTTCGATCGGGTCGGGGTCATCGTTTACGACCGTAAGGTCGCCGCCGACGACGACATGCTGGAGGCGGCGATCGAGGCGGGCGCCGACGACGTCGCGTCGGGTCCCGACGAGCATGAGGTGATCACCTCGATCGAGGCGCTGGCCGAGGCGCAGAAGACCCTCGAGGCTAGGTTCGGCGAACCGCGGAAGGCGTCCCTCGTCTGGCGGCCGCAAAACACGGTGCCCGTCGACGACGAGGCCGGCGAGAAGATTTTGCGCCTGATCGGCGTGCTCGAAGACAACGACGACGTTCAGAACGTCACCGCCAACTTCGAGATTTCCGACGGCCTGATGGCGAAAATGCAGAGCTGACGTGTGATGGCGCCGGCTTTGCCGGCGGCATCAAACACTCCGATCACTACCAGCGGCAGACGCGGGCGTACCCGTTCCACCAGCAACGCCGCCACGGACGATGCCATCCCCAGCCCCAACCCCAGGGACGGCGCCAGCCCCATCCCCGGCGGTTCGGGTGCCAACGGCCCCAACGGTCCCACCATACGGGTTGGATGTCGGTGGTGATGACTGGCTGATCGAGCGACGGGGACGACAGCGTGAACGCGGACGAAGGCCCGGTCGAAGCGACGAACATGAAGAGAGCGCCTGCGGCGGCGGCCGCGAGCGCCCCGCCCGGAACAAGTCGTGAAATCATATTGCTTTCCTCCATGTTTCCATGCCTATGAAACGCTTTTGCAGCTGAACCGGGCCTGAACCTGCAAGACTTTTTTCGGGTTGACAAATCGGGTTCGCGGGATCATCCGGGACGCGACCGCGTTGGTTGACCGGCGCGGTCGATCATGCTCAATTTCGAGCGCGTTGGCGCGGAATGTGACGACCGGAGGGCGGTCTGCGCATGGTGCCGGACCTTCAATCGCGCACGAAGCGGCGAGCGCCTTAAAGCGCTCCGCCTCGCGGCCGGAAGAGGAGACAGACTTGAACGACGGCCCTAGACGCCCCGTTGGTGCGCTCCTGTCGCATCCGGCGGGTTCTCTTTTCCTAAAACCGAATCAAAAAGCCGCCGCCGCTCCCGCGCCGCCCCTTCCCGACTGATCGTCGGCGGGTTCGCTTCTGAGCCGGCGACGGCGAAAGGAGCGAACCCATGACGATGAACGTTCATTTCGTCGAGCCGGTCGAGGCCGCTGTGCTCGACGCCTCTCACATCGGCCCCATCCGCGGCGCTTTCGGAACCATCCCCCACGGCGACTTCGCCCCGAGGAACAGCTGGAGGCGCCGCCTCACAACTTTGCTCGCCATTCTCGGCCCCGGCCTCATCGTTATGGCCGGCGACAACGACGCGGGCGCCTTCGCTACTTACGGCCAGGCGGGCCAGACCTATGGAACGACCCTCCTTTGGACGCTGGCGCTGCTCATCCCGGTGCTCTACGTCAATCAGGAGATGGTGCTGCGCCTCGGCGCTGTGACGGGCGTCGGGCACGCGCGGCTCATCTTCGAGCGGTTCGGCAAGTTCTGGGGCGCCTTCAGCGTCATCGACCTCTTCCTGCTCAACGCGCTGACGATCGTCACGGAATTCATCGGGATCAGCCTGGCGCTCGACTACCTCGGCCTCAACAAGGTCGGGGGCGTCCTCGTCGCGGCCGGCCTCATCATCGCCGCCGCAGGCACCGGCGATTTCCGACGGTTCGAGCGCTTCGCGATGCTCCTCGTATTCGGCAGCCTGCTGCTCCTGCCGATCTCCTTCGCCGTCCATCCCCCGCTCGCCCAGGTCGCCCGCGACTTCGTCGTTCCGCAGTTTCCGGGGACCGGCAAGATGAGCGACATCATGCTGCTGGTCATCGCCCTGGTTGGCACGACAGTCGCGCCGTGGCAGCTCTTCTTCCAGCAGAGCTACGTGGTCGACAAGCGCATCACGCCGCGCTTCATCCGCTATGAGCGGCTCGACCTTTGGCTCGGCATCGCGCTGGTCGTGATCGGCGCGTTGGCGATCATCGCCTTCGCTGCGGCGGCTTTCGCGGGAACGCCAGAGTTCGGCCATTTCACCGACGCGGGCGCGATCGCCGTCGGTCTGGAGAAAACCGCCGGGCGCGCCGTCGGCGTGATGTTCGCCGTCGCCCTCATCGACGCGGCGCTGATCGGCGCGGCGGCGGTGTCGCTGTCGACGGCCTACGCGATCGGCGACGTTTTTTCCGCCAGCCACTCGCTGCACCGGAAGGTGTCCGACGCCAAAGGGTTCTACGCGGTCTACGCGTGCCTCATCGGGGTCGCGGCCGCGATCGTGCTGACCCCCGGGGCGCCGCTCGGTCTGCTCACGGTCGCCGTACAGACCCTTGCCGGCGTCCTCTTGCCGAGCGCGACCGTGTTCCTTCTTCTGCTTTGCAACGACAGGGCCGTGCTCGGTCCCTGGGTCAACGGGCGCTGGGTCAACGCGCTCACCGGCGCGGTCATCGCGGCGCTGGTGGCGCTGTCGATGATCCTCACCGTCTCGGTGCTGTTTCCCGACTGGGCGGACGAGCGGATGATCGTCAGCATCCTCGCCGGAACGGCGGCCGTCGCGGCAATCGCGGTCGCGCTCGCCGTGTTCGGACCGAAGCGGGCGGCGAAGGAGCCGGTCCTGCCCGCCGCCTTCGACCGCGACGCGTGGCGGATGCCGCCCCTCCACAAGCTGTCCCCGGCAAAACTGTCCGTCGCCGCCCGGAGCTGGATGGCGGTCCTGCGTCTCTACCTCGTCGTCGCGGGCGGGCTCGTGCTGGTTCGCATCGTTTCGCTCGCGATCGGAGCCGGGTGAGGCTCTCGGAGCGATCGCGCAAGGATCGCGGGCCCGGCCGGGCCCGCCGTCCGTCAGCGCCGGTTTAGCGCCGGTTTAGCGGCGGGGTCTTTCTTTTTCAAAGGCTTGGACCCCCGTTTAGCGTCACGCCGTCACGCCGAAAACTGGCAAGAACAACACAAATTAATTTCGTTAAATAAGGCCGGCTTCTCGCGATTGTTGAGGCGTCCTCGCCGGAATGACGCCGGTCGCGATGGCGACCGCTACTGCGTGCGTTAGGTTCACGCAGTGCAACTTTTGTCTGGCGGAGTCCAGATGGGTCTTCACACTGCCGAAGGTCAATTCGAGAATATCCGCGATCTCCTGGTAGGTTTTCCCTCGCGCGGCCCAAATCAAACATTGCTCTTCTCGACGCGACAGTTTAATCGGCGCCACGGGGAGCTTGAAATCCACGTTCGCGGCTGACTCGATAAGACAAGACATGAGTTGCAGCTTGGCGGCATTCTCGCTTTTGTATCGCTCCCATTCCGCCAGAGGATGATCGCTGGTGAAAGAAACGAGGGAAAAGACCCCCCCTGCGGCTCCGAACCGGGATCGACAGCCCGTTTCGCCCGACTCCGTGGTTGGCCGCGTCGGCAAGGAAGCCGAGCACGGCGGGATCTCCATCCCTCAATATTTCCCAGTCGAATGGCTGAACGGCGATCCGCCCATAGGCTATGGTCGGATCTATTTTGATATATTGTTTGACAAAATAACGTAACTGCCATTCCTTGGAATAGGTGACGATTGCGCTTAACAAGCTCGTATCAGAGCTTTTGTCAGGTGCGAATCGGAGACAGGCGATATGACTGACGCCGATTTCTAAGGCGATCTCTCTCAGTGTCTCGCTGAGGTCTTGTTCAACAAAGCCGAGGATGGTGTCGGTCAGGCGCACGGCCGAGCCGCCGATTTTGAATGCTTCCCTCGCCGCGAGTTCCAACATGATGCACCCCTCCAGTTCCACGCCCCTCACATCGAACCTTTGGATAGCCGCCGGTCGCCCGCATGAGCGATACGATGCCCGTCCGCAGGATCAATCCTGCCGGCGGCCGTCGAGGACGAGAGGATCACCTCGACGCAGCGGGGGCGCCGAAATTCGAATGCGCGAAAAATCAGCGCTGGGAACTTCGCCTTCGGCTCAATTCCCTCCTGCTTCCACGCATTCGCGCGCCTGGCCATCTGAGGCTCCGGACTTAACGTCATTCCGTAGGTGAGTTAGCGTTAACTCCACCAGAGCGGCAACGAACAAAATTGCAGAGGTCGGACCGTGAACATTGCTTAACCTATGCATAGAGAACGAATGTGCGCAAGGGTTTTCGGCGCCGTCGTGACACATTTTTTCCACAGGATTGTAACAGTCGGAGGATCCGCACCGCCTTCATGAACGGGCCTAGCTATTGCAAAATTTGCGCGGACCGCCTTGCCGAGCTCGTCAGCCGTGACGGGTCCGTCGCCGTCGAGGAATTTGATGTCCAGCGGCCGGGCCAGTTGCGCTACCAGATCGGCCGGCAGGAACAATTCGAGCGTTTGCAGCTGTCCGCGTGCGTCCTTGCAGACGGCCGACTTCCTGAGCCCAACGACCGGCTTGTACGCCGGCGGCGAGACGGCTGGCGGCGACTCCTGTTTCGAAGGCGCGCCGCGGGTCAGCCGGGAAAGGGCTCGCGACGCCAGCCGCAGCCAGCCCTTCGATACTCGATGAAGCATTGCCTGCTCCGTGTTCTGCAAGCTCATGAGACCGTCCTTTTTTTGCGCGTCCAACGAACGCGGAATGGCCGCCGTTCGCCTTCTTGGAAAACCTGCGGCCCCTCGCGAAGAGCCCGGAAAGGGGCTTGCAGGCCTTTCTACCCTAGCCGCGCGTCACCCCCATCAGCTCGCCGAGCGAGTCGAGTGCGACCCTGAGCCGGTCGGCGACGACGGCGTCGGCGCGCCAGGGCGTGGCGAGCTCGGGGATGAAGCCGCGGCAGTCCCGCACCCCCGCGCCCTCGATGACGATGCGGGCGACGATCGGCCAGGCGTGGGGTCCGACCCGCTCTGCGGCGCGGCGCAGCTTGTCGCGGGCGTGGAGGGCGGCCTCCGACTGGGGCAGGCCGGCGCGAGGGCCGAAGCCGGTCGCGCCAAGGCGATCGGGCGCGACCGCTCGCAAGGCGTCGAGCTGGGCGCGCTGATGGGTGCGGCGGAGCGATTCGCCGATCAGCCATCGGATGTCGTTGAGCCTCTGGTCGTGCGGGGCGAGGAGGCGGTTGGCGCGCATGGTGTCGAACGGATCGAGGATGCGGCGTAGCCTTTCGCCGCCGCGGACCGCCGCTTGGCCGGCTTCCCTGGCTCGCGCAATCCGTTCGGGCGTCGCGTCAAGCCGCTCCTGGGCGGCATCAGCGACCCCCGGGTTAAATCGGGGGGGTTGCGGTTTGCGGCCGCGGCGCTTGGTGGACGTAGATCTAGTCATTCGGCGAGCTCCGCGCAGAGTTGGGCTGGAGAAGTGCAGAAGGAGCCTTGGGGCGGCGGTACGACGAGCCGCACCACGCTGCGACTGGGGACTTTGACGTCCGGCGGCGGGATTCCATGCGCCTGCTTCAGGTCCTCGAGGTGCTTGGCGCAGGCTGTCGCCGCCCGCTCCCGGGCGGTTTCGGTGTCCAGCTTTCGAGGCGTCGGAACGGACTCGTTCATGGATTTTTCCTGGAAATAAGCGCGCGGGGGGAGGGCTCAGGCGAAGGCGCCAGGCGGCTTCGGCCGACAAACGGCGTGCGAGGACAGAATTCTTGTTTTGTTCTCTGGCTACCCAAATTTCAGGCGCGGCCGGTCAGCAGGTAGCCGCCGCCCTTCCAGATCACTTCGTAGCGGCTGTCCTTGAGCACGCTGGCGCCGACCGCGGCGATGTCGAGGTCGCGGTGGCGCTCGACCAGGCCGGCGAAGCCGTCGCCCATGAACATGACCCTGGAAGCGATCCAGCGGTCGAGTTTCGGCAGGCCGAGCCGGTGGCCGATGCTGAGGAAATCGGGCATCTCGTCGGCGATGACGATCGGGGCGCCAGGCTTGGCCACCCGCACCATCTCATGCAAAGCCCGCTCAGGGTCTTCGAAATGGTTGAAGCCGCCGTTGGACAAAACAGCGTCGAACTCGTGATCGTCGAAGGGCATCGTCTCCGCCTCGCCCAGGACGAGCGTCAGGTCGCGGCCCGGGTTGCGGCGCCGGCAGTTGCTGAGTTGCCTCGTCGAGATGTCGATGCCGACGATCGACCAGTCCTCGGGCAGCCAGCTGGTGTAGACGCCATCGCCGATCGCCACATCGAGTAGACGCACGCCCGGGCCCTGCGGCAGGCGCTCGAGGACGATCTCGCGCGCTTTCCGCTCGCCGCCGTTCATCGCCCAAAACAGGCGCTCCCACAGCCGGACCCTCGGCCAGTGCTTGCCGTCATAGAAGTCGGCCGCGACCCGGTTGTCGCCGCGCGGCCGGTCGCTTGCGATCAGGACGCCGTCGCGCTCCGGCAGCAACCGCCAAGCGCCCTTCTTCATCATCTCGTTCATCGGAACCTCCTTGCCCTCGATGGTCAGCTTCATCGATCAGGCGAAAGCGAGCTCGGCGGCGCCATGATGCAACACGCTCGGCGGCAGGCCCTGGCTGGCCCGGAATTCAGTCAGCCAGTCGCCATCCGCGATCATCCCGACGTAGCAGAGGATGCCACCCACCTTCTGCGGCGCGCCGAGCAGCTCGACCGGGCAGCCGATCTTGCGCAGAATGCGCAGCACGCGAGCGTCGAACACCGTGACGATGCCGGTCAGGCCGGCGAGCCGACAGACCTCGCTCATGCCGGCGATCAGCTCGCTCAGGATGGCGTGCGGCAGGACGGTTGTGTCGTCGGTGGCGGCGCAGATGCGCGACGCCTCCCAGACCGTGGCGCTCTCGACGACCTCGCCGCCCGTCAGGAACGGGAACACGTCGCGCAGCATGTTCGGCCCGCTGGTCGGCAGCAGCCTGACCGAGCCGCGATAGCGTTCCGTGTCGGGATCGACCGAGACGAGATAGAGCGGGTTGATTTCGTCGAACCTGTCGCGCTCGTAGCCGTTCTTGACCGTGACCTCCCAACCCAGGCGTCCGTGGAAGGTCTCCGCCCGGCTCCTGAACATCGCATCCATCTCCTTGGGGAAAAACGACGCATAAGAACCCTCGATCAACTTCAACATCGCGTGCGCCTCCAATAGTTTCGCCCTTCTCGCGGCTTAGAGCCGCCGCATTCGCCGCCATCGCCTGGACGCCGCCGTCAAACCGTTCGGCTTCCGAAGAGGAACGAGACGAAAGTTCCTTATTTGTTCCAGATTGCTCAGTTACGGCGCCGTTGTCAATTTGTTCTGCCCGTCGAGACGCGCTTTCCCTAGCGGAATAGTTAGCGAGGGCGCATTCTATTCGATGGAATATTCAATTAGATTTTATGCAACTCGCGGCGCTACGCTGTTTGTCTTGATGGATCCGACGAGAACGGCGGCGATTTAATGGACAAGTATTTCAAAGTTGTTTTAAATACTGTCGATGAAGACGAATCGCAGCGTCCGGCAAGCCAGGCGACTTCGGCAGCGCGCTTCCGATGCGTCATGACGCGTGATTGCGACCAGAGGGCGCTGGACGGAACTGCGCACCGCTCGGATTGGCAAAATTCTGGCCAACCCAAACCAATCGGCCTTTCTGTTTTTTGTAATTGCTGTTTTTCGGAAAACGTGGTTAACGAGTCCGATTGCCGCAAAGCTTTGGGGCCCGTGCGCCCGTCGCCAGCTTTGACAGGGGGGTGGAGCATTGACCGTCGACTGGATCCGCGCCGGTCTCAAGCACACCGGCAAGACGCGCAGCGGGCTCGCCAAGGCGCTCGCACGTTCGCCGTCCGCCGTGACCGACCTCCTGAACGGTCACCGTCGCCTGCGCGCCGACGAGATCGCCACGGTCGCCGAGTATCTCGGCGTCGAGCCGCCGCGGCTGCTCGGCGGCGGCGGCAAGCCGATCACCCCGAAAGCGCCGTTGATCGGCTATGTCGGGGCGGGCGCGGTCGCCCACTTCTACGCCGAGGGCCAGGGGCCATTCGACGAGGTCGACGCGCCGAACGACGCCGGGCCGCAGACCGTCGCCCTGCAGATCCGCGGGCACTCGCTTGGCGCGCTGTTCGACAACTGGCTCGTCTTCTACGACGACGTCCGCAATCCTCCCGACGAGGGCCTCGTCGGCCGCATGTGCGTCTGCGCCCTTTCCGACGGGCGGGCGCTGATCAAGGGCTTGAAGAAGAGTCCGGCGACGGGTTTGTGGAACCTGCTCTCCAACACCGAGCCGCCGATCTACGACGTGGGCCTCGACTGGGCGGCGCCGGTGGGCGAGATGCGGCCGAGATGAGCGGGCGGTCTGGGGCACGGGCCCTCCTTCTCCGCGCAGCGGAGAAGGAGTCGGCGAAGGCGACGGATGGGGTGTGGAAGGCAGGGCCGCGCGGATTGTGTTTCACAGTGAGGGCCGTGCAATCCTGCCGGCGTCGCAGCCGCGGGCCACACCCCATCCGGCCCTTCGGGCCACCCCCGGGTCTGCGCCCGGGCGCTGGCTCTTCCCCAGCAAAGCTGGGGAAGGAAAGTCAGCCCAACTGATGGCCGCTCCGCCCTCCGCGCTCGACATCGCGCGCGCGCTGATCGCCTTTCCCTCGGTGACGCCGGCGGACGCCGGCGCGCTGCCCTATCTCAGGGATCTCCTGGCCGGCGCCGGCTTTTCCGCCGAGCTCGCGACCTTCTCCGAGGCCGGAACGCCGAACGTTCTCAATCTCTACGCGCGCCTCGGAACGGCGGCCCCGAACCTCGTCTTCGCCGGGCACACCGACGTCGTGCCGCCAGGCGACGCGTCGCGCTGGCGCTTTCCTCCGTTCGCGACCGAGGTCGTCGAAGGCCTCCTCTGGGGACGCGGCGCCTGCGACATGAAGGGCGGACTCGCGGCCGCTGTCGCGGCCGCGCTGCGCTTCATCGCCAGGGCGGCTTTTCAGGGGTCGATCAGCTTCCTCGTCACCGGCGACGAGGAAGGCCCGGCGATAAACGGCACGGTCAAGCTCGTCCGTTGGGCGCTCGCCCGAGGCGAACGCTTCGACCATTGCATCGTCGGCGAGCCGACCAGCGTCGAGCGTCTCGGCGACACGATCAAGCACGGAAGGCGAGGGTCCCTCACCGGACGGCTCGCGCTCGCCGGACGCCAGGGCCATGTCGCCTACCCGCACCTCGCCGACAATCCGATCCGGGCGCTGGCGCCGGTGCTTTCGGCGCTGTTCGACCCGCCGCTCGACGGCGGCGACGCCGACTTCGAGCCGTCGAACCTCGAAGTGGTCAGCATCGACGTCGGCAACCCGGCGGCCAACGTCATCCCGGACGAGGTCCGGCTCACCTTCAACGTCCGTTTCAACGACCTCTGGACGCCCGACACGCTCGAGGCGGAGATCGGGCGGCGCGTCGTCCGCGGGACAGGCGGCCGGCCTTACGGGCTCGCCTTCGATCCGACCAACGCGATCGCCTTCCTGACGCCGCGCGGGGCCTTTACCGACCTCGTCGCCGGCGCGGTCGAGGACGTGACCGGGCGACGCCCCGCCCTTTCGACCGGTGGCGGCACGTCCGACGCCCGCTTCATCAAGGACGCCTGCCCGGTCGTCGAGCTCGGGCTCGTCAACGCGACCATCCACGCGGTCGACGAGCGGGTCGCGCTCAACGACCTCGAGGGCCTGACGCGCATCTACGAGCGGGTGATGGAGCGGTATTTCGCCGCTCCGCCTGATAACACGCGCCGTGCGAAGCAGTAGAGTCTGGCAATGGCTCGGTCCCCTCATCCCCGGCCCTTTGCATGAAGAGTTAGCCCGAATCGCATTGATGTGCGGGTCGACCTGCGGGGGGCGGCCGCCCCCCGCAGGTCGGGCGGACGGGATCGCGCGGCCCAAGGCTTAGAACCGTGGGAGAGCTTGATCCGTCCGCCCTTCGCGCCTGTCCTGAATAGATGATGGGGAGCAAGTCCCGCATGCAAGGCAAGGTTTCGCCCGAACGAAGCGCGATGACGGCAATCTACGTCGGAATCGATGTCTGCAAAACACGGCTCGACGTCTACCTCCACCCGCTTGGCCGGAGACTGACGTTCGCCAACGATCCGGAGGGAATCAAGCGATTGAAGCGTTCCTTGACTGCTTTCGAGGTCGCCGTCGTCGTCATGGAGGCGACGGGAAAGTTTCACCGGGCGGCCCACCGCAGCCTCCACGCCGGCGGCTTTCGGGTCGCCGTCGTCAACCCCTTGCGCTCCCGCCTGTTCGCCGAGGCTGTCGGAGCGCTGGCCAAGACGGACGGCGTCGACTGCCGGATGCTGGCGATCATGGGCGAAAGCCTCGATCCCGGGGTCAGCGAGCCGCCCAGCGAGCTCATGGAGAGCCTCCAGGAGTTGCTGCGCTGCCGCGACGCCGCCGTCGCCGCGCGAACCGCCCTCCTCAATCAACTCGCGGCGACGCAGGTCAATGCGGCGGCGCTCGAAATCAAGCGCCAGCTCCGCGCCGCCGAGACGGCGATCGAAAACCTCGGCGCGGAAATCGAGCGCCTGATCGCCGCCGACCCGGTGCTGGCCAGGCGGCTGACCATCCTTACCTCCATCCCTGGCGTCGGCGCCGCCACCGCCATCGCCCTGATCGCCGGCCTTTCCGAGATCGGCTCCTTGTCGGCCAAAGAGACCGCGATGATCGTCGGCCTCGCCCCGATCGCCTGCGACAGCGGCGAAAGCAGCGGCGCCCGCCACATCAGGGGCGGACGCGCCCATGTCCGCAGCGCCCTCTATATGGCCGCGGTGTCCGCCGCCCGCTTCAACCCGGCCCTCAAGGCCTTCTATGACCGCCTCATCGCCAAGGGCAAAAAGGCCAAGGTCGCGCTGACCGCCGTCATGCGAAAACTCGTCGTCCTCGCCAACACTCTCGTGCGCGAAAACAGGCTCTGGAAGCCACGTCATGCTTGACTCTCATCACAGATGCTCTCCCCTTGGGAGAAGGGGGACGTGCGGCCGCCGTCGCGAACTCTTTCCCATGATAGTCGACCCGTACCAGATAAAGGCCGTGAGCCGGGGCGACCTGGCCGCATCGTGTGCGGTCGGCTGCATCAAGCGCGGCCTTGAGGTCGGCCGGGGTCCAGCGCCCGAGGCCGACGTCGACCAGCGAGCCGACCATCGAGCGCACTTGGCGATGGAGGAACGACAGCGCAGAAACCTCGAAGACGATCGCGTCGCCCTCGCGCTCGATGTCGAGACAGTCGAGCGTCCGGACCGGCGATTTCGCCTGGCACTGCGAGTCTCGAAACGTCGTGAAATCATGCCGGCCGATCAGCGCGCGCGCCGCCTCGCGCATCGGTTCGACCTCGAGCCTCCGCCTGACCCACCAGGCGCGGCCGCGCTCGAAGGTCAGCGGCGCGCGCCGGTTGACGACCCGGTAGACATAGCATCGGCCGCGCGCGCTGCGGCGGGCGTCAAATTCGTCCGCCGCCCGCTCGGCCTTAAGAACCGCGACCGGGTTCGGAACGAGATGGGCGTTGAGCCCCTCCATGAGCCGGAACGGCTGCCAGTCGCGCGAAAGGTCGACATGAGCGACCTGTCCGGCCGCATGAACGCCGGCGTCGGTCCGCCCCGCGCCATGCGCTTGCGCCGCCTCGCCCGTCATCGCGAAGATCGCCTTTTCCAGCGTCTCCTGCACCGAGACGCCGTTCTCCTGCCGTTGCCAGCCGACGAAAGGGCCTCCGTCATATTCGAGAGTGAGCTTGAAGCGCGTCATGAAGAACCTGAAGGGCGTCGGCGCGGAAGCGACGAATTCCGCCTTCTATGTAGCTGCCAAGCCGGCGTCAGTCGCGCTCGATTCAGCCGTGGTCCTGCCCCAAATTGTCATCCCTGCGAACGCGGGGAACAGAGCTTGACGCGAACGAGCGCCCCCGATCGACGAAGGGAGCCTTCCGCCGCCGTCTTCCTCCGCGGCTCTCGATGCCCGCATTCGGGGGCAGGACGACGGTGGGGATCCTTCGTTGCGGAAGCGCGGGAACAATCGTCATGTCCAAGACCGCCCTCTCTGACGTCTACCGAGACTACATCGCCTGCCTCAACGAGCAGGACTGGCCGAAGCTGGCGCAGTTCGTTCATGACGAAGCGTCCTACAACGGCCGGAGGATCGGGCTGTCGGGCTATCGCGAGATGCTGGAGAGAGATTTTCGCGAAATTCCGGACCTTTATTTCGACATTGAACTCCTGATCGCCGATCCGCCCTATGTCGCGAGCCGTCTGAAATTCGACTGCGCACCAAAGGGAAGCTTCCTTGGGCTCCCGGTCAACGGGAAAAGGGTTTCCTTTGCCGAGAACGTATTCTATGAGTTTCTGGCCGAGAAGATTTGGCGGGTATGGTCGATTATCGACAAGGCGGCG
>DASRSL010000238.1:0-13818 GCA_035656495.1 Roseiarcus sp.
GACCAACCGGCTGCGAACCGAGGCGCTGGACCATCTCCTCGGCGCGGCGGAGGAAAGCGGCGCTCGACGCTTCGTCGCGCAAAGCTTCTGCGGCTGGCCCTACGCCAGGACGGGAGGGCCTGTGAAGACGGAAGAGGATCCGCTTGATCCCGATCCGCCGCGAGAAATGCGCCGCGCGCTCGACGCGATCCGCCATCTCGAATCCTCGGTCACCGGCTCGCGGCGGCTGGAAGGTGTTGTCCTTCGCTACGGCGCCTTCTACGGGCCGCGCTCGGGAATGTTCGACGGACCGTTCATCCGCCAGGTGCGCGCGAGGCGGGCGCCGATGATCGGCGACGGCGGCGGCTGGTGGTCGTTCCTGCATCTCGATGACGCGGCCTCCGCGACTTCGCTCGCCGTCGAGACCGGCGCCCCCGGCGTCTACAACATCGTCGACGACGAGCCCGCTCCGGTTCGCGAATGGCTGCCGGCGCTCGCCGCGATGCTCGGCGCCAAGCCGCCTCGCCGCATTCCGGCCTTTCTCGCGAGGATCGCGGCCGGCCAGCATATGGTCGCGATGATGACCGAGAATCGCGCCGGCTCGAACCGCAAGGCGCGGGACGCCCTCGGCTGGCGACCCGCCCACGCCTCCTGGCGGCAGGGTTTTGCGGAGGTCATCGCGCAGGCGCGTGAACCGGCAGCTCAGTCGTTCCGGTCGGCTGCAATTTCACGGTGAGCGACAGGCTGCCCTCGCCGGCCTCCGATCAGATCGATCAGCTCGAGGAATTCCGTCAGGGACTCGAGCTGCGCCAACGCGTCACGACGGGAGTCTCCCGTTAAATTGGGCAGTCGTTCCCTGAGTTCGGCGACCTGATCCTCGAAGGTGGCAAGAAGCTCGTTCCGCATGGGCTTATTCCAACTGGTCCTCGCCTGGGGCGATCACCGTTTGCGACGCGGGCTCGCCCTCGCTCGAGAACGCGGGCGGCCCCAGTTCCGGGCAAGCCTAAGCGCCGCCCGCGACGACGTCCGTGACGCTCGTCACAGACAAGACCCATTCGACGGAAACGCCCCAGCTGTTACGCAATTACGCAATTACGGTGACACACCCGTCTTTACCCTTTTGCCTCGCTGGCCGCGACATCGCTCTTGGGCTTGCGTCCCCGCTTGCGGGGCGTGACGACGCGGCTGAGGCGGCGACTGATTGCGTCGAGAAACGCATCGTCGCCGAGCGGACGGCCGATCAGCTCGCTCCGCCGCAGCGCGGCGAAGGCCGGGTCGTCCGCATTCGTGTCGAGAAGATCGGCGAAGCGCGGCGCGCGGTCGATGAGCGGCTGCACGCGCACGAACCCGTCGTCGCGACCGGCCAGGTGCGCGCGCACGCTCGAGTGAGGCCAATCCCAGGCGCGGTCGACCAGCCGCGCGCGCACCGGATTGAGCGCCACGTAACGCGCCGCCGCCATCAAATGGCGCTCGTCCATGGCGACGGAGCCGAACCGCCCCTGAAACAGATGGCCGGTTTGGCGCGCCCGCGCATTGACCAAGCCGGCGTAGAGCCGATGCGCCCTGGCCAACGCCAGCGCGAGCCCGGCCGAGTCGCCGGGCGTCAGGATCAAATGGACGTGGTTGGGCATCAGGCAATAGGCCCAGCAGGCAACGCCGAAACGGCGGCAGGATTCCCCCAGCCAGTCCTTGTAAAGACGATAGTCCTCCGGCTCGAAGAATATTTTCTCGCTGCGATTGCCGCGTTGGGTCACGTGATGGGGCAGGCCGGGCGCGACGATGCGGGCAATGCGGGTCATAGGATAAGCATCGCATGGCGGAGTAAAAGGGTAAAGGAGGGTGTGTCACCGTAATTCGCCGGAGTAAAAGGGTAAAGGAGGGTGTGTCACCGTAATCCAACCATTTGTGCGGCTTCCGCGTAGTATCGCCGGCGTGCGGGTTGCACTATATCCGCGCCCAGCCCGGTCTCGAGGCGCAGCAAGGAGGACCTGATGAAAATCGCATTTTTCGGCGCGGGACTGATGGGGGCGGGCTTCATTCGCCGGATGCTGGAGAACGCCCATCAGGTCAATGTCTGGAACCGCGATCCGGCCAAGGCGACGGCGCTCGAGGTCGACGGCGCGCGCGCCTTCGCCGACGCGGCGGAGGCGATCAAGGACGTCGAGCGCATTCATCTGTCGCTCTCGGACGACGCCTCGGTCGATTCCGTGCTGGAGCCGCTCGCGGGCTCGATCCCGGCCTCGACCTTCATCATCGACCACACGACCACGGCGCCGACGCCGACCGTCGAACGGATCGCGCGCTGGGCCGGGCGGGGCAACGTCTTCATCCATGCGCCGGTGTTCATGACCCCGGTGAACACGCGCGAGGGAATCGGCATGATGCTGATCTCCGGCGATCCCGCGCAATGCGGGGCCGTCATGCCGGAGCTCGAGACGATGACCGGAGTGGTCGTCAACCTCGGGCCGAAGCCGGGCGTCGCCGCCGCTTACAAGCTGTTCGGCAATCTGACGCTGATCGGCATGATGGGCGTCGTCGCGGACGTCGTGCGCCTCGCCCATGCGGTCGGCGTCGCCCCCGCCGACGCGGTCGCGATGTTCAAGGAATTCAATCCCGGGCAGTTCCTGCCGGCCCGCGCCGCCAAGGTCGCCTCCGGTCCATACGAACCGCCGTCCTTCACCGTCGCCATGGCGCGCAAGGACGTGCGGCTGATGATCGACGAGGCCGCGCGCCACGATGTCGCGCTCGCCCTCATGCCGGGCGTGGCGGCGCTCTACGACGCGGCGATCGCGCGCGGCGAGGGCGGCCGCGACACGAGCGCGGCGTTCCGCTTCCCAATTGAGGGGTGAACGAGCCTGTAGGTCCGGGCGTGGACGACATCGTCGCGTTTGTTCGCGTCATGGCCGCAATGCTTAAGGGGAGAGCGGCAGGTCAGGGGTGCGTTACAGCCGCGTTTGCGCGCGGAAAGCGCCCAACAGGCGGCGCATCAAGGTTCGAGTTGTCCCTGCATTTTGCCGAACAGGGAACTTGAATTCCCTGATCGCCCAAAAAATCTCCCTGTTCGCCCGCGTAGGGAATTCTCTCGGCATGCATTGGAATCGTTGTGTTTTTATGGACAGTATCCTCCCGAATGGGCCGAAAATCGAGAAGTTCGCTGCTTTTTTCCCTGCCGCAGGGAATTGGCCGCGCTCGGCCCGGCCGCGCTCGGCCCTACGCCTCCGTGGTCGGAGCTATCTTCGGCGCTCCGAGCCGCTTCAGCCACGCCTTCGCCTGCCGCCTGACATTGGCTGGGGCCGTGCCGCCGTACGACGTTCGGCTTTTCACCGAACGTTCGACGCCGAGCACTTCGAAGGCGTCCTCGGTGATGCGCGGCTCGACGCTTTGCATGTCCGCGAGAGAAAGCTTCTCCAGCGCGACGCCGCGCTCGGCGGCGAGCGCGACGATGCGGCCGGTCGCGTGGTGCGCGTCGCGGAACGGCATTTTGAGCGCGCGCGCCAGCCAGTCGGCGAGGTCGGTGGCGGTGGCGTAGCCCGCGCCCGCCGCCGCCTTCATCCGCTTGGCGTCGGGCGTCATGTCCCTGACTAGGCCGGTCGTCGCGGCGAGGCAGAGCGACAACGTCTCGAGCGCGTCGAAAACCCCTTCCTTGTCCTCCTGCATGTCTTTCGAGTAGGCGAGCGGCAGGCCCTTCATCACGGTGAGGAGCCCGACCAGCGCTCCGACCACCCGGCCGGTCTTGCCGCGCACCAGTTCGGCCGCGTCCGGGTTGCGCTTCTGCGGCATGCTCGAGGAGCCGGTCGAGAAGGCGTCGCTCAGCCTGACGAAGCCGAACTGCGGCGTCGTCCACAGCACGATCTCCTCGGCGAAGCGCGACAGATGCGTCGCTGCGATCGCCGCTGCGCTCAAGGCCTCGAGGGCGAAGTCGCGGTCGGCGACGCTGTCGAGCGAATTGGCGGTCGGTCGGTCGAAGCCGAGCGCCTCCGCCGTCATGTCCCGATCGATCGGGAACGAGGTCCCGGCGAGGGCCGCCGCGCCAAGCGGACATTCGTTGAGGCGCCTGCGGGCGTCGCGAAAGCGGCCGGCGTCGCGCGCCAGCATCTCGACATAGGCGAGCAGATGATGGCCGAGGGTGACCGGCTGGGCCGATTGCAGGTGGGTGAAGCCCGGCATCACCATGCCGGCGCACTCGAGCGCGCGGGCGGCGAGGGCTTTCTGAAGCTCCGCGATCTGCAGGAACAGCCCGTCGATCGTGTCGCGCACCCACAGGCGGAAGTCGACCGCCACTTGGTCGTTGCGCGAGCGCGCCGTATGCAGCCGGCCGCCGGCGGGGCCGACGATCTCGACGAGCCGGCTCTCGACGTTCATATGAATGTCTTCGAGCGCGCGCGAGAAAACGAAGGTTCCCGCCTCGATTTCGCCCTTGACCTGCGCGAGACCCTTGGCGATGGCCTCGGCGTCCGAGGCCTCGAGGATGCCCTGGCGCGCCAGCATCGCGACATGGGCCTCGGATCCGGCGATGTCCTGAGCGGCGAGCTTGCCGTCGAAGTCGATCGAGGCGTTGATCTCCTCCATGATTTCGGCCGGGCCGACGGCGAACCGGCCGCCCCACATCGCATTGCTCATGAGACTTTCGCTCTGAATGGTTCGAGAATGACGAGGACTGAAAAACCGCCGCGCCGGCTTCTCCTCCCAGCCGCGCTTGGCGTCCTTGCGGCCCTCGCCGCCGGGGCCGTCCTATACGGGACGCTCGCGCCGGCGGGCAAGGTCGCAGGCGCCTGTCCCCCCGCCTCGAGGGCGCTGGCGGCGAGGCTTGCGCCGCTCGCGAAGGGCGAGGTCGCCGCGGTTTCGATCGCCTCTCAGCCGGGCGAGGCCCTGCCGCTCGTCTTCGAGCGCCCCGACGGTTCGAAGGCGACGCTCGCCGATTTCCGCGGAAAGGCAGTGCTCCTCAATTTGTGGGCGACCTGGTGCGTGCCTTGCCGCGTCGAAATGCCGGCGCTCGACCGGCTCGAGGCGCAAGCGGGCGGCCCGGGCTTCGAGGTCGTCGCTGTCAATGTCGACACCGCCCGTCTCGATCGCCGCGCCGCCTTCCTCGACGGCGTCGGCGTGAAAGCCCTCGCACGCTACGCCGACCCGAGCGGCGACGCCTTCGAAACGCTGCGCAAGGACGGCAAGGCGCTCGGTTTGCCGGTGACCATGCTGATCGACCGGAACGGGTGCGAGGTCGGCTCCGCCGCCGGCGCGGTCAAATGGGATTCGGACGACGCCGAGGCGCTCGTCGGCGCGCTCAAGGGCGAGTGAGCAGCGACGGAGCGAGCATCAAGCCGCCGCCGCCTGGGAGGGCCGTCGGCCGGCTCCGAGAAGCGCGAGCGCCTCCGCCCGGGCGACCGGCGGGCTGAACAAGAAGCCCTGCACCTCGGCGATCGTTTCGAGCTGCTCGATGATCCGCATCTGCCGTTCGGTTTCAACGCCTTCAATCAGCACTGTCATGCCGAGCTTGCGGCTCATCGCGGCGACGCTTTCAACCAAAATCGAGGCGCGTTCCTGTATGCCGAGCCCAATGGTGAACGATCGGTCGATCTTGATCCGGTCCAGCGGGAAGCTCAAGAGATAGCTCAGGCTCGAATAGCCGGTGCCGAAGTCGTCGAGCGAAATGCGGCAGCCGCGAGCGCGAAGCGCCTCGAGCGTGCGCCGCGCGTCGCTGCGATCGTCGAGCAAGGTCGACTCGGTGATCTCGAGATCGAGGCGATCGGGCCGAAGGCCGCTTGCCCTGAGTCCGCCCTCGACGATCGCCTCGATGTTTCCGCTGCGAAACTGCGACGGGGCGAGGTTGACCGAGACGCTGATGTCCTGCGGCCAGGAAGCGCAGGCCTCGCATGCGTGGCGCAGAACGCATGCCCCGAACTCCTCCATGAGTCCCATTTCCTCGACGATTGGGATGAACTCGCCCGGCGAGACGGCGCCGCGCACCGGATGGCGCCAGCGGGCGAGCGCCTCGAACGACACGATCCTGCGTGTCCTGACATCGACGATCGGCTGGAAATGGAGATCGATCGCCTTGTTGGCGACAGCGGCGCGCAATTCGAGCTCGATGAGCCGGCGCATCTGTATTTTGGTGTCCATCTCCCGTTCGAAGGCGCGCCAGCCGCGCCGACCATCGGCCTTCGCCGCGTAGAGAGCGATGTCCGCCTTGGACAAGAGAGCATCAGGCGTGGTCCCGTCGTCGGGGGCCGATGCGGCGCCGATGCTCGCGCCGATTATGACCTCGCTGCCGTCGATCACGACCGCGCGGCCGATCTCCTCGATGATGCGCCTGGCGACCGTGGAAGTCTCCGGCAGGCCGGGGCCATGGCGGTGGAGGATGACGAACTCGTCGCCTCCCCAGCGGGCGACCAGATCGCGCGGGCCGACGATCCTGTCGAGGCGGCGCGCGATTTCCGCAAGAAGCTTGTCGCCGGTAGCGTGGCCCAGGCTGTCATTGACCTGCTTGAAATTGTCCAGATCCAGAAACATCACTGTCAGGCCGCCGACGCGCGGACGGCCGAGCTCTAGAGCCTTGGCGAGTTCTTCCTCGAAGCTGCGGCGGTTCGGAAGTTCGGTGACGGCGTCGAAATGCGCCATTCTGTTGATCCGGGCTGCTGCATTCCGGCGCTCGGTCACGTCCTGGATCACAAGGACCGTGCCGTTGTTTTTCATGCGGTTGACCGTGGCTTCGATCGAACGGCCGTCCTTGGTGTCGATCGGCACAGTTACGTCGGAGGCGATGTCGGCTCCATGGAACAGCGCGCGAACCGACGGGGAAAACTGCGACTGTGACAGGAGCTGCGGTTCGATATGTCGGCGAAACAGCGAATGCACGCTCTCGCCGGCGACCGCAACCTCCTCGCCGAGCCTGAAGATGGCGCGAAATTGATCGTTTGCGAGGATGAGGCGTCCGGTCGCATCGATCATGCACAGCCCGTGCGACATGTTGTTGAGCGCGGTGTCGAGGCGCGCGGCAAGCATTGCGGCCTTTTGCTGCGCGGCGACGACGCCCAGGAAATTGGCCTTCAGTCGGGATGAATAGCCTTTCATGAAAGCAATCAGTGGCACAAACGCGACGATGATCGCGACCGGATACCATCCGCCCGCAACGAACATCGCAGCGGAGAGGGGGAGAAATGCGGCGACAAGTTGAAGATTGAAGCCGCGGTAGATTGCATAGCTGCGGCTCAACATTCCGAAAGCGTAGGCGATCGTCATGGTGGCGCCGAGGAACTGGATGAAGGGCTCGCGGGTCACGCAGAAAGAAAGCAACGTCCAGAGCGATACCGTTGCAAGACTGGCGCAAGCGCCGATCGCAAAGGCTGTTTCGTGCCGGCGAGCAATCTCGATCGTGCGGCTCGGCGCTCGTTTCGCAAGGCGTTGTAGGTGAAAGAGACGGATTCCCGCGATCGCTGGCTGCGCCGCAGATGTGACCAACAACAGCGTGCTCCGGCACGCGACCGCGTTCACGATTTCCACGGTCGTCGCGGTCAGCGCCGACAAGAGAACGGGAGCGGCGTCTGCCAGAAGCCCGTCCACGAACTCGATATAGAGTTCGTCCGGCAATTCGCCCCCTAATGCGGAAGCGTCGCTTCGTATGGTGCTCGCCATGGCGCGGTTGGACAACCTTCAGCAGAAAACCACTATGGGGTCGCACCAATAAAAAGTCGTTTAATTCCTAGCGGGACCCGCGCTTCTGCTCGAATGCGTGCGGCTGAACTCTCGTGGCCGGCGCGTTGTTCGCCGACCGCCGGATCGGTCATTGGAAGGGCCTCCGAAAGGAGGCAGATCGTCGCCTGTCACCGCTCACCTCGCCAAGTCAGTCCGGGTGCATACTACAATCAGTGATCGTATTTGAAGCGGTGAGTCGGGTGTTAACTAAATGTGGCCAAAATCGTACAAAAACCGTTTACGTTTCTTATTATTCTGTTAACATCGTTCTCAACTTGGCGGGAGAAACATTATGAAGGCGGCAGACGGCGCGCTTCTCGGCTTTTCCGACCGCGTTTTGAGGTTTATGGAAAGGGTTGAGCACCGGATCGCCAGGACTGATCCCGACCGGGAGGCCGCGTTTCGCCTGAGATACGATGCGTATGTGCGAAGCGGATTGCTGGAGCCCCGCTCCGATCGAACTCTCTTCGATGGGCGTTACGACAAAACGGCCAACGCCTGGGTCACGATGACCTTCGTCGACGGAGAACTGGCGGCGACCACAAGGTTGAATCTGGGGATAGGCGAGGACTCCTTGCTTCCCAGCATGGCAGTCTATCCCGACGTCGTCGCGCCCAGATTGCGGGCCGGATTGGTGATCCTCGAAACGACGCGATTTGCCGCAAATATCGAATTTTCGCGGTCGAATCCGGAGCTGGCCTATGTCGCGCTCCGTCCTAGCTACATGGCAGCCGAGCGTTTCGACATTGACCTCGCGGTGGCGTCGCCACGCCTGGAGCACATGGCCTTTTATCGGCGCGTTCTTCAGTTCGTCCTCTGGTGCGAGCCGCGTCCCTATCCTGGTCTCACCGCGAAATTCGGCTGCATGGGAATGGACTTCCAGGAGGTGAGAGCTCGGGTCGAAGCCCGCTACCCCTTCTACAGATCGACGCGAAGCGAGCGCGAGGCGCTTTTCGGATCCTGCGAAAGGGAAATCGATCTCGGATTCCGGTCAGTCAACGGCGCAGCGCGCCGAAGGACCGAGGCGGAACTCTCTACCGCCTGAGAACCGTCCCCGCCGGACAGCAGCGCGAATACGTCCAAGGTGGTCTCGCTCGGGGGCAGGCCGCGATCGTCACACCATTCCAGGAAGGGTCCTAGGCTGACGGTCACCAGTTGCGCGTCGTCGCCTCCAAGCGAGCGCGACATCAATGTCCCGTAGCGGCAGTCGAGCCAGTCGTCGTAGCTCCGGTGAGCCGACAAGCCCAACAGCAACCGACGGGCAATCTCAAATTCCGCGGCCGAGAGGACCGCTATCGCAACGTTGGTCATTCCAAACCTGCCTAAATCCGTTCCGCTGCTCCGCTGCGTTAGAGCCGTCACATTACTGACAATCCATCAGGAATCCGTTAACGGCTTCGTCCAGCGTTACTCCAGTTCCCCGCGCGCGTTTTGCGGCCTCTACAACGCTCGCGCTCCATGCCAGAGACAGAGCCAACGAACAAGCCAAACTATTCAAAGAAGCAAACGTGATGGTAAATTATGTCAATGTCGCGGCGGTGCTTGAGTCGTCCCAAAAAAAGAGGCTCGAACGCTGCGATGCAACCGCGACAATACGTAATGGCGGACAGGCGGGCGCTTTACGAAAGTATTGCCGGGGCAGTGGCGGTCCGCGCGCGCCTGGCTTAGTTCGTCTCGGCTTCGGGACCGTTCAACCGGCCGCGCTGCGTCCCCGCGCCAAATACGCGCTCATGCCCTCGCGGGCGAGCCTGTCGGCGCGTTCGTTCAGTTCGTCGCCCACGTGGCCTCTGACCCAGCGCCACTCGACCTCGTGCCGCCCGGCCGCCGCGTCGAGGCGGCGCCAAAGGTCCTCGTTCTTGACCGGCTTCCTGTCGGCGGTGCGCCAGCCGTTGCGCTTCCAGAGGTCGAGCCATCCGGTGACGCCGCCGCGCAGATATTGGGAGTCGGTGTGCAGGCTCACCGCGCAAGGGCGTTTCAGCGCTTCAAGCGCCTCGATCGCCGCCGTGAGCTCCATGCGATTGTTGGTCGTAAGCGGCGCGCCCCCCTTCAGCTCCTTCTCATGCAAACCGTATCGAAGCACCGCGCCCCATCCGCCCGGACCCGGGTTGCCCGAACAGGCGCCATCGGTCCAAACGTTGACTCGCCGGCTCACCGGACGAGCCCGTAATCGGCGGCCGTCTTAACGCGTTGATGGAAGCGCAGCTTGTCTCGATATTCGAGCGGATTCTTCGGCGCGACCTTGGCCCCGGGCGGCACGTTCAGCCAATCGACGAGTCGCGTCAGCATGAAGCGGAGCGCCGCCCCGCGCGCCAGGATCGGCAGCGCCGCGACCTCGGATGGTCCAAGCGGGCGGACGCGCTCGTAGGCCGAGATCATCGCCTGCCCCTTGGAGACGTTGAACTCGGCGCCAGGCTCGAAACACCAGGCGCTCAGACAGATCGCCAGATCGTAGGCCAGCGCGTCGTTGCAGGCGAAATAGAAGTCGATGAGGCCCGACAGCCTCTCGCCGATGAAAAACACGTTGTCGTTGAAGAGATCGGCGTGGATGACTCCGCTCGGCAGGTTCGCCGGCCAGTGCGCTTGCAGGAAGGCGAGCTCGGCCGCGCTTTCTTCCCCCAGCCGCGGCGCGACCTCGTCGGCCCGCGCCTCGGCTGCGAGAAGAAGGGGCGGCCAGCCGGCGAGCGAGAGCGCGTTCGGCCGCGCAAGTTCAAAATCGGCTCCGGCGAGATGCATGCGCGCGAGCGCCTCGCCGACCTCGCCGCAATGACGAACGTTCGGCCGGCGAACCCATAGACCGTCGAGAAAGGTGACGATCGTCGCCGGACGGCCTTCGAGCTCACCGAGCGCTTCGCCGGCCCGATTGCGAACGGGTTGCGGGCACGTGACGCCGCGCCCGGCGAGATGCTCCATCAGCCCGATGAAGAACGGCAGGTCGGCCGCCCGCACCCTTTTTTCGTAGAGCGTGAGAATGAATTGGTTCGTGGCGGTGCGCAGGAGAAAATTGGAGTTCTCGACCCCCTCCGCGATTCCCTTGAACGAGATGACGTCGCCGATGTCGAAGAGCGCGAGGAAGTCCCTCAGCGCTTCGTCCGAGACTTCCGTATAGACGGCCACTGTCCGATCATCTCGCGCGAAAAGAGGATGGCGAGGTCTGGGCTTAGCCGCAGGGGCCGGACGCGTCAATCGCCCGACCTCCGCCTTTCGACGTTGCGCACGGGGCCGCGATAGAAGGGCGGTGGAGTTCACGAAATGACTCTTCGACCAGGCGGGGGCGCGAAAGATCCTCGTCGCCTGGCGATCGTCGCTCATCGCCGGCTTCATGGGCGCGCTCGCCTCGCAATTCTGGTTCCTCGCGTTCGCGCTGACCGACGCGGCGCGGGTGCGCACGCTCGGGCTGATCGAGGCGCCCCTCGCCTGGGCCGTGTCGCTCAAGGCCTTCCGCGAGCCGCCGTCGCTGCGCGAGGGCTGGGGATGGGGCTCATTGTCGTGGCGGCCCGGATTCTCGTCTGGGCGAGCTCTTGAGCTACACGACCTCGCGCAGGCTGCGCGGCAGCGGAAAGGCCATCGACTCGCTCGTCGTCGTCAGCGTCTCGAGCACGATTTCATAGCGCGCGTCCAGGGCCGAGAGGATGCGCTTGACCAGCGCCTCGGGCGCCGAGGCGCTCGCCGTAACCGCGACGGAGCCGACGTTTTGCAGCGCCTTCCAGTCGACGCCGCCTTCGTCGGCGACGAGCTGCGCGGCGCAGCCTTCGCGCTCCGCCACTTCGCGCAGACGCTGCGAATTGGAGGAATTGTCCGCCCCGACCACGATCACCGCGTCGACCCGCCGCGCCGCCGCCTTGACCGCCTCCTGCCGGTTGGTCGTGGCGTAGCAGATGTCGTCCATCGCCGGCGCGTGGATCGAGGGAAACCGACGTTTCAGCGCGGCGACGATCTCGCGCGTATCGTCGACCGAGAGCGTCGTCTGCGTCACATAGGCGATTGGGCGGCCGTCGTCGGCCGGCAGCCGATCGACGTCCTCGATCGAGCCGACCAGCGTCACCGCGCCCGGCGGCAACTGCCCCATCGTCCCGATCACCTCCGGATGGCCGTCATGGCCGATCAGAATGATCCGCCGGCCGCGCCTGAAATGCGCCTGGGCCACCCGATGAACCTTGGTGACGAGGGGGCAGGTCGCGTCGATGGTGAAGAGATCGCGCGCCCTGGCTTCTTCCGGCACCGCCTTGGCGACGCCGTGGGCGGAAAAAATGACGGGATTCCCGCCCGCCGGCGCCTCGTCGACCTCTTTGATGAACACGACGCCTTTGGCCTTGAGCTGCTCGACGACGTGCCGGTTGTGGACGATCTCGTGGCGAACGTAGACCGGCGGCCCGTAGAGATCGAGCGCCCGCTCGACGATGTCGATCGCCCGCACCACGCCGGCGCAGAAGCCGCGCGGCGCGCAGAGGACCACGCGGAGGCGGGGCTTGATCGGCGTCGCGGCGGACTCGGACATGGGCGCCGCCGGGTGTCGGGCGCCTTGGCGGCGGAGTCAAGGGCGGCTCGCCCTGCCGCCGCGCCGGACCCGCCGCGAATCTGTCCCGCGATCCCCACTTTTCAAGGGCTTGGGCGCCAAAAACCATCCCTTTCGCGCCTTGCAGGGCAACGGAAGCCTTTGCATAGAATAGATGTAAGTATTTGATATCGCAGATAAAAACACCGATCAGCCGATCCGGCCCCGTTATTGCTCCATAACGTTGCTTCCGACTAACACATTGATCTCACAGCTGTTTCATTTTGACGGCGACCCTAAGTCAGACGGGATTCGACGCTCAGCGGCACGCTCGCGACCGTCGTCAGCCAGGATCCGATCTACGTTCTGGCCGTTCGCCTCACCCTCGCGGCGCCGCTTCCGCCTGGTCGAGAATGCGCTGCACGAAGACGAGATCGAGCCATCGGTCGAACTTGCGCCCGACCTCGCGGAAAAGCGCGACTTCGGCGAAGCCGAGGCGCTCGTGAAAGCGCCGTGACGAGACGTTCGCCGCGTCGATTGCGCCGATCATGACATGCTTCCCGATCGCCGCGCCGCGCTCGACCAAGGCCGCCATGAGCGCGGTTCCTATGCCGCCGCCCCGAGCGTCGGCGCGAACATGCACCGTATGCTCGACCGTATGGCGATAGCCGGCAAAGGCGCCGCGCCAGTCGCCGAACGAGGCGAAGCCGAGGACACCGCGCCCGTCGGCGGCGACGATCACCGGATAGCCGCCCTGCCGTCGCTGCGCGAGCCACGCGCGCCGGTCCTCGAGCGTCGAGGGCCGGTCCGCATAAATCGCAGTCGAGTTGGCGATGACCTCGTTGTAGATCGCCAGAATTTCGGCCAGGTCGCCTTCGGTCGCGTCTCGGATTTCCATTGACGGCCCCCGCAATCTCCTCTAGGGGCGCACCTTGTTATGAAATTGGATGATTTGTCAAACATAGTGGACGACACGACCCAGCGAATTGCCGGGCGGATTCGCGCCGAACGGGAAACGCGCGCCTGGTCGCTCGCCGACCTCGCCGGGCGATCAGGCGTTTCGCGAGCGATGATCAGCAAGATCGAGCGCGGCGAGTCGAGTCCGACCGCGGCGTTGTTGGGAAAGCTGTCCGGGGCGTTCGGCCTCACTTTGACGACGCTGTTGTCGCGCGCTGAAAATTTCGGCGAGCGGCTTTGTCGTCGCGACGAGCAGGCCCTCTGGCGGGATCCCAAGACAGGCTATCTCCGGCGATCAGTGGTCACGAGGCCGGAACTGCCGCTGGAATTGACCGAGATCGTCCTGCCGCCGGGCGAGGCCGTCGCGTTTCCGCGCGAGGCCTATCTGTTCATCCGGCAGGCGATCTGGGTCCTGGAGGGCGCGCTCGAATTCGCCGAAGGCGCGAAGGTCCATCGTCTCGCCGCGGGCGACAGCCTGGTTCTCGGCGAGCCGGAGGCCTGCCGGTTTCACAACGCCGGCGAACGCCCTTGCCGCTACCTTGTCGCCGTCCTTCGGCGATGAGGCTCTTCTCGCGATCGCGGCCGATACGGGCGGGCTTCGCGTTCCGGTCGGCAAAGCCTTCGCGGGGCGCGCGGTCCTTCACTCCGACGCTGTCCGCAGTACATTATTGCCATGGACGGCGGAGCTCCGCCCAGCGCGT